>JADLGR010000341.1 GCA_020849175.1 Deltaproteobacteria bacterium
GCGTCCCGTCGTCGCCGCGCAGCAACGGAAAGCGCTGCGGCGCTTCGCGAGCGAGCGCCACGAGCTGTGCGATCTCGGCGGGCGCGAGGACGGTATCGCTGCCGCTCGCGCGTGCGCGCACGATGCCCCCTGCCGGCGAGAGCTCCTTGCGAAATGGCGCGGTCGCCTGTGCGAGGTAGCGGACGTCACGACCGTCGGCGCTCACGAGCAGCGACTCGGCCGCCTGCCCATCGACGGCGCCACTCACACCCTCGTTCGTCGCGATCGAGACGAAGCCCGCGCGGCCCCCCTCGACGTCCGCCGTCACCATCACGCCGGACTTCTCGGAAGCGAACGCGGCCTGCAGGAGCACGGCCGGGAACACGTACTCGGGCTGCTCCATGAGCGACTGCCGCCACGCGTAGGAGCGGTCGGTGAACGGCGAGGCCCAGACCTCGCGAATCGCGTCCAGCACGGCCTTCTCGCCGACCACGTTCGAGATCGTGAGGTTGAGACCGGCGCCGGTGAATCCCGCGAGGTCTTCGACGTTGGTGTCGCTGCGGACGAAGACCCCCGCGCCGTCCGGCGCGAGCGTGGCCAGCGCACTGCGAAGCTGCGCCCGGAACTCGTCACCGGGATCGACGGTCGCCGCCCAGCGCCGCATGCGTGCGAGCATCTTCGCAGCGGCCTGCTTCTGCCGCTCCGGCTTCCCCGAGAGCTTCGCGATCGCGGCGTACTGCTGCTGCAGCCAGCCGAAGACCGACGGGCCACCCGGCTCGATGGGCTGGTCGAGGAGCCGGCGAAACGCGCCGAACGGGATCACGACCCCGTCGGGCACCTGCGTGCCGAACGCGTGGCGCAGCTCGCCGAGGTTCGCGCTCTTGGGACCGGCGAGCCGCCCCGCGTCGCTCGCCCGTAGTGCGTCGAGTGGCACGAAGTCCGTCACGCGAAGGTCGAGCCTTGCGACGTCCGGCTGAATCCTCACACGGGGTGCCTTCGCTTCGACACCGAATGCTTCGTTCCACTGCGGGCCGTCGGCCTCGAGCCGAACGACGCCACCCGGACTCACGGCGAGGACGACCTGCTTGCCGCTCCGCGCACGGAGCTCGTCGAGTAGCTCGCGACCGACCACGACGTTCGGGATACCGAGATTGCGCGCGAGGAGCTGCACGTGCGAGAGAGAGCTGCCCTCACCCTGCGTGAGGATCCCCGCCACGGGCGGAAGCTCGGCGATCGTCTCGGGCAGCAGATAGATCCCGTGGGCGTCGAAGCCGTCCGTGTGGGTGAGATTGCGTGGAAGGCGGAGCGTGCCGCGCGCGAGGCCGGGGTTGAGCGCGCGTAGGCCCGCACCACGGCGGCGGCCGAAGACCTCGTGCTCGATGCCCGCCTCCGCGTTCGCGTCCTTGACGAGGCCGTCGACGATCGTCGCGTACGCGAGGAGCGAGCTTCCGCGCAGCCGGTCCTGCGGATAGCGCTGCGCGAGCGGATCGAGATCCGAGATCGAGTCGACGCCCTCGCCGATCTGCATGCTCAGCTCGGCGCCGGCCCACTCCGGAGCGCGCGCGAGCAGCCGCGCCTCCGCGCGGTAGTCGCTCACCGTCGGGCCACCCTCGGCGCCGGTCAGGCGCTCGACGCTTCGCCGCACCGAGTCGGCGTGCCGCAGGTTGAGCAGTCCGCTGCCCGCGAGCGCGTCGGCCATCTGCGCCAGCCATTCGAGCCGCTGCCGGCGCGATGCCGCCGGGAGCCGGCGCAGAAGCTCGTTGCCACTCGCGTACGCCGTCTCCTCGAGCGCAACGCTGGTCTCGAAGAGCGCGAGCGCTGCGGCGCGATCGGCGATCGCCGGAGCTTCACGACGAAGCCGCACGAGCCAGCGGCTCGCCTCGGCAAAGCGCTCGGCCGGGTCGCTCGCTGCGGCGAGGGCGTCGGCGCCTCGATCGATCTCGCCTGCGAGCGCGGCGCCCGGCAGCGCCTTCGAGAGCACGCGCATGCGATCCGGAGCCGGACTCGGTCCGTAGAGCGCATCGATGCGTCGGGCCAGCTCCTCGTAATCGGGGGCCAGCTCACGCCGGCCGTGCGCGCGCGCGAACGCTCGCACCGCCGCAGCATCGCCCGCATCGGGAACGCCGTGGATCTTCACGCGGATCGGAAAGAACGCAGGGTCCTGCTCGGCGAGCTTGAGAGCGCGATCGCGGACCTCGGCGGCGGACGGAGCGGCTGCGCCCGCATCGGGCGAGGCCGGGAGCTGGCGCACGGTCTCGCGCAGCAGGAAGTAGCGTGCGTCGTCGCGCCAGAGGGGATCGCCGAGCAGCGCGCCGACGAGACGCGACATGCCCTGCCCTTCGTCTTCAGCCTGCACCGAGCCGCGATAGCTTCGCGTCGCGCGCATCACCCAGCCGTCGTCGGCACCGATCAGGAACCGCTCGACCAGCATCTGCTGCAGCGCCCGAAGATCCGGTGCGGGACCGGTGAAGCGCTCGGGCTTCACGATGGCGTAGATGTTCGCGATCTCGTAGCCGCCCGCGCGCAGCGCCGCGACTTCGTCCGTCCACTCGCCGTGCTCGAGGCCCCCGCCGCGCGGGTCGCAGCTCTCCGACGGCGGCAGCACGCTGCCGTCGTTGCAGTAGTGGCGCAGGTACTTGAAGGGGCCGCGCGGGGCGGCCTTGATCGCCTCGATCTGCTCGCGGACGGTCTTCTCCTCGCCACTGCCTGCGGTCCTCGCGGCAGCCGTCGCCGCCGGCTTCGGCGCGGCGGCGTGCGCGCAGGGCGCGAGCAGCGCAAGCGCGATCAGTAGTGCGGGCCGCTTCAAGCTCCACCTCCCGTCCCGACGGCCGACACCGCGGGCCCCGTCCGCGAAGGGCCCTCGCTCCCCGCCGCCGGACCGCCTCCCTCGGCGGCGAGTCGGGCGTGCTCGCGGGTCACCAGCGTCGCCAGCGCGAGCCAGCAGACCACGAGGCCGACGGTGAACGCGAAGAAGCCTCCGAGGCCGAGATCGAGTACCTGGACGCCGATGAGCACCGTCAGCGCCGAGAGCCCGTCACCGGCGCGCGCGAAGAACGAGTCGACGGCCGGCTTCGCCTTCAGCTTCGTGAGCGCAGGCACGGGGAGCCACAGCACGTTTCGCGACGT
This sequence comes from Deltaproteobacteria bacterium, assembly GCA_020849175.1. Taxonomy (GTDB): domain Bacteria; phylum Myxococcota_A; class UBA9160; order UBA9160; family UBA9160; genus MYXO. The sequence goes on from JADLGR010000341.1 coordinate 3,106, forward strand.
GTTGCTGATCGAGTAGTCGGTGGCGTTGTCCGCCACCTTCATCGCCTTCACGACGGCGAGGATCGGGACCACTGCCATCGCCGAATAGGCGAGCAGCGAGATGATCGGGGAGAACAGCAGCATGATGCCGAAGCCTCCGTACTTGAGCAGGCGTGAGGCGACGAAGCACTGCAGGACCAGCGCCGAGACATTCACCCAGAAGTAGAAGCTGCCGTAGAAGACCGCGGTCTGGCTTCGCGTGAAGGCGAGCAGGGCGCTCGGCGCCTCGATCCCTCGGCTGCGCGCCTCTTCCGAGAGGAAGTCCTGCACGACGCGGAAGAGCAGGTTCTCGCCGTTGGTGTTGACCCAGTTGAGGAGCAGGGTCACGAGAGCGACGGCCAGCAGCATGCGGGACGAGAAGATGAGCCGCAGCGCGCTGGCTCCCTCGCTCGGGACCGGTCCGGGCTTCGGCCGCGGCGGCGGCGCGTCTGGCGCACCGATCGCCGGACCGAGATGCTCGGCGCTGCGTGCCAGCGCAGCCGAGAGCCCGAGCGGCACGAGCGCGACCATCAGCAGCGCTTCGAGCGGAAGCAGTCCGCTGCTGACCAGGCCTTCCGTCAGCCAGGAGCCCGCCACTGCGCCGGACGTGGCGCCAATCGCGACGAGCGGGATGAGACGCCGCCCGCGCTCGTCGGTGTACAGGTCGGCGACGAACGCCCAGAACTGCGCCACGACGAAGACGCCGAACATCCCCACCCACAGGTAGAAGACGATGCCCGTCTCGGGCAGATTTTCGATGAAGAAGTCGGGCTGCAGGAACCAGAACACCACCATCGTCGCCATGCAGCCGACCGTGACGCGCGTCAGCAGGTCGATCCGCTTCCAGCGATCGACCAGCGGCGCATAGGCGCGGATCGCGAAGAGCAGCACCAGCGCCTGTCCGAAGCTCGTGTAGGCCTTGACCTCCATCTTCGAGAGCGACGCGACGCTCGACACTGCGATCCAGCTCTCGCGCAGCGGCTTGATGAGGTAGTACGCGCACAGCAGCAGGAAGATGCTCGCGAAGAGCCGGAGCGCCGTCGGTCCTTCTCCGGGCCGCACGTCCGTGAACAGGCGCAGGACCCGCTCGAGCGGCGACGAGGCGGCCGGCGCTGCGGATCGAACGTCGTGCACCGCACTCATCGTAACCGCCGCCGCATGTCTCGATCCGTCAGATGGCCCCCGCTCGGGACGCGGCCGACGAGCATCCGCCGCTCTCTCGGCCGCAACCCGGCCCGCATGATACGGTTCGCCCGGTCGGCCGACACGAGGATCGGCGGGGGCGGTGAGAGGAGTCACGACGTGAGGCGAAGGACCGGCGCGCTGGCGGTCGCGGCACTTCTCGCGGCCGGGATGCCGGGCTGCAAGAAAGACCCCTGCGACGTCGTGATCTACACGTACGTCGAGCAGTCGCACTCCGAGCCCGTGATTCGCGCGTTCGAGAAGGAGTCCGGACTGCGGGTCTGCGCCTCCTACTCGGGCTTCGAGATCAAGGCGTCGGGCATCCTGCACCGGCTGGCCTCGGAGGCGGATCGTCCGTCCGCCGACGTGCTCTGGGCCGACGACCCGGTGCGGCCGCTGCTGCTCGTTCGTCGTGGGCTGATCGAGCTCTACCTCTCGCCCGCCGCGGAAGGGATCCCCTCGGCGTTCCGCGCCCCGGACGGTTTGTGGACGGGCGTCGGTGCGCAGGCGCGCGTGCTGCTCGTCAATACGAAGCTCGTCGCGGACAAGGCTCGGCCGTCTTCGATCCGCGATCTCGCGAACCCACGCTGGAAGGGGCGCGTCGCGATCCCGAACCCGGTCCATGGCTCGACTCTCGTCCAGATGGGTGCGCTGACCGCACTCTGGGGAGAGGACGAGACGCGCTCCTTTCTCGGCACGCTCCGAGCCAACGAGGTGCGGGTCGCGACCACGAGCTGGGACGTGATGCAGCTCGTCTCGAAGGGCGACGTCGCCGTTGGTCTCACGAACACCGACCACGCGGATGCGGCGGTCGCGTCGGGCGCTCCGGTCGCGATCGTCTATCCCGATCAGGACCCAAAGGGCATCGGCACGCTGGTGCTCCCCACCAGCGTGCTGCTGCTCCGCAATGGCCCGCACCCTGCGGCAGGTCGCCGGCTCGTCGACTACCTCGTCTCTCCCGCCGCCGAGGCCGCGCTGTGCCGGACGAATGCGTACTTTCCGCTGCGCGCAAACCCTGCGCCACCGGCCGGGATGCGGCGGCTCGACGAGATTCGTGCGATGCCGCTCGATGTCGCTCGCGCGGGCGACGAGATCGATCGCATCAAGCCCGAACTCGAGCGCTGGCGCGGCCGCTAGCGCCCGGGTCGCGTTGCGGCCGGCGCAGGCTCGCCGATACTCGTCCCGTGCCGTCGATCGACCGCCTGCTCGAGATCATGGCAAAGCTGCGAAGCCCCGCCGGCGGCTGCCCGTGGGACCTCGAGCAGCGCTTCGAGACGATCGCTCCCTATACCATCGAAGAAGCCTACGAGGTCGACGACGCCATTCGCCGGGGCGACATGGGCGCGCTTCGCGAAGAGCTCGGCGATCTGCTGCTCCAGGTGGTCTTCCACGCGCAGATGGCGCAGGAGGAGGGCCTCTTCGGGTTTGGCGACGTCGTCGAGGAGATCTGCGACAAGCTGGTCCGGCGTCACCCGAACGTCTTTGCGGATGCGCACGTCCCGGACGCACGCGCGCAGATCGCGGCGTGGGAGGAGAGCAAGGCGAAGGAGCGCGCGGCCAAAGGCGGCGAAGAGAGCCATCCCCTCGGCGGCGTGCCGCTCGGTCTTCCGGCTCTCCTGCGCGCCGAGAAGCTGCAGCGCCGCGCGGCCCGCGCCGGTGCGAAGTCGCCCGACTTCGCTTCCGCTGCGGGCGAGATCGAGGCGCGCCTCGTCGAGCTTCGCTCCGCCTGCGCCGCGGACGCTCCGCGCGCCGCCGTGGGCGAGCTTCTATTCGCCGCCGTGGCCCTCGCCCGCGCCCTCGACCTCGAGCCCGAGGAGTGCCTGCGCGACGCAAACGCTCGTTTCGAGCACCTGTTCCGAACGACGAAGGATCGCTGAGGGTGTCGCGGCGCGCGCAGATTCGGATGACCGACGAAGAGCTCCGCGCCTTCGTGGGGGGCGCGCGCACCATCATCCTGTGCAGCAACGACCCGGCGGGCTTCCCGCACCCGATGCCGATGTGGTTCGGACTCGAGGACGACGGCGCGGTCGTGATGACGACCTTCGCGAAGAGTCAGAAGGTGAAGAATCTCGAACGCGACGCACGCGTCTCGCTGCTGATCGAGGACGGCGAAGAGTACGCGAAGCTTCGCGGGGTCGTGCTCTACGGGCGCGCGGAGCTCGTCCGCGCGCCCGAGACCGTGCTCGACTGTCTGGAGCGCATCACGGTGCGCAACGCCGGGACGCCCGGCGCGAGCCCGGCCGTGATGCGCGAGACGCTGCGACGAACCGCGGCCAAGCGCGTCGCGATCCGCGTGCGTCCCGAACGGATCGTATCGTGGGACCATGCGAAGCTCGGCGGGGTCTACTGAGCGAGCTGCGGCGACGGCTCGGAGGTCGACGCAGAGGCGAGCCAGCGACGCGCAGCCGTCTCCGTGAGATCCGCGATGAAGTCACCGCGGTAGTGCGGCCGTGCCTCGGTGAAGACGACGACCACGATCTCGTGCCCAGAGCGATGGCGCACGATGCCGGCGTCGGCATAGATCGGACCCCAGGTTCCGCTCTTCGCGTACGTCTCGAGGCCCCCCACGCGCTCCGCGCCACCGGCGATGCGCGCGGCGAGGTGACGCTGCTCGCGGGAGTCGCGCCGCATGCGGCGGCGCACGGTCGCCGAGTCGTCCGGACCGAGCGCGTGGCCGGTCGCGAGCAGCGCCAGCAGCTTCGCGGTGCCGGTCGCGGTCATCGCCGTACGGTTCGAGAACTCCCCGTCCGCGCTCGGCAGGCCGCCCGGCACGTCGCGGTCGGAGAGGAACTGCTCCTCACGCCCCGAGATGTCGCCTCCTCCGTCGTACGTCGGATTCACGGTGTGCAGATCGGTGATGCCGAGGGAGCGCAGCCAGCGCTCGACGCCCAGCCGTCGCTCGCGAAACTCGGCGTAGGGCCCCGGTGGTAGCGATGGACCGGGGAGTGCTCCGGTCAGGCGTGCGAAGACCTCCTGCGTGGCCCGGTTGCTGCTCACCCGGATCATCTGCTCGAGCGCGCGATCGAGCGGCTCGTCGATCTGGAGCCTGCCGTCCTGCTGGAACGCGTAGGCCGCCATCAGATACACGAACTTGACGACGCTCGCGGGATAGACCGGAGCGTCACCATGCCAGTGGGCAAGCCGCGGCCCACCGGCGCCGCCGAGATCGAGGACCGCAGCACGCAGCGACGCGCGCCGAAGCTCCGGGTCGCTCGCGAGCCGGGCCTCGACGAAGCCATCGAGCTGGCCCTGGAGCGACTCCGACGGCTCGATCCGGGCCAGATAGGCGCGCGACTCCTCCGTGCGAGGCGGCGTAGCCGGAGCCGACTGCGCCCACGCCGCCGGACCGAGGCCGGCGGCCAGGACCGCAGCGGCCACGAGCGTTCGCCCGGCTTCCACCCATGCTCCCATCGCGGCGCGCGAGGATAGCCCGAAGGGCATCGGGGCGTATACCGTAGGGACGCCCGAGCGGTTGGGGGGGGCCGAGCATGATGGTGAGAACGGCGATCGGACGAATCGGTGCGACGCGATGGGCACGGCATGGACGGCTCGTCCGATCCAGCCTCGCGCTCGCGGCGTCGCTCGCGCTCGTACGCGCCGCGAGCGCGCTCCAGGCGCCCGAGCTGACGGCGGCGCAGGAGCGAGACCTCCAACAGAACTTCTCGCTCTCGCTCACCAAGCTCAAGGGTCCCTACACCGAGAACACCTGCGTGTGCCCGAACGGGACCAAGCGGCCGATTCGCAGCGCGAGCGGCGCGCTCGGCGCGGCCTGCGAGAACCCGATCTTCTGCGCGGCCTACAGGGCGCCGTGGGGCGAGGCGCTCGCGAAGCAGCGCGTCTACATCGGCAACATCTTCTCACGCGACGTGTACGAGTGGGGCTCCTACCCGGATCACAACGATCTCGTCCGTGGTTACGTCCTCGAGAAGTACTTCACCGAAACCAATCCCCGGCACAAGCTCGCGCAGCTCCGGGCCTTCCGCGGCCTCGCGAGCTCCGAAGAAGAGGCGCCCGCGGCGCCGAAGCTGTTCGAGCGCTATCTGGCCTCGCCCGAGTTCGACGAAGCGCGGCACTTCCTGCTCGCTTACGAGCTCCAGAAGCGCTTCTTCGTCCGTAGTGACATCGGCCAGATCCAGCAGGTGCGCGCGATGGCCACGCGCATCGAGTCGATGGATCCGCGCTTCAAACCGCTCAAGGACTCGGTCCACAATCAGCTCTCTGCCGGGCTCATCTCACGACTCGAGGAGTACCGCGACAAGCTTCCGCAGGGAGCCGAGCGCAGCGAGATCGATCGCCTCATCGCCGAGATCGTGAGGCTCACGAGCATCGACGAGAAGGCGCTCGATCCGCAGATCGGAGCGATCCAGGACGAGGCGCTTCGCGGTCAGCTTCGCGCGCTGGTTCCCGGACCCAACACGGATCCCGTCGAGGCGATCTCAGCGCTCGCGCAGATCATGCTGACCGCGCGGCAGGCCGTCGCCGCGAAGAAGGCGTCCCCCGCCGACGCTCGCCGGCTCATCGATCTCGACATCACTGCGGGCGCCGTCTTGAATCGCAGGGGCACGGCGCTCCTCGAGTCGGGCAACGCCATGACGGCGCGGCAGGGCCTCCAGATCCTCGCCGCGCTCACCAACGCCACCTTCGCCACCGGGCTGCTCAACGACCGCGAGCGCGACGCTGCGCTCGGCGCCCTGCAGGAGCTGCTCGCGAAGCCGACGCAGGGTCGCGCGGAGTTCAAGAGCGGCCTCGAGCAGGCCGAGCGCATCGTCGAGTGGGCACAGGCCAATGCGACGCTGCCCTTCGCCGAAGTGTGGGCGCAGTGGACCCTGCTCATGCCGCAGGTGGCCGGGATCGGCGACGACATCCTGCGCGCTTCGCCGCTCCTGCTCTATGCACGAATGGCCCGCCGGCTCGACGACTTCGCAGCCGGTGGAACTCGGCCCGGGCACGATTTCTTCGGGCAACCGCTCGACACCGACGTCCGCGCGCTCAACCCCGGCCTCGCTCTCGCCCGCCTGCGCGTCGCGCCGAAGGCAGGCGGATACACGCGCGAGGAGATCGTCGCGCTACCCGAGACACCAGCCGATCTCGAGCCCGCGGCCGGAATCCTGACCCGCGGCGAAGGCAACGTGCTCTCGCACGTTCAGCTCCTCGCACGCGCCCTCGGCATCCCGAACGTCGTCCTCGGACCGCGCGCCTACGAGCTGCTCGTGCCACACGACGGCCAGCAGGTGCTCTTCATCTCGACGCCCGGCGGGCGCGTGATCGTGAAGCAGGCTTCGGCCATGACCGATCAGGACCGTCTCGTCTACGAGGAGTTCACGCGCAACGACGAGCGCGTGGGGGACGGTTCACTCGAGGTCGCGGGAGCGAAGCTTCACATCGACAAGGCGAAGATCGATCTCGGACCAAAGCTCCCGATCGATCTCGCGAAGGTTCGGCGAAGCGACTCGGGGAAGATGTGCGGCCCGAAAGCCGCCTATCTCGGCGAGCTCAAGCACCTGTTCCCCGACCGGGTCTCGCGCGGGATCGTCGTGCCGTTCGGCGCGTACCACGCGCACTATCAGGCGGCGAAGGTGAGCGTTCCGGAGAAGCTGCGCGGGATGGGGCTCGCCACTGCCGGCGAGCCGCTCCCGGCCTTCGTCGAGCGCACGTACGCCGAGTTCTTCGGCAAGCAGATTCCGTCGAAGAAGAGCGAGCGCGAGCTGACGGCATGGATCGAGCCGCGGCTGTCGGTGATGCGGCACTCGATCCAGAGTACGCCGCTCGCGAAGGAGCTCTCCGACGCCATCAAGAGCAGCCTCGGCGCGCTCGGCCTTCTCGACCCGGCGAACGACGAGCAGACGGTCGGCTGCTTCGTTCGCAGCGACACCAACGTCGAGGATCTCGACAACTTCAACGGTGCGGGTCTCAACCTCACGCTCTTCAACCGCAGGTCGCTCTCCGACATCGGCGAGGCGCTGAAGGAGGTCTGGGCGTCGCCTTTCTCGCTCCGCTCCTTCTCGTGGCGGCAGACGCTGATCGACGAGCCGCTGTGGGTCCTGCCGTCGGTCGTCATCCTCGAGTCGGTTCCGTCCGAGAAGTCGGGCGTGCTCGTGACCGGCGACATCTACGACGGTGCGGCGGGCAAGATGACGATCGCCACCTCCGAGGGCGTGGGCGGCGCCGTCGACGGTACGTCGGCCGAGACGCTGCTGTGGTCACCGGCCGGTGTCGAGATCGTGACCCTGTTCAAGTCGCCGTGGCGCAACCAGCTCCAGCCCGGCGGCGGCACCGCGATCGTCCCCGCGACCGGCAGCGCGACCGTGCTCCAGCCCGCCGAGATCGAGCAGCTCGTCGCCGCAGGGAAGGCGATCACCGAGAAGTTCGAGCCGACGAAGGACCCGGCGGGCATCGTGCGGCCGTGGGACATCGAGTTCGGCTTCGTGAAGGGCCGGCTCTGGCTGTTCCAGTGTCGCCCATTCATAGGCAACGACTCGCTCAAGAACGTGCCTGCGCTCGCCTCGCTCGAAGGCAAGACGGGCGTCGGCGCGGCGAGCTCGCTCCACCTCGAGGAGGTTCTCCCGTGATGCGCGCCGGTCTACGCCTCGCTCTCGTCGTCGCCCTCGCTTCGTCCATTTCAGCGCCCGCAGCGCGCGCTGCCCTCGACTCGCAGGGCGATGCCACCTGGGACGGAAGTCAGCCGCCCGAGGGCGTCTTCTTCCACTGGTACGAGCCGTCGTTCTATGCGGGCTTCGCGCCGCGAACGCAGGATCCGTCGCGTCCGCACATCGAGCTCTCGCGCGGCAATCAGGTTCGCGTCACGATCCCGCTCGGCGAGAAGGAGCTCGACGTCTACCTCGACGATCTCGTCGCGCGCCGCAAGATCTATCAGGAGCTGATCGACGCAAAGGTCATCACGCTCACCACCAACCGCGAGTACGAGCGCTTCGTCGAGGCACTCGCCGCGAAGGGGGTCGAGCAGGCGGCCGCGAGCCGCGCGAGCCTCGGCCCCGAGGCCTACCGTGACAAGACCGTCGAGATCCTCTCTGCGCTCGAGCCGGACCGCGTGTTCCGCGTCTCGATCCCGCTCGACGCCGTCGTCGCGAAGTGGAAGACGACCCTCGCGACCGCGAACCTCTCGTCCGAAGCGGGTCGCATCGACGCCGCCAACGCGGCCCTACCCGGGCGCATCGACCTCTACGATCTCGACGCCGGCGTCGGTGCGTCGCTGCAGAAGGCCGCCGACGCGTCGAAGGCCGGAGACGACGCCGGTCTGCGGACAGCGGCACAGGAGCTGATCGAGAAGGCATCTTCCGGCCACTACCGCGTGCGCGACGGAAAGGTCGAGGCGATCGAGTTCACCGCGATCTATCCGGCCGGAACGATCGAGGGAACGACCAGCTACGGCGGCGAGCGGCTGCCCGAGTTCGGCGTGACCGGCATCTGGCCGCTCATCCGGCGAACGACCGGGCGCGGCCAGCTCGGGATGGTCGACTACATCTCGCCGAACCCCGGCTACGGGTTCATCAGCATGTTCCCGTACCAGTTCGCGGGCGGCATCGCTTACAACGCCTTCCACAACGCCGGTGTCCGCTGCCAGCTCAACTCGACGCCGTTCCTTCCCAAGGAGTGGCGAAAGCAGGCCGGCGAACGCGACTCGGGCAAGTCGTATCAGAACCTCTGGATCGCGAGTCGCGCGCCCACCTCGCACGGCTGCACGCGTCTGGGGTCCGGCCACATGAGCGAGCTGCGCCAGGTGACACCGACCAGCTCGGACGACCTCGTGAAGGTGCCGACCTACCGCAATCAGCCGTACTGCCACGACGTCTTCGACGTCGAGGGCGATGGCAAGGACGAGGTGATGGGCGTGCAGTACTACCTCGCCTACCGCAGCACCGACGACCGCATTCCGATCGCGGCCTACGTCACCAACAAGCGCGAGCCCTTCTACCGCTGGCTCTACGGACAGAACGTGAGTCTCGGCCCCGTCGGGCAGACGAGCATCAAGCAGGTGCCCGTCTGTCGCTTCGCACCGCGCAAGGCGGAGCTGAGCGAGACGCTCTCGAACGTCCCGCTCTACGAGGCGAAGTGGGCGCCGGAGACGATCCAGTTCTACACGATCCGCGGACACGCACCCGACAGCGGGCCCGGCTTCGAGCTCAACCGCGAGCTGCGCAAGGTGGGCGCGGGTCACACGACCGACCGGAGCAAGCTGCTGCTCCGCTAGCGCGCCCGGGCGATCCGAAGCGCGAAGTGGCGCAAGGCGCCCTGCATCGCCCGCCGCGGCATCGGGGTCCGTGTGACCCGTTCGCGAGCCAGACGTCAGATGCGCAGCGAGTACTGCAAGAAGCCGTCGTTGCGTTCGTAGCCGAAGGACTCGTAGAGCGCCTGCGCACTGGTGTTCGTGCGCGCGGTCTGGAGATCGACGCGGCGCGCGCCGGTACTGCGGGCGTGTTCGCGCGCGCGTTCGAGGAGCGCACGACCGACGCCGCGGCCGCGCGCGTCGGGGCGGACGAAGAGATCGTTCAGTACGAAGGTGCGTGCGAGGCCGACCGACGTGAAGAACGGATAGAGCTGCGTGAAGCCGAGAGCGTCGACGGAGCCTCCGCCCGTATCCGCTGCGAGAAAGATCACGGACTCTCCCGACACGATGCGTTGCCCTAGAAAGCGGCGCGCACCGGCGAGATCCGAGGCCTGTCCGTAGAAGCGGCGGTAGCCGTCGAAGAGCGGCACGACACGCTCCACCTCTGCCTCTCCGACCCGGAGCAGCTCGATCCGACCGCGCGCCTCGCGCATTGCCCCCTCCTCGTCCGTCGCCCGACGAGGGTATCGCGCACGAGCGCTCGCGCAGAGCCTCCGCGAGACGGGCAGCCGAGCATCGGCCGCGAGGCGACCCGTGGGTCGCAGGGGCGTGCTGCTGCGAGCCACGACGGGTCAGTCGAGCTGGCCCAGCGCCTCCACGGCGGCTGCGCGAACGCTCGGATCGGGATGCTCGAGTCGGCGTGCGATCTCGGGCTCGGCCTCGGCATCGCGACACGCGCCGAGCGCGCGCAGGGTCTCGCGAACGATCTCGAGATCCGGCGCCGACAGCAGCGTCCGAAGGACGGGGGCGGCTCGCCGGTCGCCGATGCGACCGAGCGCCTCGATCGCATGACGGCGAACGAGCGAGCTCGGATCGTCGAGGCTCTCGACGACGGCATCGATCACGCTCGCATCGCGCAGATCGCCGAGCGTCCGCACGGCGGCGGCCCGGATGTCCTCGATCGGATCGCGCAGCGCGGAAACGAGTGCCGGAAGTCCGGCGGGATCCGCGAGCGAGCCGAGGCCGTAGACGGCGCTCAGACGAACGAGCTTGTCTTCGTCGGCAAGACGCGCCACGAGATGCTCGACGTCGCTGCGGCTCTCGATTCGCTCGAGTGCGCGCGAGGCGCTCGCGCGAACACCCGGATCCGGATCTCCGAGTGCGGCGCGCAGCGTCTGCGCCCTTGCGAGGCGGCGGTCCGATGCGGGATCGATCGGGAGCGCTCGTCCGGCTGCGTCCATCGAGGTCCTCTCGGTCGGGCTCATCGGCCGTCCTGGTTTCGGTCTTGAACCGCCTTCCCTAGCATCGCCGGAGCCATGCGTGAGGCGAAGAAGGCGGACGAAGCGAGCCAGCGCGGTGGACGAATCCTCGGGCTCGACGTCGGCTCGAAGCGCATCGGCCTCGCGCTCGCCGACCTCGACCTCGCGATCGCGCTTCCGGAGGGTGTGCTCGAACGACGCGGGCTCGCTCGTGACCTCGCGGCGCTCGGCGCGCTCGCGAGGGAGCGCGGCGTGTCGCGAATCGTGGTGGGCCACCCGATCCACATGAGCGGTCGGCGCGGTCCCGAGGCGGCTTCAGCGGAGGCCTTCGCGCGTGCACTCGGCGACGCGACGGGCCTACCCGTCGAGCTGCAGGACGAGCGCTGGACCAGCGTCGAGGCCGACCGTGCGCTTCGCGCCAGCGGCCACGGCGCGCGCGCCCGCCGCCAACACGTCGACGCCGTGGCGGCGAGCCTCTTGCTCCGGGCGTGGCTGGGTCGCCAGCGCGCGGGCGCATGAGCACCGGCCGTGCCTTTCGCGCGCTCGCGCTCTGCGTCGCGGCGTTCGCCGCGACGGCCGCGATCGCGGCGGTCCTCGTCGCGTACGGCCTCGCTCCGCGCGACCCGGACGGACCCACCGTCCTCTTCGCCGTCCCACGAGGATCGACACTATCGAGTGTCGGACGAAGACTCGAAGCCGAGGGCCTCGTCCGCAGCGCGCGCGCGTTCGAGGCGCTCGGACGCTGGGACGGCGCAGCGTCGAAGCTCCACCGGGGCGAGTACGAGCTCTCGGCGGCGATGAGGCCACGTGAGATCCTCGCGCGAATGGTCGAAGGCCGCGTGAAGACGTGGGACGTGACGCTTCCCGAGGGACTCACGGCGCGCGAGATCGTCGATCGGCTCGTCGCGGCCGGCGTCGCCGACCGCGGCCCCCTCGAAGAGGCTCTGCGCGCGCCCGACGCCGCCGTGCGACATGGCGTCGCCGGGCCGGGGCTCGAGGGGTACCTGTTTCCGGACACCTATCGCCTGCCGCGTGGCCTCTCGGCCGACGAGATCATCGATACCCTGGTCGGCCGCTTTGCGAAGTCGTGGGCCGCGATCGCGCCGCTCGCCGCGGCGCAGGGGCTCTCCCAGCGCGAGGTCGTGACGCTGGCGTCGATCGTCGAGAAGGAGACGGGGCTCGCGGCCGAGCGCCCGGTCGTCGCGAGCGTCTTTCGCAACAGGCTCCGACTCGGCATGCGCCTCGAGTCGGATCCGACCGTCATCTACGGAATCCCGGCCTTCGACGGAAACCTGCGCCGGGCCCACCTCGACGACGCGACGAATCCGTACAACACGTACCAGATCGCGAGCCTCCCGCCGGGTCCGATCGCGAGTCCGGGCGAGGCCGCGCTGCGTGCGGTGGTCGAGCCGGCCGACTCGAAGGCGCTCTACTTCGTGGGCCGCGGCGACGGGAGCCACGTCTTCTCGGAGCGCTACGGCGATCACGTGCGTGCGGTGAATCAGTTCCAGCGCAGGAGCGGGCGCTGAGGAGCGCCGCACTCCGCGTGGGGCCTACCCCATCGCCACGTCGCGCAGCAGCTCGAGATTGTCGAGCAGCTTGCCTGCGCCCGTCGCCACCGCAGTGAACGGATCCTCGCCCCGCAGGATCGGGAGCTTCGTCTCCTGTCGCAGCAGGTGATCGAGGTTACGGAGTAGCGAGCCACCGCCCACGAGCATGATGCCGCGGTCGACGATGTCGGCGGCGAGCTCGGGCGGCGTTCGCTCGAGCGTCTGGAGCACGACCTCGACGATCGAGTGGACCGGCTCGATCAGCGACTCGCGGACTTCCTCGCTCGACGTGACGACGACCTTCGGGATTCCGCTCACGAGATCGCGACCCTTGATCTCCATCGTCGCGGTCTTGGTGTGCGGCGACGCTGCGCCGATCGTCACCTTGATCTGCTCGGCCGTCCGCTCGCCGATCAGCATGTTGTACTTGCGCTTGACGTACTGGACGATGGCCTCGTCCATCTTGTCACCGGCGCATCGAACGGACATCGAGGCCACGATCCCCGAGAGCGAGATCACCGCGACGTCGGTCGTCCCGCCGCCGATGTCGACGATCATGTTGCCGGTGGCGGCGGTCACGTCGAGCCCCGCGCCGATCGCGGCCGCCATCGGCTCCTCGATGAGATACACCTCGCGCGCACCGGCCGAGAGCGCCGACTCGCGCACTGCTCGCTTCTCGACGCTTGTGATGCACGGCGGAACGCAGATCACGGCGCGCGGGCGCACGAGGCGCGAGCGGTTGTGCGCCTTGCGGATGAAGTGGCGGAGCATGGCCTCGGTCACCTCGAAGTCCGCGATCACGCCTTCCTTGATCGGGCGAACGGCGCGGATCGAGTCCGGCGTTCGTCCGAGCATCTCCTTCGCCTCGTGGCCGACGGCCAGGACGCGGTCGCCGCGGCCGGGCTGCGTCATCACGGCGACGACGCTCGGCTCCGAGCACACGATGCCCTTGCCGCGCGCGAAGACGAGGGTGTTGGCCGTCCCGAGATCGATGGCGAGGTCGTTCGAGAAGAGCGCAGCCAGGGGATTGAGCATGCGAGAAGTCCTTCGTTCGAGGAGGTGGCCCGGTGTTCACCGCGCTCACGATGCGCGAAGAACTGGCATCCTCATCGGCAACGGCGTGCAGAAGTTGAGGGGAACCCCCGGCTCCTGCGACGGATCCCGACACGGGCGAAAAACCCGAGGCAGCCTCGGGTTCTCGCCGGATCCGGCTCCGGATCAGCGGCGCCGGCGCGGCCGCTCTTCTCGCCCCGCCGAGCCGCGAAAACCCTGAAGCAGCGCGCTCACGCCCCGCGTCGTGATCCGCACCGCCTCCTCGCGCGTGAGCGACCCGTCGTGCCACTGCTCGAGCACGGCGCGTCCAGCGGCAACGACCATGCGCGAGACGGTCGCGGCCTCGGGCCGGCTGACGCCGATCGACTCGGCGATCGCGGCCTCCCACGGCGCAACGAGACGATCGAGGATCCTGCGGCCAAGCCGCGCCACGGCCGGATCGGGCCCGCGCGAGTCGAGCAGGTGCCACGGGCCCGCGCCCTTCGCCTCGATGGTGTCGCACACGGCCTCGACGAAGACGCGTGCGACGGCCTCGAGGCTGCCGGGAATGCTGCGCGCCGCGCCCTCGCCGAAGCGGCGGGTGAGGTCGTCGGCGAAGTCCTCGAGCAGACCCATGATGAGGGCCTGGCGGCTCGGGAAGAAGCGGTACACGAGCTGGCGCGTCACGCCCGCAGCCGCCGCAACCTCTCCGATCTGTACTGCGTCGACGCCGCGCGCGCCGAGCAGCGCTCCCGCGGCGGCGAGCAGGCCCCGGCGGCGCTCGGCGGCCGGGAGCCGGCGTCGCGGCTGGCGCCCGCGCGGCGGGAGCGTCGGCCCACGCGCGACACCCCGGCTCGATCGAGCAGTTGACAATCTGTCTCTCACTATTTTACAACTTGTAACATACGGGAACGGCTCGCCGCAAACGTGGAGCGTGCGACGGACCGGCGGCGCGCAGGCCGTGGGGCCACACGGGCTTCGCGCGCTGCGAGCGCTGCGGGAGGTTCGAACGGTGAAGCTCAAGTCGCGAGGTCTCGGGCGTAAGGAGCTGGTCATGGACTTTCGCGAGTACACCGTCGTTCGCGAAGGGCCGGAGGTGGTGATTCGCGGCACGATCCACGAGCCGGTTCACTGGGACTTCTCGATCCGCCTGTGCGAGGACGATCTGCCCGGGATCGCCAGCGTGGCGACGCAGCGAACGATGCTCGGCTGGCTGCTGCGCGCCGTGCTGCGGCGGCAGCGACACGCGCACTGGTCGAACGATCGCACGACCCACCTCGCGCAGGCCCGCACGCGCCGCGCGGCATCCGCCACGCGGCTCGCCACCTCCGCAGCGTCCGTACCTCCCACCACGCCCGCCGTCTCCGCCGCGCCCGCCATGCCCACCGCGCCTGCCGTGTCCGCCGCGCCCGCGGGCGGCGAGGGAACTCACCGATGACCGATTACGACGTGATCGTCGTGGGCGGTGGCATCAACGGCCTCACGGCCGCCGCCTATCTCGCGAAGGCCGGCCTCTCCGTCGCGGTCTTCGAGGCGCGGGGCCAGTGCGGTGCGCACTGCGACACCGTCGAGCTCGGTCTTCCGGGCTTCTTGCACAGCACGCACGCCGCGTGGCTCGTTCCGGCGATGAGCCCTGCGATGGCCGATCTCGAGCTCGAGCGATTCGGCCTCGATCTGTACGGCACCGACGTGCTCTTCGCGAAGACCTTCCGCAACGGCCGCAACTGCGTGCAGGCGCTCGACCCGGCCGTCACGCAGGCGAGCCTCGCCCGCCTCTCGCCACGCGACGCCGCGGTGCAGGCGACGATCTCGCAGTACCTCGCCGAGAACGCACTCGATGCGCTCGAAATCAACCAACAGCTCCTGTTCAGCGCGCCGAATGCACGTCTTCTCGACCGACTCTCGGCGTTCCAGGACGCGCTGCTCCGCCGCCTCGGGATCGCACTCGACGGCGACGACTTGCAGCGGATGAGCGGGTTCGAGGTCTTCGAGGCCCTGTACGAATCCGAAGAGGTGCGAACGACGCCGGCGGCGCTCGGGGAGTTCACGGGCCAGTGGCCGCTTCACCGCCGCGTGGGGTCGCTCGCGCTCAATCTCGCCGGGCTCTCGCTGATGCCGGTTCACACCGCACGCGGCGGCTCGCACGCGCTCACCCACGCGCTCGTCCGCTGCCTCGTTGCGCACGGCGGCGAGGTCTGGGGCACCTGCCCGGTCGAGAAGATCCTCGTCCGAGACGGCCGGGCGTTCGGCGTTCGGCTCTCCCGCGATGCGGTGCTCTGCGGCGCCGAGGTGAGCGCGCGGACCGTGATCTCGAACGTGACGCTCGCGCCGACCTTCTTGCAGATGGTCGGCGAGGAGATCATCGGGGCCGAGCGCGCGCGACAGATCAAGGGCTTCAGCTACGACGACCCGCAGCTCTTCGGCGCCTACTATGCGCTGCGCGGCGATCCCGAGTTCGCATCCGCCGCGTGGGATCCCGCCGTGCAGCGCTCGTGGGTCGGCTACCTCGGCGGCGAGACGCTCGACGAAATCCGCTCGGGGCTCGGCCGCGTGGCCACCGGCGTCATTCCCGACGACGTCATGGGCGGCTACTTCTTGCCGACGCGCGCCGAGCCGTCGCAGGCCCCACCGGGCTGTCACGTCGCGTTCGTGTGGGTGAGCGTTCCGCCTTGTCCTCGAAGCTGGCGCGGGCGCAGACTCGCGGGGTGGGACGCCTGGCCCGCGCTCGCCGAGCCGCTCGCCGATGCGATCACGGACCGCATGGAGGAGGCGGCGCCGGGCTTTCGCAGCCTCGTCCTCGAGCGGCACGTGAACACGCCGGCCGATCAGGAGAGCAGCAACCCGTCGGCCATCCGCGCCAACATGATCGGGGGCAGCGCCATCGCAGAGCAGTACGGCACGAATCGTCCGCTGCCGGGGATCGTCGTGGGAGGAGCCTCGCGCAGCTTCCTGCCCGGACTGTATCTCTCGAACTCGATCCATCCCTACGGCGCGACGCATCTCGCAACGGGCTATCTCGCGGCCGTCGAGGTCGCCGAGGATCTCGGCTGCCGCGACGCGGAATGGTGGCGCGCGCGGCCACTGATGTGGTTCCTCGAGAACCTCGCGAGGATCCCGCTCAACGCGGGCGTCGGCGAGAAGTGGAAGCAGAGCCCCGCAACGGGAGCCGGCCGATGACCGCCGCAGACGCGTACGACGTCATCGTGATCGGAGCGGGCCCGAACGGCCTCGTCTGCGCCGCGTATCTCGCGAAGGCCGGCAGGAAGGTGCTCCTTCTCGAGCGGCGCTTCGAGACCGGCGGTGGCCTCAACACCGACGAGTACTTCGGCTACCGGCTCAACCTGCACGCCGTTCATCACATGATGGCCGAGCGCATGCCGGCGCATCAGGATCTCGGCCTCGAAGCGCTCGGCGTGCGCTATCTGCGCGCTCCGGTCACTGCTGCGTTTCCGCTGCGCGATGGTCGTGCGCTCTTGCTCTCGCAGGATCCGGCCGAGTCGGCGCGATCCATCGCCACACTCTCCGAATCCGATGCGTCGGCGTTCTCGCGCATGTGGGACGAGTTCACTCCGATCCTCGAAGAGCACCTCATCCCGATGACGTACCGGCTCCCGGAGCCTGCTCTCGACCAAATGGTCGCGTTCGGGAGCTCGGCGTCCGGCACGCGGCTCGCCGAGATCTCGGAGATGAGCTTCGTCGAGGTGCTCGACGAGTACGGCTTCACGGATCCGCGTGTCCGCATGGCGCTCTTGTCGCTGCCGGCGATGTGGGGCCTGCATCTCGAAGATCCGCTCGGATATCTCTACCCGCTCTACGTGTGTCGGATGCTCTCGACAGCGCTCGTGAAGGGAGGCTCGCACCGACTCTCCTCCGCGCTCTACCGCTCGCTCCTGCGAAACGGAGGCGCAGTGATCGACCAGTGCGAAGCCGCACGCCTCGTGCTGCACGATGGTCAGGTCACGGGTGTCGCGTGCAGCGACGGCCGGCGCTTCGAGGCACGTGCGGTCGTCTCGACGCTCGATCCGGAGCAGACCTTCTTGCGGCTGGTCGGCGAGGAGCACCTTCCGGGCGATCTCGGCCCGGCCGTACGCGACTGGGAGTGGGAGGAGCGAACGCTCTTCGGCCTCCACGTCGGACTTCGCGGCGATCTCGTCTGGAAGGCAGCCGAGCCCAGGATCGGCGACTCGATGATCGTCTTCTGCGGCCTCGAGACCGACGACGAGCTGCTCGGGCACCTTCGCCGCCTCGACGCGGGGCAGGAGCCCGAGTGCGCGTGGCTGCACGTCACGGTCCCCACTCGCTTCGATGCGACGATGGCGCCTCCCGGCCGGACGCTGGTCCGCGCCGAGGCGGTGGTGCGCTACGACGCTGCGTGGCGAGAGCGCGCCGGGGCCTTCGGCGACTCGTGCCTGCGGCTGCTCGGAGGCTACGCCGACCTCGGCGAGATCGTCTTCCGCAGGCACACGACGCCCGTCGACATCGAGGAGAAGCTCACGACGATGAAGCGCGGCTCGATCAAGCACGGCGCGTACACGCCGCTGCAGATGGGCTATCTGCGGCCAAACGACCTGTGCTCGCGAAGCGAGACGCCGATTCCCGGCCTCTTCCTCGGCGGCGCGTCGATGTACCCGGGCGGGATGATCCTCGGCGGCCCTGGCTATCTCGCCGCGCAGGTGGTGGGCGGCTTCCTCGAGCGGCGCTGATCGAGTCCAAGCCCGTCGCCACCGGCCGGGACGCGCATCACCTCTCGATGGCTCGTCTCTCGCCGGCGCACGCCGGGTGGCCGGTGTCGTTCGGCGGCTGTCTGCGGCCACGTTTCCGGTGAGCGACACAAATTGTGTCACTCCTTACAGGGCGCGGGTCGTTTCGGACGAGCGCACGACTCTGGCGTCAGAGAAGGATTCCTGCGGCGCTGCGGCGGCTTTCCCGCGCTCTTACCCGCTGCCCGGCCGTGGCATGCCGATTGCTTTTCCCCACAGTTGGAGAAGGACAGGTCATCACGCCCGGGCCGGGAACCCCTCCCCTCGCGGCCTTCGCGAGGTCTCGGCCCGGGCGTCTCCTCGACGCGCGGATCGGGGGACCCCCCTCGTTCAGGACGAGGACCTGGTTCGGGCGCCTTCTCTGGCCGTGCCCTCGGCGCGCAGCACGCGCCGCGCCGCGCCGGCGAGGTAGACCGAGCCGGTGACGACGAGGCGGTCGTCGGGTCCGAGGCCCCTTCGCGCGGCCAGCACCGCCGCGACCGGGTCCTCGACGGTACGAACCGCGAGCAGGGGCGCCGCCGATCGGATCGCCTGCGCAATCTGTTCGGGATCGCGAGAACGAGCCGGCTCGGCTCGGGTCACGAACACCGTGCTCGCGAGCGGAAGCACGTGCGCGAGAATCTCGGCGTGTCGCTTGTCGGACGACACCGAGAGCAGCAAGTGAGTGCGCCCGCGCGCAGATCCCGCGAGCGCGTGCGCGAGCGCAGCGGCCGAGCGCTCGGTGTGCGCCGCATCGACGACGAGCAGCGGGCGCTCGCCGAGCACCTCGATGCGCCCGGGCAGCACGGCGCGCCCCAGGCCGATCTGCGCCGCGTGCGCGAGCGCCGGCGCCGAGTGAGCGCCGAGGCGCCGAACGCAGGCCACGGCGAGAGCGGCGTTGTCGGCCTGGTGAGAGCCGGCGAGTGGCAGCCGTACCTCGAAGCAGACGTCGCCGTCGCGAACGCGAAGTCGCATGCCGCGAAGCGTCGCCTCTCCGAGTCGTTCGACGTCGAAGTCCGTGCCGAGCACGGCGAGCGGCGCACCGACCTGCGCCGCCCGGACTGCCACCTCGCCCGCCGCCTCGGGCGGCAGGCGTCCCGTGACCACGGGGCGCCCGGACTTCACGATTCCGGCCTTCTCGCGTGCGATGGCCGCCAGCGTGTCACCCAGCCGGTCCGTGTGTTCGAGCTCGATGCTCGTGATGCACGAGACGGCCGGATCGACGACGTTCGTCGAATCGAGTCGCCCGCCGAGCCCCACCTCGAGCACGACGCGATCGACGCCGGCATCACGAAACAGCAGCAGCGCTGCGGCGGTGGCGGCGTCGAAGAAGCTCGGAACGGGCGCCGCGGAATCAGCGCGCAGCGCATCGACGTGCGGGCGAATCTCGTCGAGCACCCGCGCGAGATCGCGCTCGGCGACCGGCTCGCCGCCGATCCGGAAGCGCTCGCTCCAGCGCTCGAGATGTGGCGACGTGAACGTCCCGACGCGCTCGCCCGCGGCGTGCAGCACGCTCTCGGCGAGCAGCGCCGTCGAGCCCTTCCCCTTCGAGCCGGCGACGTGCACCACGGACAGATCGCGCTCGGGATGCCCGAGACGATCGAGCAGAGCCATCGCCGGCGCGAGCGAGAGGCGGTGCGCGCGCGCGTTCGGCGTCCGCTCGAGATCGATCAGCCCCTCGAGCCAGGCGTAGGCCCGATCGAGCCGACCGGGCGCATCGCGCCCCATCGTCTCGCTCACGCGTCGCGGCGCACGCGCCGCCCCTTCGTCACTGAACGGTGTAACGCTTCCACTGGCGGTATTCCTTCACCGCCGAGCTCGTCGACTCCACCGCCGGGAAGAAGAACTTGACCGCGTGCCCGCAGGTTCCACAGATCTTGTAACAGAACTTGAACCCGTCGACTTCCTGCACCTTACCGACCATCGTGCGGTTCTCGTCGGTGCAGCACGCCCTCGGACGGGGCGGCGAGACGATCCTGCGCGGGTAGTCGTTGCGCGGGGGCTCCGTGTCGGAGTAGCGGATGATGTTGCGGGTGGGCCGATTGACCCTGGGGTCCGCGTTCTGCTTCCGAATGTTGCTTCCGATTCGCCTCAACTCGCTGTCCTCGCGATTCGGGGTCCCGGCCGCGCGGCGATCGTACGATCGAGCGCGCCCAGGAGGTGGCTGAAGTCCTCGTAGCGTGCGGAGCACGGCGCTCCGCTCGCGAAACGCAGCGCGTCCGCGCCCGGGCGATCCCCAAGGCGCAGGAGCGTCGAGCTCCGCGTTCCATACGACGGCGTGTGGATGCAGGTGCTCTCGAGCGGCGCGTCGCCGCCGTCGTGGCTCCGGCAGATCTCGCCGAGTGCGTCGAGCACGTGCTCCGCAGAGCATTCACTCACGCCTCGCGCCCGTGCGCGAAGACGCGCCACCTTCGGCACGTCGGATGCGAGCGGGTCGGCGTTGCCAACGACGTGCACGCCGGCAGGCAGCGCCTCGGTGCGAACGGCCTCGCCGTAGACGATCGTGAACGCGTCGTTGCGGTCAGCGACCACCAGGTTGAACGGGTTGTAGCGCCCGGGCGCGAGTGAGCGCAGTCGAGAGGCTGCCGCTGCCGCACTGGCCTCGCCGAGCGCATCGAGAACGAGCAGGCCCCGCGAGCGGCGTGACGGATCGGGGTGGCGGACGGGCCGGTTCGTGAGCGCTGCGAAGAGGCCGGCCTCGTTCACGCCGAGCCAGGTCCCTCCGGCGCGGAGGTCGAGCGGGGCGACCACCCTCAGGCCGTCCGTCGCGAGCAGCGCCGGGGCGGCGGCAGGACGGTCGAGGTACTCGTCGCGGTTCGCAGCCACGACGAGCGGAGCACCCTCGACACAGCGGTGGAGCAGAATCAACGTGCACATTGCCGCCACTCGCCGTGCCCGGAGAGATCCCCACGCCGCAGTACGAGCCGAATCCGGTCTGATTCAGGGCTGCCATCGGGAATAGGCCCGACTATAGCGCACCGTGCCCCCGGGGCAATACCGGCAGGTAAGTTCCCCTCGGGGCAACCCCCTTGCGGATCGGGTCAGCCCTGCTCGGAAACGAGACGGAGCGCGGGCTCGGCTGTCTCGGCCGCCGCCTCGACGGCCCCACTCCAGCCCCGGGTCGCCCGGGCACGCTCGGCCTTTCGGCGCGCGACGGTCCGGTTGAGGTCGAGCCCGTAGCGCGCGAAGACCACGCGGAGCTGATCGAAGTTCTGCTCGATCGTCCGCCGGACCGACTCGAAGCCGTGCTGTACGGCCTCGGAGCGCTTCCAGAACGCCAGCGGGTTGAGCGCGAAGAACTGGGCGTCCTGCTCGCGAGGCTCGAGCAGCACGATGTCGCCCTGGAAACGGTCGTCTGCGAGATAGCGCTGCACGCCGAGCTTGAGCCGCGAGTGGAGCAGGGTGCGGAATACCTGGTTGAGAACGACCTTGAGCCCGCGATCGGACAGATACCGGCCGTCGGAGAAGTACGACGAGCCGGTCGCGGCCGCGTCGATCCGGTTCAGGAACGGACGGAACGGGTTGTAACAGACGATGAGATCCGCGCCCTTCTCGATCGCGACGTCGATGTTCGCCGTGTGGCGAACACCGCCGTCGATGTAGTCGACGCCGTTGATGCGGGCCGGTCTGTAGAAGATCGGGAGCGCCGTCGAGGCCTGGACCGCCTGTGAGATCGAGACTTCGGCGTTCTCGTCGGCGCCGAAGACGGCGCGCTCGGCGGTATCGAGATCGCAGGCCGAGATGTAGAGCTGCCGGCCACGCTTGCGCTCGAAGGCGCGGAAGTCGTTGGGCATCCCGATTCGCTCGAGATTGCGCCGGAGCCAGCGCTCGAGGCTCACGTTGTCGAAGAAGCCCGACGGGATGTGGTTCGTCACGGATGGCACTTCGCGCTTGGGCGAGATGTGGTCGATGAGCGCCATCGCGACGGCTTCGGCGGTCGTGTAGCCGGGCTCCTTCACGAACTCCCGGAGCGTCGGAGCGAGCGCCTCGGGAAGGCCGGGAAGCCCTCGCACCAGGTCGCCGCTCACGGTCGGCAGATACGAGAGCAGGTCGTACGTGAGCTTCGCCGGCCGCTGGAGGAACTCACGCCAGTTCGGATTGTAGAAGTCGACCGGGCGGAGCTGTGTCATGCGAGAGCTCGTGCCCTCGAGCACCTTGATCATCTCGTCCGGTGTGATGCCCGACGCGAGCGAGACGGCGAGGATCGATCCCGCGGACAGGCCGAGGTAGAGATCGAAGTCCGCGACCTTGCGGCCGACGAGGAAGTCGTCGAGGGCCTTCAAGCCGCCGACCTTGAACGCGCCGCCGGAGACGGCGCCGCCCGCGAGCACGAGTGCGATGCGCGGATCCCGTCTGGGCCGCGCGCCATCGCTCTTCCGGATCAGCGTGAGGCCCATGTGCCCCGGCATCCGCCTCGGCGAGACGAGCCTCGCAGGACTGCCCTGCCCGGCCCGGCACCCGCCGTATGATGCTTCGGATACGCGACGTCGACGGTGTAGTCAAGGACGAACGCTGGTTCAGGAGGCGCGGGAACGTGCCGATGCGCGGTGCGAGGATGCGCAGGATCTGCCGATGACCGAGGCGATGGCGCGCGCCCGCGTCTGGCTGCCACGCCCCCTCACGCGACGTGAGAACCGGCGGAATCCGAAGGGAAACACAGTCGGTGGTGTGGTACACCACTGCCGAGAGGAGGCCGCGCCATGGCGCTACGCCGGCTGAAGGCCGTCTCACCCGGCCTCGTCCTCGCCCTGGCGCTGCTCCCCGCGTGCAGCACGACCGGATCGATCCCTCCCGCCGGCGCGCCCGCCTCACCCACCAGCTCGTCGACCGGGCCGCCTGCGCGAAGCGCGCCGCCCGTCGCGAACACACCCGGCGGATCCGCCGATCCGACCGATCCCAGCTACGACCCGGCGAACGGTCCGAGCGCCGGAGCCGGCACACAGGCGGCGCCGATCCAGACAGGGCCCAGCATTGGCCAGCGCGCAACGAGCGCCCTCAACGGGATGCTCATGGGCGCGATCATCGGCGGTCAGGCGGGGCCGTTCGGGGCCGCAGCCGGCGCCGCGATCCTGTTGGTCTACAGCGCCATTACCGGCGACGTCCCCCTCGCGGGCGGGGGAGGCCGGGGCGGCTACGGCTACCCCGGCGGTGGCTATCCGGGCGGCTACGGCTATCCGAGCTCGCAGGAGCGCGAGCGCGAGAGCGCACTCGACGAGCAGATCCAGAACGAGGAGCAGCGCCAGGCGTCACTCGAGAGCGAGATCGACGAGGAGCTGAAGCGCCAGGAGGATCTCCTCCGGAAGATCGACCAGCCCGCCGGCACAGAGTCCGCGAAGGCGACAGCGGCGCCGGGCCCGGCGCCTACCGAGCAGGAGCTGCGCGAGCAGTCCGACCCGCGCGCCGCACCGGCCGCGCCCCGGGAGCGCGACCTGCCGGTGTCCGTCTACCAGAAGCAGAAGGTCACGGTCGCGCCCGGCAAGTGGGGTAACGACCGGGCTCTCGACGTCGAGCGGCGCGCACTGGATGCGGATCGTGACGGAAAGCCCGAAGAGCTGGTCTATGTCGACGTGCGCTCCGGCCAGATACTGCGTAAGGAGAACGATCTCGACTACGACGGAACCATCGACGCCTGGAGCACGTATCAGAACGGCCAGCTCGTCTCGCGCGAGAGCGACTCGGATCACGACGGAAAGATCGACACCTGGGAGGTGTACGCGGGCGGGCGGATGCAGACGCGCGAAGTCGACCGCAACGGCGACGGCGTTCACGACGCGTTCTTCCGCTACGACGGCGACTCGCTGGTCGAGGAGAGGCACGACGCCGACAATGACGGGCGAATCGATCTCGTGATCGCCTATACGAGCCGGCACCGCGTTCGCTCCGAGGAGGACACCGACCGCGACGGCCGACCGGACACCTGGACGACCTTTGCCGCCGGCAGCGACGGCAACGACGTCATCGTGCGCATCGAGAAGGATCAGAAGGGGACGGGCAAGGCCACCCTCGTCGAGACCTACGTCCAGCAGGGTGGCAAGGCCGTGATCGCGACACGAGAGGAAGACGTGAACGGCGACGGGACGATCGACGTCAAGTCCAGCTACGAGAACGGCAAGCTCAAGAACCGCGAGATCTCCGATCCCTCGGTCGTCCCGCTCTGAGAAGGCGCGGAACGGGGACGCTCCGCGCCCTCGCTCCTTCCCGACCCGACTCGCTACTCGATCTGCAGCTCCTTGCGCTGCTTCTCGCGGGCGCGGAACTCTTCGATGCGCTTACGCTCGACGAGGAGCTCGAGCTGCTTGTTGCGTTCGCGGATCCGCTCGAGCTCGCGCACGAGCTCGCGATCCGAGAGGCCGGCCATCTTGAAGTCGAGGTCGACCTCGACGCTGCCGCGCTGGCCGTCGGTCGCGAGGGCCGTCACGCGGACCCGGTTTCGCCCCTCGCGCACGGGAACAAAGCCGCTGAAGCTGCCATCGGGCTCGAGCCGCACGTCGGTCGAGAAGTCTCCCGTCGTGAGGTTCGTCACGACGACGTCCTCGATGTTCGCGAACGATACGCCCTGCAATACCGCGACGATGTCGCCCGCGTTCTTGACGGGCGTGAAGGTGCCGAGCGTGACGCGCGCCATCTCGGTCGCTGCGACGGGGTTCGTCAGCGCGTCGGGCCCGACCGCATAGGTGTTGACCGTAATGCCGGCCTGGTGCGCGAGGAGCGCCGCCTGGATCGCCGCCTCGACGTCTCCCGGATCGCTGTTCTCGGCGAGGCCGATCGGAAACGTGGGCGTTCCGTCGGTGAGGAAGAGAACGATCCGCTTCGCGTCCTTGCGCGGCACGCTCCGCGCTGCGCTCATCCCGGCGAGCTCGCTGATCGCGAGCCGCAGCCCTGCGGAGAAGTTCGTTGCACCGTGCGGACCGCGGACGAGCACGTCATCGAGCGCGCGGCTCACCTGCGCGTAGTCCTCGGTGAGCGGCACCTGGAGCCAGGCATCGGCCTGGCCTGGATCGAGGCGCTTTCCCGTCTCCCTGTCGACGTCGCCCGAGAAGGTGATCAGCCCCACGCGTACTCGCCCGGCGTCGAGGGTCTCGAGCAGGCGACGTGCACCGGCCACCTCGGCAGCGAGCACCGAGTCTCCCGGATCGGTGTTGCACGAGTCCTCGGGGTAGGTTCCTGGCGGCAGCAGCTCGAGCTGCGGGTTGAGCCCGAGCTGCCCGTCGCGGTTGACGTCGATGCCGCTCGCACAGCGCGTCGACGCCGAGACATCGACGACGATCATCACGTCGAACCGGGATGGCCGCTCGCCGCTCGAGACCGCGCTTCCCTGCACGGGCGCCACGTGAACGCGGTTCTCGACTGCTTCGCCCGGGCGTGGAGACTGGAGCACCACGCGCACCGGCTCGCCAGGCGACGCTGCCGGAGCGGCCGTACTGGCGCTCGGGGCCAGCAGCGCAGCGACAACCACGAGTGCCCATCTCGTGCGCGGGGTGATCGCGAGGCAGGCGGCGGGCATGGATGCAGATCCCCCGGCACTCGGCAGGCGCACCAGTATAGACGAGCGGGCCTCTCGCCGGCTCCAAGGACGCCACGCAGCGTGGCCGCCCGCCACCCGGCCCCGCAGCGCGCCTCGCCGGCGCCATCCCCCATTTTGGGGAGTCCGGTTGACACTTTTCGGCGCACGACGCCACTAAACAGGTGGAGCCCCTCCTGGCGGGGCTTTTCAAGAGTGGAAGGCAGGGTTCCGGGACGCCGGGCCCTGCCTTCAACTCCTTGCCTATTCCTGCACACCCCGATCCGTGGTCCCACAGGATCGACCATGTCGCGCGTCATCGGCGCAGCGTTGCACGGCGTCGAGGGTGTGCTCGTCGAAGTCGAAGTCCGGCTGAGCTCGCAGCTCCCGCGCGTCGAGATCGTCGGGCTGCCCGAGGCCGCCGTTCGCGAGAGCGTGGCGCGTGTGCGCGCGGCGATCGTCTCGACCGGCCGCGTCTTTCCCGACCGCCGGGTGACCGTGAACCTTGCGCCGGCGAGTCTGCGCAAGCATGGCGCGGGGCTCGACCTGCCGATCGCGGTGGCCATCCTGACGGCGAGCTCCTCCGGTAACGAGGAACGACTGACCCGTGTCGGGTTCGCCGGCGAGCTGGCGCTCGACGGACGACTTCGACCCGTGCCCGGGCTCCTCGCGCTCGTACTCGCGCTGCGAGACGGGGGCTGCCGGTGCGTCGTCGTACCCGCCGCCGGCACGGCCGAGGCCGCTCTCGCTCCGGGAGTCGAGATCCTGCCCGCGGCCGACCTCGCACAGGTCGTCCGTCATCTCGATGGCGCGGAGCGGCTCCGTGCCGCCGCACCTCCGCACCTTCCGGCGCTCTCAGCCGATCCCGCCCTCGACCTCGCCGACGTGCGCGGGCAGGAGGCAGCCCGGCGTGCGGTCGAGGTCGCAGCCGCGGGTGGCCACGCGCTGCTGCTTCGGGGGCCTCCCGGCTGCGGCAAGACGATGCTCGCAAGGCGCCTTCCAGGCCTTCTGCCGCCGCTCTCGTTCGAGGAGGCGCTCGAAGCGACGCGCATCCACGGCGCTGCCGGCCGGCTCGATGCGCAATGCCCGATCGTGACCGATCGGCCGCTGCGCGCGCCGCACCACTCCGCGAGCCTTGCGGGTCTGCTCGGCGGCGGAAACCCGCCCCGGCCCGGCGAGGTCTCGCTCGCACATCGCGGCGTGCTCTTTCTCGACGAGCTGCCCGAGTTCGAGCGACGTGCGCTCGAGGCGCTCCGACAGGTGCTCGAAGACCGGCGCGTCATCGTCGCTCGCGCGCGCTCCTCTTGCGCGTTCCCCGCGGACTTCCAGCTCGTCGCGGCGGCGAATCCATGTCCGTGCGGCTGGCGTCTCTCGCAGCAAAAGGACTGTCGCTGTGACGAGTCGGCCGTTCTGCGCTACGCGGCGCGGCTCTCGGGGCCCCTGCTCGACCGAATCGACCTGCACGTGAGCCTTCCAGGCGTGCACTGGGAGGACCTCGACCAGCCCGCGTCCGGCCCCGGAACCCGCGACGTTCGCGACCGCGTCGTGGCCGCGCGCGCACGCCAGGCGGACCGCCTTCGAGCCACGGGGGCGATGACCAACGCTGCCTTGCCGGACGCCCGGCTCGATGCGCTCACGGACGCGACTGCCGAGGCGAGGGCCCTCCTGGGGCGTGCCGTAGCGCGCCTGCGGCTCTCGGCGCGCGCGGCCCGGCGTGTGCTGCGTGTGGCCCGCACCGTCGCAGACCTCGCGGGCGAGCCGCGCGTCGGCCCGGTCGCGGTCGCCGAGGCTCTCGGATATCGGGAGAACGCCAGCGCCTCCTGCGGCATCTGACCTCCAGGGCCACGGGGCGGCCGGACGTGCGGGGTGTCTGGTTTCGAACAGGCAGCGCCGGGATCTCGTCAGAGGTGCAGCCGCCCAGGAGGCGGAGAGCAAGGAGCGTGCAAGCGGGGAGGCCGGATGTGTCGCGATAGGCCCGATCTGCCGCCACGTGCGGCGGCTCCGCCTGGCACGGTTTCTGCTTAGGGAGAGGGGTGAGGGGAAACGACGATGAGTGCCATCATGATGGCTCGCAGCATGACCCGGGCTCTACCCGATGACGAGAGCCTCGAGGTGACGCTGCTCGAGCTGGTGGGAGCCGTGAGCGACGAGTGCAAGACGGAGGCAGAGGTCGTCGCCACCGTCCTTCACATCCTCGCGAGCGGTCGCGCGCGCCTGCGCGGCGCCTTTCGCGGCGCGAGCCTTCGCGAGCTGATGGGGTCGTAGGCCAGATCTTGGGGCCACGCGCAAGGCGCGGCACCGCCCACGGCCCTCACGCAGGCGGCACGAGGCTTGACCCGCCGGCCTCCTGAGGGAACATGCCCGCGGCGTCTCCGTCGAGGGGGTGAGGCGGATGCCCGGTGAGGAGCAGCTCGTCCTGGGTCTCGAGGCGGCGGCGCGCTCCGCGAGCGCGCCCGTCGCAGCGCGTGCGTCCGACGCAGCCGCGCAGAGTGCGGCTGCGCGCGGCAAGGCCCCGCGCCCGATGAAGGCGCGCGGCAAGGCGGCCGCCGATCGCGCGCCCGCGCGCGCCACGGCGAGCGACCTCGCGAAGAAGCAGCGCGAGATCTCGGTCTCCGAGTTCTTCGCGAAGAACCGCCACCTGCTCGGCTTCGACAACCCGAGCAAGGCGCTGCTCACGACGGTGAAGGAAGCGGTCGACAACGCGCTCGACGCCTGCGAGGAGGCCGGGATCCTCCCCGACCTGCGCGTCGAGATCGTCCAGCTCGCCGAGACACGCTTCCGTGTCGCCGTCGAGGACAACGGCCCCGGGATCGTCCGCGCTCAGGTGCCGAAGGTCTTCGGTCGCCTGCTCTACGGCTCGAAGTTCCACCGCCTTCGCCAGAGCCGCGGCCAGCAGGGGATCGGCATCAGTGCGGCCGGCATGTACGGCCTGCTCACGACCGGAAAGCCCGTCGTCATCACCACCCGCACCGATCCGAAGAAGAAGGCGCACCACCTCGAGCTCGTGATCGACACGCGCAGCAACGAGCCGAAGGTCACGCGCGACGACGAGGTCGCGTGGGACAGGCCCCATGGAACGCGCGTCGAGATCGAGCTCGAGGCGGCCTACCGCGGCGGACGGCAGGGTGTCGACGCGTATCTCGAGCAGGTCTCGCTCGCGAATCCGCACGCCGAGATCGTCTACCTGCGGCCGAAGGCCGCCGAGGGAGATGCCGAGCGACGGCTCCCGCGCGTGACGAGCGACCTGCCCCCGCACACGGCCGAGATCCAGCCGCACCCCTACGGCGTCGAGCTCGGCGTGCTGATGCAGATGTTTCGCGACACGAAGGCGCGAAACCTGAAGAGCTGCCTCGGCACCGACTTCTCGCGCGTCTCGCCCCGCATCGCCGACGAGATCTGTCAGCGCGCGAAGGTCCAGCCGACGCGGCGGCCGTCCGAGATCGGTCGCGACGAGGCCGAGCGCATCCACGTCGCGATCCAGGCCACGAAGATCATGGCGCCGCCCACCGACTGCATCGCGCCGATCGGCGAGGAGCTGATCGAACGTGCCCTCCGCGCCGAGGTGAAGAGCGACTTCGTCGCCGCAGTGACGCGCCGCCCCGAGGTCTACCGCGGCAACCCCTTCCTCGTCGAGGTCGGCCTCGCGTACGGCGGGGACCTCTCCGCCGAAGAGCCCGTGACGCTCTTCCGCTACGCGAACCGTGTCCCGCTCCAGTACCAGCAGGGCGCCTGCGCGATCACGAAGGCCGTGATGGGCACGGACTGGAAGGCGTACCACCTCCAGCAGCCGAAGGGCGCGCTCCCGATCGGGCCGATGCTCCTCATGGTGCACATCGCGAGCGTGTGGGTGCCGTTCACGTCCGAGAGCAAGGAGGCCATCGCGTCGTATCCCGAGATTCTCAAGGAGATCCGGCTCGGCGTGCAGGAGTGCGGGCGCAAGGTCTCGCACTTCATCAGCAAGCGCCGGCGAGAGGCCGACGAGGCCAAGAAGCGCGCGTACATCGACAAGTACATTCCGCAGGTCGCGATCGGCCTGCAGCAGATCCTCGGCTTCGACGACGCCGAGCGCGCGCGCGTGGTGGCGAGCCTCGAGGGCGTGCTCGAGCGCAGCCGGAGGCTGTAGTGGCGGCGAAGAAGACTCCGAAGAAGCCCGCGACGCCGGCAGCGCCGAAGGCGCCCGGAGCGGCGATGGCCGCAGGCGGCGAAAAGGTCGTCGCGCGCAACAAGGCGCTCGACGAGACCACCGTGCGTCTCATCCGCGACGCCGCGAGCGACGTCCATGGCGAGATTCGACGGGAGAAGAAGCCCGACCTCGCCTTCCCCGTCCGTGCGCTCGGAAACGTCACCTACTCCGACAAGAAGGGCTACTTCGAGATCGGGCGGCAGAAGAAGGTTCGCACCCTCACCGTCAACACGGTGAAGAGCTTCGCGCAGACGCTTCGCATGATGGGGCTCTCGAAGGAGCTGATCGAGAACAACGACTTCGCGACCAAGCGAGACGCCTACTACCAGAGCAAGAACTGGGACGAGGCGCGCTTCGACGAGCAGACCGAATCCGACACCGTGATGGACGACATCGAGGCGCTGTTCTCGGTGCGCGGCGTCTCGCGCGAGCAGCTTCGCTTCGTTCCCGACGAGCACGGCGGCGCGGTCGCAGGCAACCTCGTCGTGCTCGATCCCGACCGCGAGACGGGCGCCATCGAACGCATCGACTGCACGCGCTTCGGCTCGGGTGCGTACTCGATTCCGTCGACCGTCGAGCACCTCTCGTTCGAGACCGACGCGAAGTTCGTCCTCGCCATCGAGACCGGCGGCGTGTTCCAGCGCCTGCAGAGCCACAAGTTCTGGCAGACGGCGAACTGCATCCTCGTCTCGATGGCGGGCGTCCCGACGCGCGCAACGCGGCGCTTCATTCGCAAGCTGAGCGACGAGTGCCGGATGCCCGTCTACGCGTTCGTCGACTGCGATCCGTACGGCATCTCGAACATCTACCGCACACTGAAGGTCGGATCGGGCAACGCAGCGCACCTCTCGCAGTTCTTCTGCGTTCCCCACGCCCGCTACCTCGGCGTGACGCCGCAAGACATCACCGACTATCGGCTCCCGACGCACCCACTGCAGGACGTCGACGTGAAACGCGCGAAGGACGCGCTCAAGAACGATCCCTTCTTCCAGACCCACAAGCCGTGGCGGAAGGCGATCGACCAGCTTCTCCAGATGGGCGTTCGCGCCGAGCAGCAGGCGCTCGCGAAGTGGGGCCTCAACTACGTGATCGACGAGTACCTGCCCCGCAAGCTCGCGCACCCCGAGCAGTTCCTGCCCTGATGCCGGGGCGGCTCTCGATCGTCGTACCGGCGCTCGACGAAGAGGCCGCCATCGGAGAGACGGTGTCTCGCTGCCTCGCGGCGCGCGAGCATCTGTGCGCTCGCGCGGGGCTAGACGCCGTCGAGGTCCTCGTCGTGAGCGACGGATCGACCGACCGCACCGAGGAGATCGCACGCGGCTTCCCCGAGGTGAGCGTGCTCGCCTTCGACCGCAATCGCGGCTACGGCGCCGCGATCAAGTGCGGCTTCGCACACGCGAGCGGCGACTTGCTCGGCTTCCTCGACGCCGACGGAACCTGCGACCCGCGCTTCTTCGCCGATCTGTGCGAGGCGCTCGAGAAGAAGCGCGCCGACATCGCGCTCGGATCGCGGATGGGAGCCGGCAGCGAGATGCCGCTCGTTCGCACCGCGGGAAACCTCGTCTTCGCGTTCCTGCTCGGCGTTCTCGCGCGACGCACCGTGCAGGACACCGCGAGCGGCATGCGCGTGCTGCGCCGCGCGGCCCTCGGCGATCTCTATCCCCTTCCCGACGGCCTTCACTTCACGCCCGCGATGAGCGCGCGCGTCCTGCTCGAAGGCAAGCTACGCCTCGTCGAGGTGCCGATGCCGTACGCCGAGCGCGTCGGCCGCTCGAAGCTCTCGGTGCTCCGCGACGGCATTCGCTTCCTGCGCTCGATCGTGCAGGCGGCCGTCACCTACCGGCCGGCGCGCCCGCTGCTGCTCGCCGCCCTCGCCCTCGCCCTCGCGGCCGGCGCGCTCGGCGCGGCGCCGCTGTGGCTGTGGCTCCGCGAGCGACACCTCGAAGAGTGGATGATCTATCGAATCCTGCTCGCGTGGCTGCTCGCCGTCGCGAGCGCGCTCGTCGTCTGCGCCGCGGCCGTCGCCGACCGCATCGCCGTCCTCGCACACGAACGTCAGATCGCGCGCTCGGGAGCAACGTGGCTGCTCGGACGTCTGTTCACGCGCCGTACGCGCCGGGTGGGCAGCGCCGTTCTGCTCGCACTCGCGCTCGCCACGACCTGGCCGGGCCTCGCGCAGTGGGCCGCCACCGGTGAAGTCACCATGCACTGGTCGCGTGCCGTGCTCGGCTCGCTGCTCGTCGTCCTCTTCGTCGCACTCGGAACGACGACCTTCATGCTCAACATGCTCGAGCTGATCGAGACGCAGCGCCGCCCCGAAGACCGCCCCGCACCGCCGGACCGCATCCGGCCGGGGCGGCCGGATGGAGCGTCGAGCGCGGAGGCTGCCCGCTGATCGCGGACCGCCTGCCAGCGCCGCGAAGTCACTTCGGCGCCGTCTCCTTCTTCGCGTCGAGCTTCTTGACCTGCCCGCTCGACACGCGCGTCACCTTGTCGCCCTTCTTTCTCGTGACCGTCTTCTTCACCGTATGTCCGGGGACGCTGTCGACGCTCCAGACCTTCTCGACCACCGTCTCACCGTCGTCCGTGTACCGGGTCTCGACGAAGGTCGCCTCGACGTCCTTGCCAGCCACGTCGACGAGCTCCTTGCCTTCGGTCACTCGGGCGTCGGCCAGGCGGCCGGCCTGGACGTCCTCGTACTTGATCTTCGCCGGATACTCGGCCACGGACTTCGTCTCATCGGCAGCGCCGAGATGCTTGGCGGCTGCGCCTGCGACGGTGACGCTCTCGACTCGGAGCTCGTCCGCGCTCTTCGAGACGAGCTTCGACGTCGTCACCGGAACCACGACGCTCCCGTCCTCGAACTCGATTCGCTCGGCCGTCGTCACCGACGCTCCCACCGCGAAGGGCGCCCACGCGACGTAGGCGGGGTTCTCGACCAGATCGCCCGGTTTGTGCGGCGCGGCCTTCCCGGCGTCGGCCTCTCCTGCCGGCTTCTCTCCGGGCGGAAGGACGGCGTCGATCGCTCCCTTCGCGGCCTTGTTGAGCAGGTCGGTCGATTCTGCACCGGCGACGCTGGAGAGTGTCAGAGACAGCAGCACTGCCATGGCGATACGCATCGGGTTTCCTCCATCCATGCGCTTCCAGCCTAACTCACACCAGCGACGGCGCATCGAGAATCGGCACATGCGCGAATCGGGGAAACCCCTCGCGCCCGTTCCGGCACACATCGGCGCGTGTTCGGAAGGCCCCATCGGATCGCCCGCCCGCCGGCCAAGGCCCGGTCGAAGGCGGCAGACTCGGGGTCGGACGAGGCCCCGGCGCGGGGAATGAGGGATCCGCCCGGCGCCTACGATGCCGCACGGGAACGATAGAATCGGAGGCCGGAGGTCCCCCGTGCAGCTCGTGATCGGGAACAAGAACTACTCGTCGTGGTCGATGCGACCGTGGGTGCTGATGCGCCAGCTCGGCATCGCGTTCGACGAGGTCGCGCTGCGCTTCGACTTCACGCCCGGCTCGGAGTTCTACCGGCGGCTCGCAGGCTACACCCCGGCCGCCAAAGTCCCGGTGCTCGTCGACGACGGCCTCGCGGTGTGGGACACGCTCGCGATCGTCGAGTATCTCGCCGAACGCTTCCCGAAGAGCGGCGTCTGGCCGGCCGGCGCGCGCGACCGGGCCCGCGCGCGAAGCCTCTGCGCCGAGATGCATGCTGGCTTCGGCGCGCTGCGCAGCCGCTGTCCACAGAATCTCGAGGTCTGCTGGCCCGAGCTCGGACAGCGTCTTCTCGCCGAGCACGAGGAGCTGCGCCGCGATCTCACGCGCATCGTCGAGATGTGGTCGGGCTGCCTCGCCGAGCACGGCGGTCCGTTCCTCTTCGGCGACTTCTGCGCGGCGGATGCCTTCTACGCGCCGGTCGTCGGCCGCATCCGCAGCTACGCCCTGCCCGTCCCCGCCGACGTGCAGCGCTACTGCGACCGCGTGTGGGCGGCGCCGGGAGTCGCAGCCTGGGTGCAGGCGGCACTCGCCGAGCACGACTTCCTGCCA
>JADLGR010000342.1 GCA_020849175.1 Deltaproteobacteria bacterium
CGTGCGGCCCGTGCCGCTCGCAGAGCACTTCGGCCTCGCGCTCGCACCGCGACTTCTCGGCGCGGACCTCGCCTCCACGCTCCAGCACAGCGCAGCGTGGTCGGCCGCCGTCTTTCTCGCCCTCGCCACGCTGCTGCTCGTCGTGGCTGCCCGCCGGCGCTGATCGTGGTCACGCGCTCGTCTTCGTTCCACGCGGAGATCGCTGGCGCTGATTTCGAACCGGCCCGTTGACACGGCGCACACCGAAGAACCACTCCCTCTGTAGCAACCTGCGAATGCAGAGGGAGGCCACCCATGTCGTTTCGAGGGGAAATTACCGCAGCTCTTGGCGATCGAATCGGGCGCAGGCTGCGTCCCATGGCTGTGGCCCTCTCGGCCGCGCTCGTACTCGCGGCCGGCGGCGCGGCGGCTGCCGCCGACACGGACGGCGACGGAGTCTCCGATCCGGTCGACAACTGCGTGAGCGCGAAGAACGCCTCACAGATCGACAGCGACGGTGATCAGTTCGGAAACGCCTGCGACGCCGATCTGAACGACGACGGGATCGTCAACTTTGCCGACCTCGCCCGCATGAAGGTCGTCTTCTTCAAGCGTGATCCGAACGCCGACCTGAATGGAGACGGGATCGTGAACTTCACCGATCTCGCCATCCTGAAGGGCTCGTTCTTCAAGCCACCGGGACCCTCGGGGCTGCTGCCTGCCGTGCTGCCGGTCTTCGAGGTGACGAAGGAGGGGCTCACGCAGGACGAGGCGAAGCGGCTCGGCGCCGCGTTCGGCCTCGACGCCGTGCGCGGAGAGGGCGGGTCGCTCTCGTTCGTGAGCGACCGGCTCGGTGACGTTCCGATGCTCGAGCCGCGCGCGGCCGCTGGGGCGGGCGTGCCGACTCTGCCGGGCGACGAGGACGGTCAGGAGACGCACGCGCGTGCGTTCGACCTCGACGCGATCGCGAAGATCACTCCGCTCGGCGACCGGACGGCGCGCGCCATTCTCGAGGGAAAGTTCGAGCAGGCCGACGTGAAGCTCCCGGGCAATCCAGAGGAGCGGTCCCTTCACGTCGGACACACGATGCTGAACCTTCGGTCGCTCAGTGGCGATACGGCCCTCTCGCAGCCGATCGACACGTTCGTGCGTCTCGACTTCACGCTCGCCGGCCGCCCGCTGGTCGGACCGGGTGCGAAGGCCCGCGTGAGCTTCTCGCCGGCGGGCGAGGTCACGGGCCTCGGCTTCGCGACACGCGAGATGCAGGAGGGCGACCTCGCTCCGCTCGCGAGCCCCTTCGACGCGCGGCGTGAGTGCGCAAGGCACTACCCGGACGGCTCGAAGCTCCGGACACCGCGGCTCGTCTACTTCGCACCCGACCTCGACCGCCGCGTGCAGACCGTCTTCCCGCACTGGGAGTGCCGCGGCAAGGGCCCGTCGGGCGAAGAGCTCGTTCCGGCGGTGCTGCCGGCTGTGATCGACGTGGCGCCGGTCGCCACGATCGAGGCCGAGGTCTTGCAGGGCTCGCACGTACGCGGTGAGGTTCACGTGAAGGGCGGGACGCCGCCGTACTCGTACTCGTGGCAGTCGCTCACGACCGATCTGTCGGACGAAGCGTCGGGCGGGCCGAGCCTCGCGTACGATGTCGCGCCGCGCATGCCGGTCTCGAAGGAGATGCTCGCCGTCACCGTGGCCGACGCCAACGGCCTCACCGGAAAGGCGCGCGTCACGCTCGACGTGAACGCCTCGGCCGTTCTCGCGGCAGCCACTCCGGCGGCCGTCCAGCGCACCAATCGTCTCGACGTCGGCGGCGAGTTCAACGTCTACGAATGGAACTGCGTCAAGCAGTCGGCGGCGGGCTTCAGCGCGGTCTTCGGCGCGCAGGGTGTCCCGGTCCAGTTCCGGTGGACGGGAACGAACGCGTGGGAGCGCGACTTCCGCGAGACCAGCGCGCCGCAAAACGGCGACGACGCGAGCTACGTCGACGACGTCGATCTCGCCTGGTACACGGGCCACGGAAGCCCGGGCTCCTTCACGTTCGACAACCCGAACCACGACGACGGCGACATCGTTCCCGGCGACGGACGCTGGGGCAATCGAGACCTCGAGTGGCTGCAGCTCGAGTCGTGCAACGTGCTCCAGTTCGACAGCGGCGGCGTCCCGATCTGGGACCGCTGGGCGAACGTCTTCGACGGGCTGCACCTGCTCAACGGCTTCCAGACGACCGCGTCGTGCGTCGACACGCCGGGCGGAACGGCCGGGCGCTTCAGCCGGTATCTGTTCCCGCGGCCGATCTTCATCGTCGTGATCCCGGCGCTCAAGGTGCGTCAGGCCTGGGCGCAGATGGCGTACGACCTCGAGCCCTCCGGACGGCAGTTCGTAACGATGGGCGCTGCGGGCGCGGGCTGGGTCACCAACTACGACGACTACTTCTGGGGCCAGGGCCCCGTCGGCCCGGACATCCCGAAGAGCCAGATCATCGGATACTGGTGGCTGATGGGAGAGGTGTAGGCAGCATCAGAACCCTTCGATTCCAAGGAGTTAGAAGTAGGTCTGCGGCAGGGGCATTGTGCTTTCCACGTCCGGGGTATCCTGCTCGGGTCCCTGCCTCGTCCTCCCGGGGGGTTCCTGCATGCTTGCGACGGCGCTCGGCGCACTGCGCCGGCTTGCCCTTCCCGTCCTTCTCGGCGTCGCCCTCGTACCGGCGGCCGGCCTGGCGGACGGCGACGACGAGGCGGCTGATTCGTCGCCCGTGCTCCCGCCGGTCGACGCGGCCGGCCCGGCCGCGCCGTCGTTCGGCCTCTTCTACGAGCGCTTCGAGCCGACCTTCTACGCCGGCTACGCGCCGCGCATGCCCGACCCGGAGCGCATCCATCTGCACGTGGGCCGCGGCAACCAGCTCCGCGTGACAGTGGCGCTCTCGAACGAGGTGCTCGAGGCCTATGCGCGCGA
>JADLGR010000343.1 GCA_020849175.1 Deltaproteobacteria bacterium
AGCTGAGCGCCTTCGTTGGCTGCCTCACCAGCGCGTGACGGGCTGCGCTCCGATCGACCAGATCGTCACCCGATCGACGAACAGAGTCTGATCGCGATCGAGGTCGAGAAAGCTCGTCTCGATCCCGTTGGCGGTGATCGAGAGCCGGTAGTTGTCGATCCAGGCGACGAAGCCGAGCGCGTCCCCGGGTGATGCGGAGGTCGTGGCGACCGGCCGGCGATCGACGCTGAAGGTCACGCCGCGCGGGGTCCACACGATCCCGTAATCGTGCCAGCGACGAAGATCGACCGACAGAGGCTGGAACAGCGCAACCCGACCCCGGTCGAAGACAGTCGCCGCGAACAGGCCGAAGCCGCCGAAGGTCTCCGGCGAGACGGAGATGAACCATGCGTTGGTCATCCCGTTCGGCGCGCCATCGCCTCCGGTCCCGAGGTTCCAGAAGCCGAAGCCGCGGGTGCCGCGGCCTCCGGGAGCCGAGACGCCATTGTCGTCGGAGGCGCGGGCTCGGAGCTCGAGCCGCACGCCCGGCTTCCACGGAAAGCCGCGCTCGTAGCCGCGCCGGTAGTCATTGATCTCCGCGTCGGAGTACTCGCCGGCGTGACTCTCCCGCGTGACGGTGAACTCGGCGACGCCTCCGTTCACCGCGTGTCGTCCGGTGCCGTGGGTCCACCAGTCCCAGACGCTCCGCAACCCCGCCTCTGGAGCGGGCGGGTCGAACGAGTCGTCGATCACCGGGATCTCCGCCCGAACGTGACGCGAGCGCGGGACGAGGTCGCAATCGTTCTGCGGATTCGCATCGATCTCGTCGATCGCCACGCACGCCGAGAGCACGATCGGCTCGTCGGTGGCGGGAACGCTCCCTGGCGCTCGCCACCGCAGCCGTACCCACGCGGACCGGCGTGGGGCGAGCGTGGCGGGAAGCGGGCCCGCTGAATCGATCGTTCCCGCCGGCGTCCCGTCGGACCAGCGCGCCAGCGCCTCGACGCGGCGGACTCGCGCGACGGCAGAGCCCGCATTCGTGAGGCGCACGAAGATCGGTGCCTCTTGAGCACGCAGGAGCGCCGGCGGCGCGAGCAGCGTCGCGGAGACGTCGGGCTCCAGCAGTGGCAGGGGGTCGATGAAGAAGTCACCGGAACGCGCGGGCGTCGCCGAGAGGGCGATCGACGCCGCGAGCAGGACAGCCCCGACGGGCCGCCGGCGGCCCGGGGTCGTTCTCGGAGCTTGTGCCTGCATCGAGGGGAGCTTCCCACGCCCGTTCGGTCGAGGTCAAGCCAGATTCGGCCCATCTGGCCCTGGAGACGTCCGAGGACGAGCCATGACCGGCAAAGTCGCTTTTTTAGGAAGAATTCTTCGTTCAGCGTCGGTCGCCCGATGTCTTTCTCTAGCATTATCAGGTGGGTATGGAGTGGTGTGGGCTGGCAACGCGCAAGAAGAACAAGCGGGCGCTGGCCGGCGACGTCCGGAGGCGGTGGTGTTCTGGCAGGCTTCGCGGGAGAAAGCCGGAGGCGGGGATTTCAACGGGGCGGACGGGCGTGCGGGTGCCCCGTCCGCCTTCGACAGGTTGACAGGTAGCGGGTAGAGAAACCCTCCGAGAAGGAGGGGCGAGATGTCGAGGAAGACGAGTCGAAGGCAGCGCCTGGTTCGGTCGATCGTGGCCGTGGCCGGAGCCGAGCGGAGCGAGGCGGAGGGCACGGCCACGATCGAGGCGCCGGACGTGCGGCGGGGTCGGCCGGGGCGGCGCAGCACGGAGGAGCGCACGCGCGCCGTGCTCGCGCTGCTCGCGGGCAGGGCGAGCGTGGACCAGCTCGCGCTGCGCTTCGGCGTACAGGGGCAGACGATCGAGGGCTGGCGCGAGCAGGCGCTCGAAGGCATCGCCGGGGCGCTGCGCGAACGCGAGCTCGTGCGGCAGGTCGCGGACCTGGAGAAGACGGTCACGAGTCTGGCGATCCAGCGCGAGCTGCTGCAGCGGGCGGTGGCCGCGCACCCTACGCGGCCCGGGAGGTCGTCGCGATGAGCCGCACGACGTCTCGGGGGACAGCGGGGGCGAGCGAGCTGTGCGAGGCGTTCAGGATCTCGCGCCAGGCCTACCATGCCGCACGGCACAGGATCGAGCAGAGCGAGGAGCCGGGAGCGACATCGCCCCCTGCTCCGGCCGCCCCGGGCGGGGCGGAGATCGTCGATCGTGGGGCATCCTCGGCGGCCGATCTCGCGGCCGATGTCCTGGATCCGGCGGATCGGGGCCGTGCGGGCCACGGCGCGGATCGGCTGCTGCAGGCGATCTTGGCCGTGATCCGGCGCTCACCTGCATGGGGCGTGCGCAAGGTCTGGGCCTTCCTGCGTCATGTGCGCCGCTCTCACGCGACGCGGGCGCCGGAGCCGGGGGCCCCGCCCCCGCACCCCCGGGACGAGGGAAGCAGACTGGAGAGGAGCAAGAAGCCTGCAGCCTTCGGGATGTTCCCGAAAGCGCAGAGCTGGCCACGGAACTCACAGGGTTGCCAAGAATTGAGTTTCGGACGGCTGGAGGGGCCGTAGAGTCCCGGATTCGGTGACCTGGCAGTAGACGCGCGAAAGCCTTCGCGCGGCCAGCAGCCGGCTCAGGTTGTGTGCCAG
>JADLGR010000344.1 GCA_020849175.1 Deltaproteobacteria bacterium
AGAGAATCGCGTGGGTCCGGAGCGCCGGGCTCGTAATACGTCTCCGTGAACGGCACCGCGGCTCCCATGAGATGGTCGCCCGTGAGGAGCGTTCGCGTGCGCGGCTCGTGCAGGAGCAGATGTCCTGCGGTATGGCCCGGCGCGTGGATCACCTCGAGCTCGAGGTCCTTGAAGCCGATGCGCTCGCCTTCGCGGACCGTCCGGTCGACGGCCGTCGGTTCGCACAGCGCGGCATCCTCCGCGATCCAGCGCCGCCGTAGCTTCGCCTGTCGCGCGACGAGATCGCCTGGAACGCCGTGCTCACGCAAGAGCGCGCTCGCCGCTTCGGCATCTTCGGTGCGGTCTTCCCCGAAGGTCTCGATGCTCGTCACCTCGAGCTCGTGCGCCAGCACCTCGACCCCCGAGCCGGCCTCGCGCAGCCGCTGCGCCTGACCGAGATGGTCGCCGTGGAAGTGCGTGAGGATCACACGACGCACGTCGTCTGCGCCGTATCCGAGCTGATCGAGGCCCGCTTCGAGGGCAGCCCAGGAGGGAGCGTCGCGCACGCCGGTGTCGATCAGCGTGAGTGGCTCGCTCTCGACGACGTAGATCTGAACCGGACCCACCTCCCAGGGCGTCGGGAGGACGATCTGGTGGACGCAGCCCAGACCGGCGACCGGGGCGC
The DNA here is from genome assembly GCA_020849175.1 of Deltaproteobacteria bacterium. GTDB lineage: Bacteria > Myxococcota_A > UBA9160 > UBA9160 > UBA9160 > MYXO. The sequence continues at coordinate 665 of JADLGR010000344.1, forward strand.
GACGCAGCACCGATCCGAGCTGCGCTGCTTCGCTCCCCGTCGCCATCGTCGATCAGGATAGCGATTCGACGCCGGCAGGCCGACGGCGCGACGCCCGGCAGCTACGCTCACCAGATGCGCCGCCCCCTTCCCCCGGCCGGTTGGCTGCTCGTTCTCGCCGCCTGCTCGATGGCGCCTGCGGCCCAGGCGGAGTCGTCGCTCAGCCTGTCCCGCCCGCGCAGCTTCGGGGACATCGCGGCGCAGACCCTCGACGAGACAGGGCAGCGCCTCGGCGACGCACGCGTGCGGTTCGCCGAGCTTCCGAACGGCGACGTATCGCTGCTCTCCGAGATCCACATCGACGGCGGCGCGACGAACCGGCTCACGGCCCGGCTCGCGCCAGTCGACGGCGGCGCGCACCTTCGCCCTCTCACCGAGGAATCGCGAACGGAGCTCGCTGCAGGCCACGATCTCGGCTCGCTTCAGATCGATCACGCCGCCCGTGTCGTTCGCTGCACGTCTGCAACGGGTGAGCGCGCGGAGCTCGCGATGGACGAGGGCGACCGAGTCGCGCTCGCGCCAATGAATCTGCTCTTCCTGCCGCTCGTGCGCGGCGAAGCGACCGAGATCGCCTTCCAGATCGCGATCTGCCGCGGCGGGCCGCGAATCGTCGAGGCGCGAGCGAGGCTCGTGCCGGGGCAGCCGGACGCCACGACCCGTCCGGAGCTCGCCGAGGTCCGCTACGAGCTCGACTTCGGCCCCGTGCTCTCCGCGGTCGTGAAGCCGTTCCTGCCGCGAGTCTCGCTCTGGTTCGACCGCGCGAAGGACGGCGACTGGATCGCGCACCGCATGCCGCTGTACTCGGCGGGGCCCACGGTGATGGTCGTTCGCGCCGGCGTCTCGCCAGAAGCGCTCGGCCTCGATCGGTGATTCCACGGCGGCGATGCCGGGGTGTAGGATGTACGCGACGCCGGCCCCCGGGCCCACGCCCGCCGCTCGCTCTGGAGGCGCGAACCGCCGGCGAACAGGAGGGACCCATGAAGCTGCGGACCGTACTCGCGTGGATCGCCGGACTGGCGATCCTCGTGGGCGGAGCCTCGGGCGCGCACGCGCAGGAGATCCAGAAGCAGGCCGACTCGGGCGGCGTCACAGGCAAGGTTCTTCGAGTCACGCCGTCCGACGGCACGATCACCGTCATCGGACCGAACGGCGAGAATGGGATCTACTGGACGGACGCGAAGACCACGATCATGAACGGCAGCAAGACCGTTCGCCTCGCAGACATCCAGCCGGGCTGGACGGTGACCGTCACGTACGATCAGACCGTCGCGAAGCTGAATGCGACGTACATCGAGGTCGTCGACACCCCCAAGGCCGGCGCGCCGTAGACGGCGCACGCGCAAGACGAGAGCGGCGCCGCAGGGCTCGCGTTCTCACGAGCCGTGCGGCGCCGCCGAAGAGATCCCACCGTCGCGCTACTCTCCCACCGGGGAAGCCCGGCAGTACCATCGCCGAAGCAGGGCTTAACTTCCGTGTTCGGAATGGGAACGGGTGTGGCCCCTGCTCTATGGACGGTGGGAAAACCGAGAAAGATCGGACCCGACGCTACGCCGCTTCACGGCGGTAGTCGCCTTCGCGCGCTGGGCGCGTGCCTTCGGAAATCGAATAGCTTCCTGGGCCAAGAGCGATGAATGCGCTGACACGGGCTCGTGGTCAAGCCTCACGGGCGATTAGTACCGGTCAGCTCCACGCATTGCTGCGCTTCCACCTCCGGCCTATCGACGTCCTCGTCTTGGACGGCCCTTCAGGGGACCGAAGTCCCGGGGAGATCTCATCTTGGAGTGGGCTTCCCACTTAGATGCTTTCAGCGGTTATCCCATCCGCACTTGGCTACCCGGCTGTGCCGCTGGCGCGACAACCGATACACCAGAGGTGCGTCCATCCCGGTCCTCTCGTACTAGGGACAGCTCTCCTCAAATCTCCAACGCCCACGGCAGATAGGGACCGAACTGTCTCACGACGTTCTAAACCCAGCTCGCGTGCCACTTTAATCGGCGAACAGCCGAACCCTTGGGACCTGCTTCAGCCCCAGGATGTGACGAGCCGACATCGAGGTGCCAAACCTCCCCGTCGATGTGAACTCTTGGGGGAGATCAGCCTGTTATCCCCGGAGTACCTTTTATCCGTTGAGCGATGGCCCT
>JADLGR010000345.1 GCA_020849175.1 Deltaproteobacteria bacterium
GCCTCCCACGAGACGACGCCAGAGTGCGCATTCGAATCGATCGCAGCACTCAGGCGTGACATCGCTCGTGGGTAGTCGCCGAAGGTATTCGCGAGGAGACCCAGGAAATACGACGCAGATCCGATGTTCGCAACGCCGGGAGCCACCGAGATGAACCGGTTCTCGAAGGGCCTCAACAGGCCGTACAGCTCGCGGGCGCGACGATCGTCTCTCAGGTACGCAGCGACGACCGCGAGAGCGGCCACCGCAAAGAGCCAGTTCAAGTCACGGGGCAGGCGCTCGAACCCGGGCTGAGCCAGCTTCTCGAGCTCCAGTGCCGTACGGTCGCGCTGACCCAGCTCGCTGAGCGCGAAGGGCACCGCGGCACGCCACGCCGAGTTCACGCTGTGTTGCTCGGCAAGGCCGCCGAAGCTTCCCGCCAGCTCGCGCAGCCGCCCCTGCTCGAGACGAATCATCGCGATCTGTGCCGCAAACATCTCGTCGATCGTGTACTCTCGCGTGAGTTCGTGCGTCTCATGAGCAGCGATGGCAAGACGCTCGGCCTCGTCGAGTCTCCCGGAGGCCAGGGCTCGCATCGCACGCCAGAGATTCGGATAGTGCGCGATGCGTCGGGCACTCCTGGCGAGTGAGTCGTACTCGGAGATGCAGCCGTCGACTGCGTGCAGATCTCCTCGTTCGACCAGGCCCGCCACCTGAAGCACCAGTCCCTTCAGCGAGAGCTCTACGTTCGCAAGCTCACGCCCCGACCTCTCCACGGCTCGCGCCTCTTCGAGGCGCGTCGAGAGGTTCTCGGGTCGCCAGAGAGCCCAGTATCGGCTCTCGATGGCCGATGCCTGCGCGGTGGTGTCGCCCAGACAGGAGGCCATCTCGATGGCCTCCTGTGCGATGGCACTCCGGCGCTCGAAAGGAGCCTGGTAGTAGAGCGCCGTGGCGAGGCGGCCGAGAAGCTGGGAGCGCAGAGCGCTGTCGCTCGCCGGAAGAATTCGGAGGAGCTCCTCCAGGAGCGGTAGGTGTGATTGAAGCCGAACAGGCCCGCCGTCACGAGATGTCGCGGGGCGTCGGCCGGCAGCGGCGTGCCACGACCCTTCCGGCTGAAGGTGTCGAGGCAGGCGATCCACGCAGCGATGCCGCCGAGCGCGAGGACGCCCGCGCCCCACGAGCGCAGACTCGCGGGAATTGGAAGCGCGGCCGGAAGCAGGCGATGCGCGAGCGCGGGAAGCGCGACCATGAACACGCCGAAGAAGAGCACGGCATTGAGGAGCGACTTCGCCCACAGCGCCGTCGTGCTCTGCGTCCGGCTCGGCCGGATCGCGCGCTGAAGCGCCTCGCGCAGCAGCGTGCGAGGGTCAGAGCTCAGCCGAACTCACCTCGAGAGAGATTCACGCGCACGAATGTCCGTCGTCACCTCGGACTTCGAGAGCGTTCGCGCCCTGCCCGTCGCTCCGAAGCGTGAACACCCGCCACCCGTGAGGGCTGCCGGCCCTACCCGTTTCGGAGAACGACCCGCGCGCGAAGGCATCGACGGTCCTGCGCCAGAACAGGAGCCCCGCGCGATTCGCCTCCGAGACGCGAACGATCCACCGCCCGGGAAGACGATCCCAGAGAAGGAACGCCGCGTGCCCGCCGACACCGTCGCGCCGGTGGCCGCGAAGAACGAAGAACTCGGCAACGTCGAAGTCGTCGGGATCGTCCGTCGCAGGCGAGCCGCGCATCGCGAGCACGAAGCCCGCGAGCTGTCCACGCACGCGGATCAGGAAGGGGAAGCGCCTCCCGGGCTCCGACCAGTAGAGCGGCAGCCACTCGTAGCCGAATCGTCCGTCGGCTCCGATCGCGACCGGAAAGATCTCGCCCAGATCGTGCACGTAGAGTTCGAGGAGATTCGCGAGTAGCGAAGCGTTCTCGGGCCCGGCGGCCTCGAGCGTCACCTCGGACGCATCGGTCATGCGATCTCCTCTCGGGTAACGCCGGGAAAGCGCGTCCGGATCTACTCGCGTGCACGGTCCGGACCGAGCTTCGCAGATCCCGGATCACTCCTCACGAGGAAGCCGCCCTCGGCCGCGGTCTCCATCCCTTTCCACTTCAGGAACATCGGCTGCGGGCTGCGCTGTAGCAGCTCACCCCGCAGACGGTCTTGCCCTGTACGACCTGGCACTTCGGGTCGATGCGGGTGCCCGCACGATCGCCGAGGCCGTTGCGCACGGCCTGGACCCGGAGGCGCATGAACCTGTCGTCGCTCTCGAGCTGATCCCGCTCGGTTCCGACGATGGCTCCGTCGTCCGCGACGTCGATCAGAAGATCGACGGCCTCGCCGAACGGCCGGTCGTCGGTGATGCGCATGTACAGGTCGAAGTTCGAGTCGACGATCTCCTGGATCACGTGCTCGATCTTCTGGTCGAAGGTGAGCCGCACGTTCTCGCGCGTGTCGACGCGCGCCGCAGCGTCGAGCGCGGCATCATCGTCGAGCCTGTCCAGCATCTGGTCGAGCGTCACGCGGCGCTCGGCCCTGAGGTTCAGGCCGAAGCGCTCGTTCAGCTCGGCGATGATGCGCGAGAGGGTCTCCATCTCCTCGGGCGCCGTGCCGTGGCCGTTCGGCTCCCCGGCGGAGGCAGCACGCCGGGCTTGCGCTCGAGGGCAATCTTGCCGCTCCCGGCCTGCTGGACCCGGTACGACTCCATGTCGATGTTCTGCTGCACCTCGCGTGGCAGAGCCTCCCGGTCGGCCGGCAGCAGCCGGCGCGGCGTGCGCGCTGTGGCCACCGCCCCGACGCACCAGAACCGCGAATCGGCAGCGACCATGCGGCCCTGGAGGTGCGAGGAGGAAGCAGCGTGCGGCCCTGATCGGGGCGCTACGAGGAAGGCTCACGATCGAGCAGGACATCCTCTCGACAGGGCTGCGGTGGGATGCCGAATCTTGACACGTAGGTTCTGCTGTACGCGCTGGCGGGAGATCTGACCCCGCGTGAACAGCGACTTCTCTCTTGTCACCCCTGGAGCATCTCGGCGATCGCTCTCTGGGAGATCGCGAAGCTGGCGCAGCTCGGAAGGATCACCATCGATCTCGACGACGCCGGATTCCTGCGCCTTCTCGCGCCGATCCACGTCTGGCCGATCACGCCGGAGATCTGTCGTGCCATCCGCGGACTCGACTTCAAGAGCGATCCGGCCGACGAGATCATCGCTGCGACGAGCCTCGTCCAGCAGGTTCCCCTGCTGACGCGCGATCGCCGTCTCCTGGCGTCCCGGAAGGTCCCTCTCGATCGCAGGTGATGCGAGAGCGCTACTTGCCGCGTCACGACGCTCGACCGCTCGTGCGAAGCACGCGGCGGTCGAGGTGACGAGGAGCA
>JADLGR010000346.1 GCA_020849175.1 Deltaproteobacteria bacterium
ACGCTCTATCACTCGTGGTAGGGACACCACGCCGTCACGCACGAGATGATCCGCTTCGGGAAGGGGAGATGGCTTCGCGTCGTCTCCTCGTCGTCGAAAAACCCGAAGAGGAGATCTCTCATGTCGTTCCTTCGTTCATTCCTACTCGCATCGTTCGCGATCGCAGTGGCCGCGCTTCCCGCGCATGCCACGTCGGTCCTCGGTCCCTCGTTTCCGCCGGATGGCGGGAGTGTGATCGTCGCGTTCGGCGGAATGCTCCCGGGTGATCCAGCCGGGCGAGACGTGATCTTCACTGGATTCTCCCTCTCTCCGGCTGCGATCGATACGTACTGGGGTCCCGGCGCGGCGTCCTGGATCACGGCGAGCCTCGACGGAAGCCCGGACGCCCTGAGCTTCGATTCGATCGGCGGTACGACGGCACGCTGGTTGGGGACGACGTCATGGACGGATCCTGATACGAGCACGACGTATTCGAGTGTCGCCATCGAGCTTCGTATCACCGTGACGGGGCTCGGCGCCACTCCGTGGATCTTCTCGACGTCGGTCACCGGGCTCGATCCGGGAGCGGGCACGGGCGTCGGCGCCGTCGTCGATACCCTGGACGGCACCGACTTCACCGCAAACCTGCGCTTTCGTGCGCTGCATCCCGTGACGTCGGCGTGGACGGCGATCAACCTGTTCGAGCAGCCGATCGGCTCGCCGGGCCTCACGACGAGCAGCTTCGGCGGGGCCTTCTTCACCGTCGTCCCCGAGCCCGGCACGCTTCTCCTCGTGGGAAGCGGGCTTCTCGGCTTCGTCGTGGCGTCGCGAAAGCGTCACTAGACGCGCCCGCGCCGGACCGGCACCCGGCGCGCGATCGGCGACGGTCGTGCGTCGGGTGCCGCGTCCTTCTGGCGCTCGGGCCACACGCCGTCCTACGCTCGCCCATGACGTGCGCGCTCCTCCCACCTCTCCCACCTCTCCCACCCCGTCCACGCTTTCCACGCTGTCCACCCCTCCCACCCTGTCCACCCTTTCCACCCCGTCCACGCCTTCCACCCTGTCCACCGCTCCCACCCTGTCCACCCCTCCCACCCTGTCCACGCTTTCCACCCGTTCCATTGTTCCCATACTTCGGCTCTGCGCTGCGCTGGTCTGCCTCGTCCCGATGGCGGGCGGGTGCCGTTCGGTCCCCGGACTCGCTTCGGTGCGGAGCCTGCTCTGGCCGTGGGGCGCACAGGCCGAGGGGTTCACCGAGGAGGACCTCCGCGAGGACGTCGCCGGGTATGCCGCACGCTTCTCGGCGACGGTGAGCGCGACGGCGGACGAGATCCGGAGCGAGTCCGCCGACGCCGAGCGCAAGCGCCGCGCGCTCCTCTGGAAGATCCGGATCGTTCCGATCGCGGACGAAGCGGCGTTCATCTCCGATCCCGAGCGAGCCTACGTCGCGCTCTTCGCGCTCGCGACGGCGCAGCGCGAATATCTCGTGTCGGGTGCCGGCGCGGACGTCTTCGGCGACGCGCAGGACGCGGCGATTGCGGCGAGCGAGGAACTCGTCGATGCGGCACGGAGCATCGGCACCCAGTTTCTGAGTCCGGCCCAGCAGGCGCGGCTCGACGAGCAGGTGACGGCGCTGGCGACGCAGCACCCGATCCGCGGCATCTTCGTTCCCGAGACGGTGCAGGCGGTCGTGACCGCAACCGCGCCCGGTGGGTCGCTCGACTGGGTGATCTCGCTGCCGCTGGCGCCCTTCCGCGCGCTCGAGGGCGTCGACTCGGGCGCGCAGGCGATTCGCGAGTTCAACGCGACGGCGCAGAGCTTCAATCGGATCGTGGCCGACCTCCCGCAGCGCCTGCGCTGGAACGCCGAGCTCTTCTCGTACGAGCTCGAGCAGCAGCCCGCGGTAGAGTCCGCGCGCGCATCGCTCGAGTCCGTGGCACGCAGCGCCGATTCCTTCTCACAGGCAGTCGCGACGCTTCCCGCCGAGCTGCGCGAGCAGGCGTCGTCGCTGCTCCGGCAGATCGAAGCCGGGCAGGGCGAGCTGCAGCGCACGCTCGCCGAGGCGCGTGGCTTTGCCGGCGACGTGGGCGGCGCCGGCGATCGCCTCGCGCCGCTCGCGCAGAGCCTCGAGCGAACGGCGGTGCAGGTCAAAGCGGCGGGCGAGGCCTGGACCGCACTCGTCGAGCAGGCGCGTGCGCCCGGCGACGAGCCTGCTCGACCTTTCGACGTCACGGAGTACACGCGCGCAGCGGAGCAGATGACGCTTGCGGCGGCCGAGGCACGCGCACTCCTCGCCGACGTTCGCACGCTCGGCGGCCGCAGCCTCGTGAACCTCGCGGCCTGGCGTGCGCTCGAGCTCGTGCTCGCCACGCTCGTGCTGCTCTTCGTCTACCGGAGGATCGAGGCGCGGTTCGCCCGGAGGCGTGAGGCCCGATCGGGCGGCGGCTACGCCTCGTAGCTCTCGTCGAGCCACGCCATCATCATCTGCTCGACTGCTCCCGCGGGCATGGCGCCGCCGCCGTAGATCGCGCCGCTGCGCGCCGCCGGCTGCGGCGGGTGCTTCGCATACGCCACTGCCTCGCGCAGATCGGCGACGAAGCGCTCGGCGACGCCTGGACGACCCTGCGGGAGCGTCACGCAGAGGTGGACACCCGGCGGCCGCTGCAGCCCGTTGAGCCGCCATCCCTTCGACGCGAGATGATCGTTCACGTGGAAGATGTCGAGCGCGTCCGAACGCATCGCGATGCAGAAGGTCGGGTCCCCGATGATCGAGAGCTCGGGGATCGACGCGATGCCCGCGCGAATCGTGTCGGCTGCGGTCATGATCTGCCGGGCAGCGTCGAGATAGCCCGCCTCGCCGAGGGACACCATCGCAGCCCACGTCGCCGCCGTGAGGCCGCCCGAGCGACTTCCTGCCATCGTCGGCGAGGCGTAGAGCCCGCCGGCCCAGTCGGTCGCCGTGAAGTACTGGTGTCGCCGCAGCGCACGGCCGCGGTAGAGCACGACCGAGGTTCCCTTCAGCCCGTAGCCCCACTTGTGCGTGTCGCACGACATCGACGTCACACCCGGCAGGCGGAAGTCGAAGGGCGGAACGTCGTAGCCGAGCCGCTCGATCCACGGCAGCAGGAAGCCGCCGAGGCAGCCGTCGACGTGGAAGCCGAGGCCGTGCTCGCGCGCGAGCTCCGAGAGGCGTCCGAGCGGATCGATGAGGCCGTGCGGATAGTTCCCCGCCGATGCCGCGAGCGCGATCGTGTCGGGTGTGATGCGTGCGGCCATCGCGTCCACGTCGGCGAGAAAATCCTTGCCGACGGGAACGCGCACCAGCTCGATCCCGAAGTAGTGCGCACCCTTCGAGAAAGCAGGGTGGATGGTGTCGGGCACCACCATCTGCGGTCGCGTGATGGCCCGCTCGGCCCGTGCGTGCTCGCGGTAGGCGAGCATCGGCAGCATGATGCTCTCGGTGCCGCCGCTGGTGACGGTACCGCAGACCTCGGCGTCTGCGTGCAGCATCTTCGCCGTCATCGCGACGATCTCGCCTTCCAGCTTGGTGGCGCTCGGGCACATGTCGCGCTGGAGCAGGTTGACGTGCGAGAAGAGCGCGAAGATCTCGTTGAGGAAGTCGTAGTGATCGTGGCCGCCGTGGTAGTAGCTGCCCGAGACCTGTCCCGTCTCCCAGCGGGCGTCCTCGCGCCGCGCAAAGCCGCGCAGCTCGGCGAGCACCTCGTCGCGGCTCCGGCCCTTCGCGGGCAGCGCCGCGAGCGTCTCCGTCTCCTCTCGGTAGGGGTGCATGCTGGCGAACACGCCCCCCGCCTTCGACTTTTCATCGGTCGTCATGCTGCCTCCTGAGGCCCTACGTGCCCTGCCGGGGCCGGTTCAATCGCCGGTAGACCGGCTTCATGCGCCGGTAGAGGTCGAGAAAGTCCGCGAAGCGCTCGTCGTAGAGCCTCGCACGCTGCGGGTCCGGCCGATGGACGGCGTCGACCCGGACGCGCCCCGGAACGTCGTCGATCCCGATCTCGCCGAGGGCCGTGAACGCCGCCAGGGCGCCACCGACCGCGTTCGCATGCCGCGCGTGCGCCATCTGTCGCACCGGGCAGCCGAGAACGTCCGCGAGCGTCTGACCCCAGGTGGGCGAGAGCGCGGCGCCGCCGACGAAGCCGAGCTGCGGAAAGGGATGCCCGACGAAGCGCTCGACGTGGCCCTTCAGCCAGCGCAGGTTCATCGCGACGCCCTCCATCACCGCGCGAACGTAGTGGCCCCGCGTCGTTCGAAGCGTTTGATTGACGAACGCGCTGCGTGTGCACGGGTCGTCGCTCGGCGCGGCGACGCCACCCAGCCACGGCAGGAAGACGAGGCCATGGCTGCCCGCCGGAGCCGCTGCAGCCTCGGATTCGAGCGTCTCGTACACAGCGTCCGGCTGCGGTCCGAGATCCCTTGGGAAGAGCAGGTTGTCCTTCAAGAACTCGAGACAGCGCCCCGCGACCCCTTGCTCGGCCATCACCACGTAGCGGCCCGGAACGGCTGCGGGCATCGTCGTGATGAGGTGGCGAAGGTCGCTCTTCTTTCGCGGTACGTGACACGAGAGCCAGCTCGTCGTTCCGATCGAGAAGTACGCGTCGCCATCGCGCACGCAGCCCGCGCCGATCGCCGCCGACTGCCCGTCGCAGGAGCCCATCAGGACGCGCGTCGCGGGTGGGAGGCCGAGGTCGGCGGAGACCTGCGGCAGCAGCGTGCCGAGCACCGCGTCGACCGGGAGCAGATCGGGAAGCTTCTCGCGCTCGATCCCGGCCATTCGCAGCAGAGTGGGGTGGTAGTCGATGCGGCGTACGTCGCGGTTGTCGGTGAGCCAGTACGGAAAGATGGTTCCGAACGAAGCGGCGAAGCGGCCCGTCATTCGCAGGTTCAGGTAGTCCATCGGCTCGAGGAGACAGTGCGTCTTCGCCCAGATCTCCGGACGCTCGGCGCGCAGGAAGAGCGCGTGGCCGAGTCCGTCGACACCCGATAGTGTCGGAGCGCCACCCGTGAGTCGGATCCAGTGCCAGAGCTTGCGGACGTCGTAGCCCGCGACGCGGACGGGCCCCCCCGCGATTCGTCGCGCGTGCGGCGCTCCGCGGCCGTCGAGCCAGGAGATCGCGTTCGAGAGCGGCTTGCCTCCCGCGTCGAC
>JADLGR010000347.1 GCA_020849175.1 Deltaproteobacteria bacterium
ACTCGGCCGGACCCCGCTGGCCGACGGGAGCGCCGAGGAGGGTGCGCGCGGGCGACTAACGGCGTCCGGCATCCGGGCGGTGGAGCTGATGGAGTCGCTCGGCATCCTGGTCGACATCTCGCACCTGTCACTCCACGGCCTGCGCCATGTCCTCGAGATCGCGACCCGTCCGCTGGTGGCGTCGCATTCCGGCGCTCACGCCCTTTGCGGGTATCACCGGAACATTCCGGACGCGGAACTCAAGACTATCGCGGCCGGTGGCGGCGTCATCGGCGTTCCAGCCGTCGGCCCGATGCTTGTCGAGCAAGGCAGGGCGACGGTCGAGCACGTGCTCGACCATGTGGAGCACGTCGTGTCCGTGGCCGGGATCGGGCACGTCGGGCTAGGCCCGGACTTCTTCGAGGAAGTCGGAGGCGTCCTCTACCCCGGCCCACCCATGCCCTGGAGCGGGATCGTCGATGGCCTAGCCACGCCGATCGACCTGCCGGGCGTCTGGGAGGCGCTGCTGAATCGAGGATTCAGCGAGGCCGATGCTGCCGCCGTGATGGGCGGCAACTTCATTCGCGTGTTCCGCCAGGGGCTGGGTGTGCCTCCCGCCGCGGCCCCGATTCCCGCCACGAGCTGATGTCGTCGAGCCTGCTGGCAGCCGGCCCCGAGGCCGCACCTGCCCCGGCGTCAACGCCGCCGGAGGGCCGCCGAACGCTTCGCGTGCTCGGAATCCCGTTCCTCCGGGCGCGATACCTTCTTGCGAGCCTCGGTCTCGCCGCCATCGTGCTCGCGGCGGTCGTCGGCCCACTCCTGGTTCCGTTCGATCCGGCGGAGCAGGACATTGCCCTCCGGCTGAAGCCGCCCGGGACGGACGGCCACCTGCTGGGCACCGACGCTCTCGGTCGCGACGTGCTGGTTCGCGTCCTCGCGGGCGGCCGCATCTCGCTGATGGTCGGTCTCACCGGCGCGACGCTCGCGGCGATCGTTGGTATCGTCCTGGGGATGATCGCCGGCTATCGGGAGGGGCGGATCGGCACGCTGATCATGGGCTTCGTCGACGCCCAGCTCGCGTTTCCGTTCATCCTCCTCGCCCTCGTGTTCGTCGCAACCCTCGGGTCCAGCCTGCTGATCGTGATGGCGGTCGTCGCGCTGAGCAGCTGGGTCGATTTCGCCCGCCCGATGCACGCCATGGTCCTCTCGCTGAAGCGTCGTGACTTCGTGACGGCGGCTCGGTCGATCGGAGCAAGCGACCTGTTGATCCTGCGCCAGCACCTGTTCCCGCACATCCTCGCCACGGCCGTCGTCATCGGGACGCTCCAAGTCGCGAACATCATCCTGTTCGAATCCGCGCTGTCGTTCCTCGGGATGGGCGTGCCGCCAGACATCCCGACCTGGGGCGGGATGCTCAGCGAGTCGCGGCGCTACCTGCAGGTTGCGCCGTGGCTGTCTATCCTCCCGGGGCTCGCGCTGCTCGTGACCGTGTTCAGTTTGAGCATCGTGGGGGACTGGCTGCGCGAGACGCTCGATCCCCATCGAGAGCAGCACCGTTGAGCACCCCGTGAGCTGACATGGCATACCTCCTGGCGCGGACCACCCGCATGCTCATAGTCCTGCTCGGGCTGACGCTTGTCGTCTTCGTCCTGCTGCAACTGTCCGGCGACCCGGCATCCGTGCTTGCGCCGCCGACGGCGACCGTCGAGGATCGCGAGCGGATCCGGGAGGACTTCGGGCTCAACGACTCGCTCCCTGAGCAGTACGCGCGCTTCGCGATCAACGCGGTGCGCGGCGATTTCGGGGACTCTTGGAAGTACCGGCAGCCCGCGCTGCAGCTCGTGCTTGGCCGGATGCCAGCAACGATCGAGCTGGCCCTCGCGGCCGTCCTGATCGCGATTGGATTCGGTGGCGTGCTCGGAGTCCTCAGCGCGGCCAACCGCGGCCGGCCGATCGACGTCGCGGCGGTCGGAATCTCCGTCGTCGCGAGGGCGATGCCGAGCTTCTGGCTCGGCCTGATGCTGATCCTCCTGTTCGCCGTGCAGCTCGGCTGGCTTCCGACGTCGGGGCGCGGGACACCGCTTCATCTGATCCTGCCGGCGCTGACGCTTGCGGCGGCCTTTCTCGCGGACGTGCTGCTCCTGACCCGCGGGGGGATGCTCGCCGTTCTCGACGAGGAGTACATCCGCACCGCTCGGGCCAAGGGACTTGGCGAGACGCTAATCCACGTGCGCCATGCTCTGCCCAATGCCGCCCTTCCGGTCGTGAGCGCCATTGGCTTGATCTTTGCCCGATTGATCGGCGGCGCCGTCGTCACGGAAACCGTCTTCGCGTGGCCGGGCGTGGGGTCGATCGCGGTCGAGGCGCTCGCTGCCCGCGACTTCCCGCTCGTAGAGGCCTCGGTCATCGTGCTGGGGTTGGCAGTCGCGCTGATCAGCTTGCTGACGGATCTTGCCTACGGCCTCCTGGATCCCCGGATCCGGCACGCCTGACTACCGAACCGGTTGACGAAGACTGTCCGTCGCCCTACGCTAGTGACTGTCTGTGGCATAGGCTATGTGCCATAGAGCCACCCCCGATCTCTGGATGCGGACTAGCGGATCGGGCCATCCCTGCGGGCTGAACCGAAACCCCGGGGCGTTGGAGACGGAGGAACCTATGACGCGAAGAACATCTGTTGTCGTAGCGGTGATCGCATCGGCCAGCCTCCTGGCAGCCTGCGGCGGCTCCGTTCCCAGCCCGACGCCCGGCTCGAACGCCGCCACGCCGGTACCCGCAGGCGGCGGGTCCGCCGCGCCGGCGTCCGGTGGCACACTCACCATCGGAATCGGCGGCTATCCGCCAACCTTCAATTACAACCTGAACGGGTCGGCGCCAGGCTACTCGATCTATCGCGCCATACAAGAGCACCTGACCGGCGCGACCACGGACGGCACTGGCCTGCGGCCGGAGCTCGCCGAGTCGTGGACGCTGATCGACGACACGACCTGGCAGTTCAAGCTCCGCCACGGCGTCACGTGGCACGACGGCACGCCGTTCACCGCCGATGACGTGGTCGCGACGATCGACATTGTCCTGAACGGTAAGCCGGAGTCGTACTACCGGACGCGGATCGCCGACGCAACCGGCGCCGAGAAGGTCGACGACTTCACCGTCAACATCAAGACGAAGCAGAAGAGCGCGATCCTGCCGGTAGGCCTCGCGGACATCTACATCTACCAAGCCAAGCAGATCAGGGACGGCGGTAACGAGGCGATTTCGGCCCATCCAGTTGGCACCGGCCAGTTCAAGTTGGCAGGCAGCGAAGAGGGCGTCTCCGTGACGCTCGAGCGGTACGACGGTTACTGGGGCGAGAAAGCCCACCTCGACAAGGTCGTCTTCCGGGCGATCCCTGAGGACGCGACCCGCTTGGCGGCGCTCGAACGCGGCGAGATCGACATCGCCTACAACGTCCCGCCGGACGACGCCCCGCGGCTCGAAGGGTCGAGCGACATCACGGTCGTCTCGAGTCCCATCGGCCAGATCATGAACGTCAACTTCTCCCTGAATTCGGACGTGATTCCGGCCGACAGCCCTCTGCGGAACGTGAAGGTGCGCCAGGCGTTGAACTACGGAGTCGACAAGGAAAGCATCGTCGAGAACCTGCTTCAGGGTTTCACGAAGGTTGCGCCCGGTCAGGTCATCGCGGCTGACGGGTTGGGACACAATCCGGCCATCGAGGCCTACCCCTATGACCCCGAGAAGGCGAAGCAGCTGCTCGCCGAGGCCGGCTATCCGGACGGATTCGAATTCGTGCTGACAACCGCACAAGGTCGCTACGTGAAGCAGCTCGAGATCCCGCAGGCGATTGCCGGGCAACTCGAGGCGGTCGGCGTTAAGGTCGACCTCGACGTCCGAGACTGGAGCGCGATTGAGTCCGAGCTAGGTGGCGGCCTCCCCGCCTACTACGCCGGCTGGAACTACTTCC
>JADLGR010000348.1 GCA_020849175.1 Deltaproteobacteria bacterium
CCGACGACGTCGCCACGGCTCTCGAGCGCGACCACGCGCATGTGCTCTCCGTACGGAAACGGGCTCGGCGCGCTCACGCGCTCGAGCCGATCACGCGCACGACTTTCGATTTCGAGGACTCCCAGCGCCGCGAATGCATCGCCGTCGATGAACAGGCTCGCCGAGACGCCCGCGAACGACGCGAGGCGCGACAGGAACTGGGCATCGAAGTCGGCAGCCGGCGAGACCGGACGCACGACGCAGCGCCACGCGTCCCACGGCGGAAGCACGACCTCGAACGACGCCACGGCGTCGCCACCGCCGCCATCGAGCGCGACGCGGAGCGTCGCCGCCCAGCCACGGAAGTCGCCTGCCGCGCGCGCCAGCGGACCCGCGTCGCTCTCGCCCTCGTCGCCGGTGTCGATCTTCTCGAGCTCCGTCGCCAGATCGTCGAGCCGGGCCGCCGCCGTCGCCGCCATTTGCTGTGCCTCGGCGAACTCGGGCGCCGGGCGTTCGGGAACGTGAACCGTCCCGAACTCGTCGGCGATCGATGCGAGTGCACGACCCAAGGCGACGAGTTCTTGCTGCACTCCTCGCCGCCACGCGATTGCATCCTTTCGAACGGTTCGCCGCTCGCGCCCCGGAAGCAGTGCGCTCGTGCGTGTCTGTTTCGGCCGCCCGAAGACCTCGTCGATTCGCACGAGCACCTCGTCGGGCCGCACCTCCTGCGCGTACACTTCGTCGGCGACACCGGCGAGTTCGTGCGCCTCGTCAGCGATCGCGTGCGTGAAAGTCGGGTAGTCGGGCGGCCAGCGCAGCAGCAGGTCGTGGTTCGCCACCACGATCTGAGCCTCGGCGAGCGCGGCGCGCCGGAGGCCGAAGGGGCAATCGGGACACGTCGCGCACTGCTCGCGCGTGCACTGCTCCGACCGCGTCGTGACGGAGCGCTGGATGAGGTCGCGCAGCCAGCGAAAGCGGTGCAGCAGTGCGCCCGGCATGGCACGCAGCTCGCCGCCCGGGCGGATCCGTGCGGCCGCCTCGAGCACGGCGTACGCCATGCGCTCCTCAGGAAAGATGCGCGCCTCGCGACCCTCGTCGATCACCTGCTCGAGGCGCCGCGCGCACGCGTAGTTCGCGCGGCCCTTCATCGAGACCGCACGTAGCCCGGTCCAGCCGAGCATCCGTGCAGCGGCCGCGATGTCCTTCTCGAGAAGCTGGTCCTGGAGCAGCTTCGTTCGCGTCGAGATCACGACGGGGCCGCCTCGGGCCTTCTCGGGCCGCGTCATCACGAAGGGGATCGCGGCAGCGAGATACGCCAGCGACTTGCCAACGCCCGTTCCGCCCTCGAGGAGCAGAACGCCTCCGTCCGCGAGATTTCGAACGAAGCGGCGAGCGAGACGGATCTGTTCGTCGCGCACGCGGTAGCCGGGGAAATGGCGTCGCCCGCGCGGCTCGTCGGCGAGAACTGCCGCGATCGCCTCTTCGTCGAACGGCACCGCCGACTCGGCGGATTGTCCGATTGCGAGAAATGGCGTCTCTCGCGGCACGGGGCGGACGCAGACGTCTTCGGGCAGGAGCGCCAGCCACGGCGAGTCGGGAGCGAAGCGAAGCAGCGCGGAACGCGCGATCGCGTAGCGCGGCTCTCCGGCCCGGGCGCCGACTCCCACGCACGAGACGACCCGTGCCGCATCGAGGGCATCGGCGAGCGCGCGGTGGCGCTCTTCACAGCCGAGCAGGCGCCGCGTGAAGGTTTCGAGCCGTAGATCCGGCGCATCGGGATGCGTGATCGCGAGCAAGTCCTGCGTATCGAGGAATCGCGCGCCGGCCGCTGCGCCCGGCACGTCGCGTTCGAGAAAGAACTTCTCGAAGTCCGCGTTGTGCGCGACGATCGCCCGGCCCGCGAGGTGCGCGGCGAGCGCGTCACGGACGCCGGCCAGCACAGGAGCGCCGGCGACTGCGTCGTTCGTGATACCGGTCAGGCGCGTGATCGCCGGCGGTACGGCGCGTGAGGGGCGCACGAGGGTCTCGATCGTCGTGGCCGAGCCCGAGCCGGGATCGATGAGCAGCGCTCCGATCTCGAGGATCTCGGCGCGAGCGTCTCCCGCGAGCCCCGTGGTCTCGAAGTCGATCACCGCATAGGGCCCGACGCTGGTCGCGAGAGCCTGCAGCGCGCCGGCGTCGAGCCCCAGCGACGCAGGATCGCACCCCCGCGTCGCGAGCGGCGCTGCGGCTTCGTTCGGCACGCCGGCGCTCTCGGCGTGGCGGCGCCGTTCGCCCTCGACGTTCGGTCCGTCGCTAGACGTAGATCCCGCCCTTGTACTCGCGATCCTGACGGATCACGACGTTCACGAGCGCCGGCTTACCGGACGCGGCGGCACGCTCGAGTGCGGGGCGGATCTGCTCGGGGCGCTCGCAGAGCTCGCCATGACCTCCGAGCGCCTCGACGACCTTGTCGTAGCGCGTGAAGTTCAGGATCGTGCCCTGCAGGCGGTCCCAGCCGTAGACGGCGCCCTGCGGGCGCATCATCTGCCCCCACGCGCCGTCGTTTCCGACGATGCCGATGATCGGCAGCCCGAAGCGAACGGCAGTGTCGTACTCGAAGCCGTTCAGTCCGAACGATCCGTCGCCATACACGATCACGACGCGCTTGTCCGGGTGCGACGCCTGCGCCGCGAGCGCGAACGGCATGCCGACGCCCAGCGTTCCGAGCGGGCCCGGATCCATCCACGCTCCCTCGCGCGGAACGGGCAGGATCTTCGCCGCGGTCGCGACGATGTCGCCGCCGTCACCGATCACGATCGAATCACCGAGCGTCGGGAGCCAGTCGCGCACCTCGCGGCACATGCGCTGTGGATCGATCGGTGTTGCATCGCTGTCGAGGGCGGCCTCGACCTTCTTCTCTGCTGCCGCCTCGATCGCACGCAGCTCGGCGAGCCAGCTCGAGAAGTCGAGACGGATGCCGGCGTTCTTCATCTCCTCGAGCATCAGCTCGAAGCTGCACGCGAGGTTTCCGACGAGCCCCACGTCGGCGGCTCGATTCGTCCCGATCAGCGTGGCGTCCATGTCGAGCTGGACGACCTTCGCCGTCGGCGGGATGGTCTTCCCGAAGGCGAGCCGGAAGTCGAGCAGTGCGCCTGCGAGGACGATGAGATCGATCTGCTTCATCGCCTCGCGACGCGAGCGATTGAGATACTGCGGTGAAGTCGGCGGGATCGTTCCGCGTCCCATTCCGTTGGTGTATGCCGGCATGCGAGTCTCGTCGAGAAAGGCGTTGAGCGCCGTGCTCGCCATCGACCACTTGACGCTCGTCCCGGCCATCAGCATCGGCCTTCGGCTCTGCGCGAGCAGCGCGAGCGCCTGGCGAACGTCGGCGCGATCGGGCGAGAGCCGCGGCGGAGCGGTTCGAATGTTCGGCACCGGCGCGCTCTCCCATTCCACAGAGCCCATGAACACGTCCATCGGGATCTCGAGGAAAGCCGGACCGGGGATCCCGGAGACCGCGTGACGAATGCCGAGCTCGATGTACTCCGGAATGCGCTTCGTGTCGTAGCAGGCATCGGCCCACTTCGTGATGGGACGCATCACGCCGACGTGATCCATCTCTTGCAGAGAGCCACGCCGAAGATTCGCGAACGGTCCCTGCCCTCCAAAGACGAGGATCGGAGAGTTGGCGCGCCAGGCGTTCGCGACTCCCGTGACGCCATCGGTCACCCCGGGCCCCGCGGTGATGGCTGCGACGCCGATCTTGCCAGGGTTGCAGCGAGCCCACGCGTCGGCGGCGTGCACGGCGGCCTGCTCGTGACGCACGTCGATGATGCGAATGCCCTCGTCGATGCAGCCATCGTAAAGCGGCATGATGTGGCCGCCGGAGAGCGTGAAGACGCACTCGACGCCGGCCTTCTTGAGGGCGCGGGCCGCGAGCTTGCCGCCGTGGACGGGCATGGAGGACCTCGAATGAAGGGGTGCGAGGACGGTATCACCCCCGTCTCGAAGCGGTCAACGCTGGCGCCGCGGCCGGTGTCCACGACGTTCGTGTCGGCGGTTCGGTTCGCAGGCTTCTCTACCGGCATCACGTCCGGGTGCTGCCCGAGCATCGGCGGTGTGGCCTCAACGAAGCGTTCTCTGCTCGCGTCCTCGAGTTCGCGCGCGAGATGCGCGCGGAAGCCGGCTACGTCTACGTCGACCCTCACAACGCGCTCGTGCGCGAGTGGCAGGCGTCGCCGAGGTCCGACTCTGGAGCTCGCTGCCCGAGCCCGACGGCCTCGCTGCGCGGGGTCTCTACGTCGATCACGTCTACTTCTGATGGGTCGATGAGCGCCGACTCCCTGCGCGCGAGGCGAGGGCCGTGGCCCCGGCCGCCCGCGCCCCCGAGAGCGGCGTCTCTTCACGGTTTCGTCACCGATTGCGCTTTCTCCTTTCACAGGAGAGCCATACCGTGCGTCGTGCGTCCGGGCGTGCCGGCAAAGATCCGTCCGGCCCGGCGGGCGATCTCGAGAGCATCGCGCCATCAGGCGCCTTCGAGGGAGAGAACCGTGAACCGACTCGATCGAACACGAGGACCGTGGCGACGGCGCGCACAGGCGGCGGCGGCCGTCCTCGTCCTGTGCTCGCCGCTCATGGCGCGCGCGGACGAGACGTCGTCCGCGCCGAAGAAGACCGTCGCAGAGAAGCTCCTCGAGATCATGCGCGCGAAGAACGTGATCGACGAAGAGCAGTACCGGACGCTGCTCGAGCAGGCGCGAGAGGAGGCAGCCGAGCGCAGC
>JADLGR010000349.1 GCA_020849175.1 Deltaproteobacteria bacterium
CGGGTGCAGGCGGCTCGTCCTCCCCGCGAGCACCACCTCTTCGACGCTGAACGGAAAAGGGACGGCGTGCGCCTGCGGGACGTACGCGAGTACCTGTGCAAGAGCGGTGCGGCGCCAGCGTTCGACCGGCACTCCTTCGACGAGAACCGCTCCACCGAGCGGTGCAAGGAGCCCCGACAGCGTTCGAAGCAGCGTCGTCTTTCCGCTCCCATTCGGTCCGAGAAGACACAACCCCTGCCCCGGCGAGAGGTCGACGTCGACCTCGCTGTCTACGAGCGGCCGCCCGTGACCGAATCGAAGCCCCCGCGCCTCGAGCAGGCTCACCATCCGCGTTCGCCGCGTGCAAGTAGGAAGAGGAAGAACGGCGCGCCGACGACAGCCGTCAGGATCCCGAGTGGGATCTCGATGTCCATGACACTGCGCGCGAGGGTATCGACGACGAGAAGGAAGGCACCACCGAGGAGCAGCGCCACCGGTAGCAGCCGCGAGAAGTCGGGGCCCGCGACGAGGCGCGCAACGTGCGGAATCACGAGACCGATCCAGCCGATGACTCCCGAGATCGAGACCGCGGCAGCCGTCACGAGGGTCGCCGCGGCGATGAACACCCCGCGAAGCCACGCGACGTCTAGCCCCACAGCGCGGGCGTCTTCGTCGCCGAAGCTGAGGACCGTGAGACGCCAGCGCAGGAGGGTCATGACGACCACGCCGGCGACGAGCGCAGGCATCGTGACGGTCAGGTCGTGGAGCGTCACTGCGCCGAGGCTCCCGAGCATCCAGTACGTCATCGTCGGGAGCTGCGTGTACGGATCCGCGAGGAGCTTGATCAGCGAAATCGTCGCTCCGCACAGCGACGAAACGGCGACGCCCGCGAGCACGAGCACGAGGGCCGGATCTCGCTGCCGAACGAGCGCCGCGATCGCCTGAACCACGGCCACGGCGGAGAGCCCGCCCGCGAATGCGAGCCCCTGTACCGCTGCGACCGGAAGCGAGAAGAAGAGGCCGAGCATCGCACCGAGGCTCGCCCCGGCCGAGACGCCGAGCACGTCGGGAGCCGCGAGCGGATTGTGGAAAAGGCCTTGATACGCAGCTCCCGCTGCGGAGAGCGCCGCCCCGACCGAGACGGCCGCGAGGACTCTCGGAAGGCGGACGTTCCACAGCACGATTTCGGCTCGCGAAGGCGCTTCGGTGAAATCGCCGGCAAGTCGCCGGAGCGAGACTGCGAGGACTTCTCCGGGATCGATGCCGAGCCGCCCCAACGAGAGCGACACGAAGGCGAGCCCGAGGAGCGCGAGCGCTCCCCAGAGCGGCGCGAAGCGCCAGGAAGACTCGGATCTGCTCACGCTAGTGGCCGTGGATCGAGTCGAGCAGCCGGCCGAGGCGCTCCGGATCGAGCTCGACGTGGTAGAAGCGGGAGAAGAAGTCTCGAACGAGAGGACGTATGTCGTCCGAGAAGCGGTCCCGGTACAGGACTCCGGCGGCCCAGCGCGCTCCGAGCAGACGGTTCACGCTCGGTGGTGCGTCGATCCATCCGAACGGTAGCTCCGGCGCAAGGTACACACGGCCGTTTCGTACCGCTGGGACGCTCCGCCATGCGGCGTCGTCGCGAATCGCGGCGACGAAGCGCGGGTCGAGTGCGAGGATCACGTCCGGGCTCCAGTGAAGAATCTGCTCGATCGAGACCTGCGGGTTTCCCGTTGCGGGCGTCGTCTCGGCGACGTTCGTCGCACCGAGGAGTTCGATCAGCTCGGCGTTGATCGATCCCGAGAGCGAGGTCTCGAGGCCGCTCGGACCACGCGCGAGGTAGACGCGCGGGCGGCGATCCGGCGAGATCTCCGCGATCCCCGCACGAAGATCCGCGAGGATGGCTTCGGCGCGCTCGGAGAGCTCGCGGCCGCGCTCCGGGCGGCCGAGCCAATCGCCGAGCGTGGCGAGCATCTGCGGCGTCCGGTCGAGCCGTCCCGCGACGATGAGGTATGGGATTCCCGTCTGTCTCTGCACCTGGTCAGCGAGCGAGACGTAGGTGTCGTCCACCTCGCCGACGTCGACGATGAGATCCGGTCGCGTCGCGATCACGGATTCGAGGCTCGCCGTATTGCTGCGGCCCGTGAGTCTGCCACGAAGCTGAAGATCGGCGGCCTGCGGCGTGAGGTACGCTCTCTGCGACTCCGAGAGAGGGAGCGCCCAGCCGAGCAGGGTCTCCGGCGCGACGACGTAGACGGCGAC
This sequence comes from Deltaproteobacteria bacterium, assembly GCA_020849175.1. Lineage (GTDB taxonomy): Bacteria > Myxococcota_A > UBA9160 > UBA9160 > UBA9160 > MYXO. The sequence goes on from JADLGR010000349.1 coordinate 2,224, forward strand.
CGAAGCCGGCGCTCCCGCGGCAAATACCCGTTCCACCCGCGCCGGGATCTCGACGTGGCGTCCCGCCGAGTCGGTCACGACGCGCCGGTCGCCGTCACGGGCAGCGAGCCCTCCGAGCAGCAGCGCCCCGATGGCCGCCAACGCCAGCAGCCGACCGTTCATGGGGCGGTACTCGAAACGCTCATCCACGCGGGCACCGCCCTGTCGCGGCCGAGCAGCACCCCCGGACGAGGACGACCTTCTGCGCCGACCGGCCGAAGAAGTGGTGCCCGGAGCCGCCCTCGGCGAGCAGGTCGAGGAGTGCATCCGGATCGGTGACGCGAACGCCCCCTGCAACTCGGACGCCGCGGCGAAAGAGCGCCTCGGGCAGCAGGCTGACCGTCGGGCCGATCATCACGACCTCTGCATCGCGCCTCGCGAGGTCCAGAAGATCCTCGAGCGTGTCGTTGACGAGCGTCGTCCCCGTGACGAGCAGGACGTCGGCCCGAGGCACCACCTCGGCGGCGGCCTCCGCCGGGCGATACCAGCGCATCTCGTCCTGCCGCAGCGTGGAGGGGTCTTTCTCGAGCACCACGAACGACTGCTCGCGCTGGCGAAGGGCACGGATGAAGGGGCCGAAGGCTCCGACGAGCACGACGTGATCGCTCGGTCTGATTCGCGCGGCGTCGAACGCGTCGGTGTCCGTGAGTAGCGTGTGCTCCGCCGATGAGCAGCGGTCCCGGCAGGCAGCCGCGAGCGCGTTCAGCACCGCAACGCCGACTGCGCGGCGAAGGCCGCTCTCGCGCTCGATCTCGTCGAGAAGCTCCCGGGCCTTTCGTCCCCTCATTCGTCCGGGCAGCGGCATCGCGTGGACCGAGCTCGGGCAGCAGACAGCCTCGGGGAGGGACTTGACCGGCGTTGCACACAGGCCACCGAAGCCATTGCTCAGCCTGACGCCGGTGAAGAAGACACCGATCACGACACGTTCGACGGTGAGCGTACCGAGTTCGGGGCCGAGGATCTCCGCGATCTCGTCCTTCGTCTCGGCGAGGATGCTCGAGGTCCTCTCGATCATGAGTTCACTCCTGCGGCGCGCCAAGCGCCGTCCAGCGTTTCAGCGTGAACACGACCGGAGAGCGAATCGCACAGCTCCCGCTCACGGGCCTCGGGAAGGGTGCGGCGCGGTCGACGGTCGCCATCGCTGCGCGGTCGAGAATCGGCGATCCCGACGATGCCTCGACTGCGAGGGACTCGCGAGCGAGACTCCCATCCGGTTCGATCACGAAGCGCACCGTGACCGTTCC
>JADLGR010000350.1 GCA_020849175.1 Deltaproteobacteria bacterium
GCGAGTCCTTCGTTGACGAGCGCAGGGAGAACGAGAGATGGAGCTGCGGCATCGAGCGCCGCGTGCACGTATTCATGGTGCAGCACGCGTGTGAGATCGGGGGTGAGACGCACGTCGCCGCGAACGCGAATGCTGCCGGCGTAGAATCCTGCTGCGGGAAACGCTGCGAGTCCGGAGAACGCCGCGTCGAAGACCACGGGGTCGTAGATCGTCACCCGAATGCGTCGGCGCGGATCGATTCCCAGAAGATCACGCAGCCGATCGTGCGCCGACTCGAGCGAGGCCAGAACCTCGCGCTCGAACTGGTCCGAGCCGCGCCAGCCGGTGCGGTGATCGATCCCGACGTCCTGGTAGAGCACGAAGCCAGGAGAGCTGCGCCGTCCAAAGCGGCCGTCCACGCCGGCTCCGCGGGCGTCGGGTGCGGCCAGCAGCACGTACGCCACGAGGAGAAGCGCCCCGCCGGCCAGGACCCTGCCACGGCACCCGGCCCACCCCGGCGGGTCGACGGTGGCCCTGCGGGGCAATCCGCCGAGCGGCCAGGGCATCGCTTGGATGCTCACTCTGGCGGCCACGCTGCCATTACCGTCACCGCCAAGGCACCTCCACTGCGCCCTGCTCGGCCCATCCGCGTCTGCCGGTGTGCACGCATGCCGCAGCTCGGGGCTCCATTGGCACATCGGACATCCGGCTCTGCCACGCCAGCATCTTGCTGGCCACTTTCCTCATGGGCTCTATTCTTGCCGTGCGTGGCAGGAACAGGCCGCCCCTTCGGAAAGAGCTCCCGCACAGGTGGATCGATCGGAGGGGGATCAGGCTTTACAGCCCGAAACGGCCGGTGTTACACTGCACTCGCCGCCACCTACAGAGGGGAACGCATCATGCGCCGTATCGCAACCGCAATCACGCTCGCGACCCTCACACTCGCAGGGCCCGCCCTCGCGATGGTGAGTCCGTCGTCGGTGCAAGGCGCACGCCCGCCGTCGGCCGTGCCCGAGCCCGCCGCCGCGCTGTTGTTCGCCGCAGGCATCGGCATCAGTGCCTGGGCCATGCGCCGGCGGAGCCACCGGTCGTAAGACTTCCGCGCTCTTCGGCGAGCCAGCTTTCGCGTGCGAGCCTGATCCGCCCGCCAGCGAGCCCGCGTGACCGAAGACGAATCCCGCATCGTCCTCCTCGTTCGTGCAGTCGACGAGGGGGACGATGTGTTTCTGGCCTCCGAGACGAATGCAGCAGCATGGCACGCAGGCGGTGCGATCGCCGATCGCGAAGCGTTCGCGCTGCGGCGCGCGACGTTCATCGTCGAACGCCTGCCCGAAGCGATCCGGCGGCTACTCCACTTCGACATCCCGCCGCGTGAATCGGCTCTCGTCCTGTTCGCCGCCGCCGCCGGGCTGGGTCTCGCGAGCAACGCACTCAGCCTCGACCGCCGCATCCACGTACTCGCGAATCCGGTGGCGGCGCTCGTCCTCTGGAATCTCGTCGTCTACGCCGGGATGAGCGTCGTGCACGTGCGACGCCAGTCCGTCCGCACCGGGCGGCCTGCCGGGACCCACGCACCGCTTCGCTCGCTACTGGCGCTCGTCACCCGCTCCAGCCTCGCGTGGGCGCGCCTGCGTGGTCGCAGCTCGGTGGCCACGCCCGCCATGCTCGCTGCGGCGCGACTTCGTGTCCGCTACGCGACGGCATACGCATCTGTGTGTGCAGACCCGATCCTCGCGCGCTGCGAAGCCCTCGCCCATGGCGCAGCCATCGCCTTCGCACTCGGAGCGCTCGTCGGCATCTTCGTGCAGGGGGTCGCCTTCGAGTACCGGGTCGAGTGGGGCAGCACGCTCGTGGCGTCTCCCGGCGCCCGTGCGACGATCGCGGCTGCGATCTTTCTCCCCGCCCGGCTCCTGCTCGGCGCGGGATTTCCCGACGCCGAGCAGCTCGCACTCGCGAGCGCTCCCGGCGGCGCGCCTGCTGCCGTCTGGTTCCACGTCTTCGCCATCACCGTCGCGTGCATCGTGCTGGCTCCGCGAACGGCGCTGCTGATGGCGGCCCGCCTGCGCGCGCGCAGACTCGCCCGGCAGATCGTGCTGCCCGCGGCCGATCCCTACTGGGAGCGGATCGCCGCGTCTGCGTCCGTTGCACCGAGCGAGGCCACCGCAACGACGCTCATCTCGAGCTTCGCACTCGACGCCGACGCATGTACGCTCCTCGCGAGTCTCGAGGTAGAGCTCGTCGCCGCCGACATTGGCAAGACGCCAACAGGCCGCTTCGATGCGCTCGGTCGCAAGAAGCGCTGGTTTGCACGCTGGAAGACCCTCGTCACGAGCGGGTTCACCGCCTTCCCGGAAGGCGAGCGGCCTCGGGTCCTCGACGGCGATGCGAACGCCCTCGCGGACGTCGCCTCCCGCGTCCGCAGGAGCGCGAACCCCTTTGCTCCGGAGCTGGTCTTGCTCGAGCTTGCCGCCTTCGAGGCCTACGGCCCGCTCGATGCCGGCGCGCGGAGTCTGTCGGACCGGCTCGGTCTCGCGCCGGCCCTCGACCGCCGTGTCCGTGCGACGGCGCTACAGCGCGCGTCGCGGCTCCTCGGGCTACCCGATCACGAGGCTGGCGAGCTTCGCACCGCGCTCACGACCTCGGGACGCGAGATTTCGCGCTTCTATCCGAAAGTCGTCGCAGGCGCCGCTGCCGGAAGCGCAGTCGGTGCGCTCACGCTCGGGATCGCGGCTCCTCTTGCCGTCGGTCTCGTCGGCAAGGCCGTCGGCGTCGCGGGGCTGGCTGCGCTCAAGACGGGCCTGACCGCGCTCGGAGGTCATGCCGTCGTCGGAGCCGGTATCGGAGCAGCGGGAGGAACCGTCATCGTCGCAGGAGGCGGCACGCTTCTCGCGCCGGCGCAAACTTCGAGCGCTGCTGCACTGACGCCCGCCGGCGCCCTTCTCTCCGGCGCGAAGATCGAAGTCTTCCTGCGTCGTATCGTCGCCACACGCCATCGCGATGCAGCGACTTTCTCGGCGGCGGTCGGTGAGCTTCGCCTCTCCCTCGACCGGCTTCGCGAAGAGCTCCCCCGCTTTCGGCTCGACGCTGCGCACACGAGCCGGCAGATCCAGGAACGCGAGAAGGTGATCTCGATCCTCGAGCGCGTCGCCCAGCGAACCGCGCAGTGGGGGCGCCAGCACGGAATCGCGTGAGCGCGTCAGCCGCCCGTCTCTCGCGCCCGGATCGCCACCGAATACGGCTGAGCACGGCGTGCGATCGCGGCTCGGGGATCGGCGGCGCCAAGGATCGCTCGCACCTCGCCGGGCGTCCACTCGTCTGCAGCGCCGGCGCCGCAGGCCTCGCTGCGGAAGCCGAGCGCCGCGGCGGCGTCGGGCAGCGGTAGGTCGGAGACGATTACGTCGTACGCGTTCCAATCGGGACCGACACCGCCCCGGGCGAAGCCGTCGATCCGTACGCGTCCGCCCGTCGCGACGCGCAGCTTGCTCGCGAGGTGCGCCGACTCCCCAACCTGCGCCACGCGCGCCCCGGCAAGAGCGGGATCGAGCAGTCGTGCGGCGATCGCCTCCACCGGCGTCGGCGAGAAGACCGTACGGACCGCCTGCACGCCGACCGTCTGGACGACGAGCAGCGTGATCGCGAGCCCGAGGATCACATGCGACGCCGTTCCCGCTCGTCCCGCAACGAGGCTCCCGCCGGCGGCCGCCGCACAGACGAGTCCTGCGACGAGCAGGCTCGGGTCGATTCGCGCACCGCCCGCGGCGAGAACGATTCCGCCGATCGCCGCGAGCCAGAGCACGGGTACGCACACGCGACGCAGCAGCGCGCCGGCCACGGCGCGCCGCGAGATCGTGATGAGCGCGAACGCGAGCACGATCACGAGCAGTGGATAGGCCGGTGCGAGGTAGCGTCCTCTCACGACGTCCGCCGCCGAGAAGATCGTGATCAGCACCAGCAGCCAGCCGGCTGCGAAGCGAGCGAGCCATCCGGCGCGCTCGCCGATCTGCGCGATGCTTCCTCGATCGCGAAGCGCTCCGAGCGCCACGAGCGCGACCCACGGCGAGAGGTGCTCGAACGGGATGACGGCGTACGCTGCGAACGTGCGTGTCAGATCTCCGAGCGTCCGCACCCGCCCCCCAACCTGATCGCTCACCGAGCGCTGGAGCTCAGCGGCGCCGTGACCGAGCGCATAGACGCCGAAGCCCGCGACGCCGAGCAGTAGGCCGAGGGGCAGCCAGACCGGGTGGAGGAGCCTGCGAAGTCGCCGGGAACGCTCGCGCGAAAGCGCCGCACATGCGACGGCGTAGGCTACGAGCACCGGACCGAGCCCACCCTTCGCCGCGGCCGCAAGGCCCGTTCCGAGCCACGCCAGCGCCCCGGCGCCCCTGCGCCCCTCGTCGTCCCTCAGCAGAAGTGCGAAGCCCGTGAGGCCGAGCAGCAGGAAGAGGCAGAGAAGTGCATCCGGCGTCGATCGCTGCGCGAGCGCGAGCGTGTCGGGAGTCGCCGCCACGATCGCAGCGGCGAGAAGCGCCGCCTCGCCATCGTGCAGCAGGCGAAGGCTGGCCCACCACGTCACCCAGACGAGCAGCGAGCCTGCCATCAGGAACGGCAGCCGCGATGCCAGCAGGTCGATCCCGAGCGTCGCATAGCTCCCTGCGAGGACGAGGTATCCGAGCAGCGGCTTCTCGAAGCGCAGGCTCCCGTCGGGATAGCGCGGTGTCAGCCAGTCACCCGACTGCACCATCCCGATCGCTGCGTCGGTGTAGAAGCGCTCGTCACCGTGATAGGGCGTGAAGTCCGACAGGATCGGGATCTGGAGCACGAAGAAGCCAATTGCGAGGCCGATCGCCGCTCGGCGCCGGCTGGCGGCGCCCGCATCGTCTCCGCTCATCCCCGGAGAAGCCGCTGCACGTATTCCCGCACGCCCTGCTCGAGCGGCGTGAAGGGGTGGCGATATCCCGCGGCGCGGAGCTTCTCCATGCGGGCCTCGGTGAAGTACTGATACCGTTCTCGAAGCCCGGGCGGCGTGTCCACGAAGACGATGCGCTCCTCGGCGCCGAGCGCCGAGAACGTCGCGCGAGCGAGATCGAGGAACGTCCTCCCCTGCCCCGTCCCGAGATTGAAGATCCCGCGGCAAAGCGGCGCGTCGAGCGCGAAGTGCAGCACATCGATGACGTCGGCGACGGATACGAAGTCGCGCGTCTGGTGTCCGTCGGCTACGCCGGGACGGTGGCTGCGGAAGAGCCTCATCTCACCGCAGCGCTGGATCTGGTCGAAACCCTGCAGCACGACGCTCGACATTCCGGCCTTGTGGCGCTCTCCGAAGCCGTACACGTTGAAGAACTTGAAGCCAGCCCATGCGGGCGGACGCACCCCCTGCGCCTCTTCATCGAGCGCCCAGACGTCGAATCGCTGCTTCGACTCTCCGTACGGGTTGAGCGGCCGCAGCAAGGAGATCTTCGACTCGTCGTCGTCGTAGCCGAGACTCCCGTCCCCGTAGGTCGCCGCGCTGCTCGCGTAGACGAACGGAACGCCCTCACGCGAAGCAAAACGCCAGAGTGCTCGCGAGTAGGCCACGTTCAGGCGTTCGAGTAACGCAACGTCCATCTGCGTCGTGTCGGTGCATGCGCCGAGATGAACGATTCCGCGAAGCGCCGGTCGCTCCGCCTCGAGCCAGCCCGGCAGCGCTTCGCGGTCGACGACGCGGCCGAACGCGATCTCACGATGCTCCTTGCGCTCGGCGAAGTGGCCGGGCGCGTCGACCGCCACGAAGGGGATGCCGCGCGCAAGGCACGACTCGACGAAGCGCGCACCGATGAAGCCGGCCGCGCCCGTGACGAGCAGCGGCGCGCCGCTCGAAGCGCTCCCGCCCCGACCTGCGGGCCCCATCGCCACTCAGTCGCCCAGCAGCCAGGCGAAGACGAGCGGCGCGACGATCGTCGCGTCGGACTGGATCATGAACTTCGGCGTGTCCACGTCCAGCTTTCCCCAGGTGATCTTCTCGTTCGGAACGGCTCCCGAGTAGCCACCGTAGCTCGTCACGGCATCGCTGATCTGACAGAAGTAGCCCCAGAACGGGACGTCCTCGCGCTGCAGATCCTGAACGATCGTCGGCACCGCGCAGATCGCGAAGTCACCGGCGATTCCACCGCCCACCTGGAAGAAGCCGACGCTCGGCCGTCCGTCATCCAGGCCGCAGTGCTCGAGGTACCAGCGGAGGAGGTGCTCCATCTGCTCGGTTCCCGACTTGACGCACTGGTGGTGAGGAACGGCTCCGCGGTAGACCGCCGCAGCGAACATGTTCCCCGTCGTACTGTCTTCCCATCCCGGAGACCAGATCGGCAGGCCGCGCTCCTGTGCCGCGATGAACCAGCTGTTCTCCTTCGCGATCTGATAGAACGACTCCATTCCACCGTCACGAAACAGGTCCCAGAGGAACTCGGCTTCGAACTTGCGCTCGCCCTGCTCGCACGCCCGCTTCCAGCGCTCGATCAGCCGGCGCTCCATGTGCCGCATGACCGTCTCGGGAATGCAGGTATCGGTCACGCGGTTGAAGCCGCGCTCGTAGAGGCGCTTCTCGTCCTGCGCCGAGAGCGCACGCCAATCGGGGACGATCTCGTACTCCTTGTAGGCGAGGAGGTTGAAGAGGTCCTCTTCGAGGTTCGCACCCGTGCAGCAGATCGCGTGGACCTTGCCGGCGTGGATCATGCGCGAGAGAATCTGGCCGATCTTCGCCGTGCTCATGGCGCCCGCGAGGCTCACGAGCATCTTCCCTCCCGCTGCGAGGTGCTGCTCGTAGGCCCGTGCCGCCGCGACGGTCTCGCGGCTGTTGAAGTGCAGGAAGTGCTGCTCCATGAAGCGGCGAATCGTGCTCACGACCCTCCTCCGGCTCCGGCGCTTCGTCGTGGCGAGCGCGGTCTGCGGCACACAAGGCTAGTCCGAGGCGAGCACGGCGGCCACGGCCCGCGCGCTCCTGCTCGGCGCTTGCAGGATTCGCCGGGCGCGCCACGCTGCTCGTGAGTGAACGAAGGCACCGAAAGCCCTCTCGGCGACCGCCCGGCCACGCGAGACGCCCGGCGCGCGCGAAGCCGGATCGTCGTGATCGGCCTTCTGCTCACGGCCCTGTGGCTCGGCGGCGGCGCGTTCTACCTCGGCGCAGGCATGGGCTGGAGAGCGTTCTTCGACCAGCCGCTCGGCGAGATGGGCGACTTCCTCGATGGCGCCTTCGCACCGCTCGCCTTTCTCTGGCTCGTCCTCGGGCTGTTCATGCAACAGCGCGAGCTCGCGGAGAACAATCGCGCGATCCAGCAGCAGTACGAGATCATGCAGCGAACTGCCGAGAACGCCGAGATCCAGACCCGCGCGATCGCCGCCAACGAGCTGCACGCGCGGCAAGACACCTTCATGGACCTCGTACGCCTCGTTGGCATCCAGCTCGAGGTCATTGCGGGAATGCTCTACCTGTCGAGCCAGGGCAGCGCCGGCGACGGGATCGTCTCCGACGACGAGATGGACACGCTCTGGGGGCGCCTCGGCTCGGGCGAGATCTCGATCTTCAGCCGTCGCCTCATCGGGCTGCGCTTCGGCTCCGCGACACCGAGCCAGAAGTGGGCACTGTTCTACGGAACGCCGATCCGAACGCGTCACTGCGAGACCTTCATCCACAGCTTCGAACGCCTGGCGCGTACCGCGAACGACTGCGATCCCGACGGCATGATCACCGACGCCCTGCACGGCAACGCGCAGGGGCGCTTGTATCGCGTGATGTGCGAGCTGCGCACGGGCCCGCCGGCACCGTGAGCGC
>JADLGR010000351.1 GCA_020849175.1 Deltaproteobacteria bacterium
CCAGCGTGTGGGAGCGCTATCCGAGCCCGCAGTGTCGCCTCAGAAAGACCGAGGCCGCCGCCTTGTCGACATCGCCCGCAGCGACTCCATCGACCAGGGCGTACAGCTCGTCTGGATCGGCGCGCAGCCGCTCGCCGTTCAAGCCCAGGAACACCAGTGCGCACATCAGCGCCGTCCGCTTGTTCCCATCCACGAACGGATGATTCCGCGCCAGGTGGAAGAGGTACGCGGCCGCCATCTCGAAGACGCCGGGATGCACATACTCGCCATCGAAGGTCGTCTCCGGCATCGCGACCGCCGACCGGAGCAGCGCGAGATCGCGAAGCCCGCTCGCGCCCCCGTACACTCGAATCTGGTCGGCGTGGATTCCGAGCACCTCGTCGAGGGTCAGGAACTCGGGCTCACTCACTCGGCGAGTCGTTGGAACACCCCGGCGTACTGCTCGTGCGCCTCGGCCACCAGCTCCGCCGTCCGCTTCTTCCGCTTTCGGGTGCGAACCGGTGTGACCACGAGGACGTCGCCGTCGGTCGACAGCTCGAGCTCCGTATCCGCGTCGATCCCGAGCGCCTCGAGCAACGGACGATCGATCACGAGGACGAGGCTGTTTCCGGATCGCGTGAGTCGCTTCGGCATGTCCGTACGGTAGCGACGATCCGTCCTTACGGTACTCCGTGCGCCGGACGTATCCGCACGACCCCGCCAGCCGCACCGAACCGGGTTCGCGAGAAAAAGCGCATCTTGATCATCGAACTGTTGGATTCTGGAAGCGAATGCTGCAGACGCCGGGAATCGAACCCCGGACCGCATCGACTCGACGGCTCGATCTGTCAGTGCAATCGCATCTTGCAGAGAATGGATCCAATGGGGATCCGGCGTATCCCTTCGACGAGCCGCGTTGGTGACGGCGCCGGCGCGGGATGCGATGGACGGCGGCGATGTCGGCCGAGCTGGCCGAGCGTGACCTGGCCGAAGGAGCCGGGCTGTCGATGAAGATCAGTGCTTGGATGCCGAGTGCGTGCGCAGCAGGCGATCCACCGTCCGATGAATCGCGGGGTGGAAGGGCATCGCGATGTGCGCGACTCCGAGCTCGACGTACGGATAGCCGTCGAGTCGCGCATGCTGTGGCGCGACGATACGGTCGTTCCGACCGACGATTGCAACGAAGGGAATGCCCTCGGGCACGGCTTGACGTCCCCCCGCCGCATCCAGCCAGCCGCTGATCACCGGGAGCAGCCGGATCCACGCCCGATCCTGCCAGAACGGCGAGCCGAGCGTAGTGACCGAACGCGCCAGCGCAGGGCGCCGGTGCGCCAGGTAACGAGCCCACAAGCCACCCAGGCTGTGACCGATCAGGTGCACCCGCTCCCCCGTCTGGTCGGCCACGGCCTCGAGCCGTGCAACCAGCGTCTTGCCGATGACGCTCACCGGGAAGACGTTCGGCACGCGTGGCCCCTTGTAGGTTCGATGGCCGCGTCTCCGAAGTGCGACGTGAAGCTGACCCATGAACTCCGGGGTCGTCGCAAAGGGCTGAAGCAGCAGAGCCGGCTCGCCTGATCCCGTGCGCTCCGAACGCTGGCGCATGGAGTCCTCCCATCCCCGTCACAACTCTACGTAATGCATGTCGAGCGGCCACTGGACGCCGGCACTCTGTTTCCGCAGTCCGCTCCCGGATCGGACCGGATCCGGCACTGGAATCCCGGGGGCCACGCGGCGGCTCGCAGGCCACCCGCGCTGTGACGGGAGAGGCCTACGGAGAAGTGGCCGCCCGGCAGCGGCGGGTGACGGCAGGAGGGCCGAGACCTGCCCCATGCCTGCCACTTCCCGCGCGCTGGGGCCACTTCCCTCTGGCGGGGGCCGGCTCCGGCGCGCGACGGCGCCGGCCGGCCTCGCGCTTCCGGAGGCTCCCCATGCACTGTCGCTCGTACCGCCGTGTCGTCCTCGCTGCGCTGCTCGCGCCCCTCGCTGCGGCTCCGGTCGCTACGACCGCTGCCGCCCTTCCGCACAACGTGATCCTGCTGATCGGCGACGGCATGGGCATGGCGCACGTCGAGGCCGCGCGCCTCTACAACGGGGGCCCGCTCCCGTTCGAGTCGGCGCCGCATCAGGCGCAGGTCGTGACCGACTCTTACACGTCGTCGCTGCTCGGGGTTCCCACCGACTCGGCGGCCTCGGCCACGGCCATCTCGACGGCACACAAGGTGCACAACACCGTGGTGAGCGTCGCGATCCCGGGTGACGGGAGTGAGTTCGAGACCATCGGCGAGTTCTTCACATCGAAGAACAAGTCGGTGGGTCTCGTGACGACGTCGTACCTCACCGACGCGACGCCGGCCGCGATGGCGGCGCACGCCGTCTTTCGCTTCGACACCGCGCGCATCGTGAACGACTACCTGACGCGGACCCGGCCTGCGGTCCTGCTCGGCGGCGGCGGCAACGGCCTGACGGAGGCCGCCGGCGTCGCTGCGGGGTACACCGTCGTGACGGACCGCGCGCAGATGCAAGCCCTCGCCCCCGCACCCGGCGTGCCGGTGCTGGGTCTGTTCGGTGATGGCGGAGAGGGGATGGGGTTCGAGTGGGATTACGCCGAGGGGACGGACACGGCGTACGACACGCTGCCCTTCCTGCACGAGATGACGTCCACCGCGCTCTCGCTCCTCGCGACCGATCCCGACGGCTTCTTCCTCATGATCGAGAACGAGAACACCGACCTCGCGGGGCACTCGAGCGGAGCGGGCGAGGAGCGCATCGGTCGCGACGTGTTCGCGGCGCTCGAGCTCGGCCGCGCTGCGCAAGAAGCGCTCGCGTTCGCGGCGGGCCGTGATGACACGCTCGTGATCGTGACGGCCGACCACGAGACGGGCGGCCTTCAGATCCTCGCCGACAACGGCGCGGGAAACCTCCCGACGGTGTCGTGGTCGACGAGCGACCACACGCGAACGCAGGTCGGCGCCTGGGCGTTCGGGCCGAACGCCGATCTCGTGACCGGGACGATCGACAACACCGACATCCGCAGGATCGCGTCGGTCCCGGAGCCCGGCACCGCGCTGCTCGTCGCCGGTGGTGTGATCGCGCTCGCGCTGCGCGCACGGCGATCGTAGAGCGCATCCGCAACGAGACGCGTCAGCCGCGCGCCCTGCGCGGCACCGAGTGCTCCCAGTCGGCGAGGATCGCGCGCAGCGCGGCGATCAGGGCGAGCGGCTGATCGAGCATCAGGTGGTGGTGCGCCTGCGGGATCTCGACCACCGGCGCGTTGCGGTCGAGCAGCTCGAACATGTATTCGCCGATGTCGGGCGTCACGAGCCCGAACTCGGCGCGGAAGAGCGCCACGCGGCAGCGAACGGTCGGCAGGATCTCGTGAATGGCGCGCGGCGTGAAGCGCCGGAAGACCTGGGGGTCGAACTTCCAGGTCCAGCCCGCCTCCGTCTTCCCGAGCGAGTGCTTCGCGACGTGGTCGACGAGGTAGCGGTTCTCGCACGGCTGCTCGGGAACGAGCCGGTAATGTCGCAGCGCCGCCTCGGCCGTCGCGTACACCCTGGGATTTCGAAATGCCCGGCCGCGTGCGCCCTCCTCGGCCTCGGGGTCAGGCCGGCGAACGGGAGAGTCGAGGATCACGGCGCCCGCGAGCCGCTCGCCGTAGACGGACGCGGCCGCGATGCAGACGAAGCCGCCCATGCTGTGACCGACGAGGACCGGCGGTCGCGAGACGCCCGCGTGCTCGGCGACGGTCATCACCTCCCTGGCCCACATCTCGCGCGGGTAGGCCTCGCGACGCCCGCTGTCGCCGTGGCCGGAGAGGTCGAGGGCGAGCACGTGATGGCCGCGGGCGAGCTGCGGCGCGAGAAAGCTCCACCAGTGCGCGTGCGCTGCTCCGCCATGAACGAGGACGAGGGCAGGACTGCCCGGCTCCCCCCACTGCAGGTAGTGGATCGGGCAGCCGTCGACGGTGACGCTGCGCTCCTCGTACGGGGCCTGCGTCGCCTCGCGAAACCATTTCGGGACGTCGGTCAAGGCGTTCCTCGCCTGGAGTGGCGGCCGGCTCTGGCCGCCACACAGTCTAGTGGCGCGGTGCGTACGGGCCACGATTTCTTCCCACGCCGAGACGCTCGCCTGATAGCGTGAGAGCCTCCTTCATCGCGAGGTCTTCGCATGCGGCTCGGTACCGTCGCAGTCCTGCTCTTCGCCGTTCTCGGCTTCGGCTGCTCGCACGTCAGCATCACGCGCGTCTCGGCCGAGCATCCCTACGAGAGCGGGCTGCGCTTCTATCGGCCCTGGCCGTACCTGCTGGTGCGCGCGGACCGCAACGACGCGGCGCAGGCCGAGATCGTCTACCTGCCCGACCTCTCGGAGGAGTACGTGATCGAGCCGAAGGTGAGGCTCGGTAGCGTCGACGTGAAGGTGACGCTCACGGACGGCTGGCAGCTCGCGAGCCTCGGCGCATCCGCAGACCCGCAGGTCGCCGAGACGATCGAGGCGATCTCGAGTCTCCTTGGTGCAGCGTCGTCGGCCGCGATCGCGCCACGCGAGCCTGCCGCGGCATTCCCGCTTCCGCCCGGTCTCTACCGCCTTCGCTACGACGGCGGACACGTGACCGGAGCCGAGCGCGTGTCACTCGCAGAGCCTTAGGTCGAGCGTTCGCGTGCCGCCGCGCAGCGCTCGAGCGCCGCTCCGAGCTGCGTGACGGTGAGCGGCTTGCTGAGAAAGTCGTTCATTCCTGCGGCGAGGCATGCGTCGCGGTCCTCTGCCATCGCGTTCGCGGTGAGAGCGACGATCTGCAGTGCCGTCTCGGGATGTTCGGCGCGAATGCGCCGCGTCGCTTCGACGCCGTCCAGCTCGGGCATCTGCATGTCCATGAGAACGACGTCGTAGTCGCGCCTCGCGATGGCGTCGACGGCTTCGAGTCCGTTGGCGACGACGTCCGCGCGGTAGCCCATTCGCCCGAGCATCAGCAGTGCGACGCGCTGGTTGACGAGATTGTCCTCGGCGAGGAGGATGCGCAGCGGCAAACGCCGGGCCATCGTGCGATCGATCTGGCCGTCGCCGACGCGGCGTGCGCGCGTCCCGCCATCGCGCCGGCACACGCGCGCGAGCGTCTCGCGCAGCACCGAAGCGCGGGCGGGCTTGGTGAGGATCGCGGCGAACAGGCGTGTGGGGTCCGGCTGTCCCGCATCCGGAGCCGCCGGTGGCCCCGACGACGAGAGGAGCACGACCTGCAGGTCGCGCGACGCGGGCTCCTGGCGAAGCGCTGCTGCGAGCCCGATCCCGTCCATCACCGGCATCTGCAGGTCGACGACGGCGAGATCGAAGCGCTCCGCCGCCCGCACCCACGCGAGAGCCTCCGCGGGCAGCTCCGTCGCGCGAACCACCATGCCCCAGGAACGCGCCTGCTTCTCGAGGATCTCGCGGTTGGTCGCATTGTCGTCGACGACGAGCAGGTGACGTCCCGCGAGGCTCGCGCTGGCGAGCGCGTCGTCGAGGGGCTTCGCATCCGGAGCGGCCGCGAACGGAAGGCTCACCCGGAAGACCGATCCGACGCCCGGCTCGCTCTCGACGTGCAGGCCTCCGCCCATCAGCTCCGCGAGGCGCCGCGAGATGGCGAGGCCGAGCCCCGTGCCTCCGAAGCGTCGCGTCGTCGAGGCATCGACCTGGCTGAAGGGACGGAACAGGCGATCGAGGCGGTCCGGCGGGATCCCGATCCCGGTGTCGCGTACGGAGACCTCGACCTGGTACGGCCCCTTGCGAGGGCGTGCGGCCGCGAGCGTCACCACGACCTCGCCATGCGCCGTGAACTTGATGGCGTTCGAGACGAGGTTCACGAGGATCTGTCGAAGACGCGTCGGGTCGCCCGCCACCCACTGCGGAACGTCGTCGCCCACACGCAGCGCGAGCTCGAGCTTCTTCTCTGCTGCCCTCGGCGCGAGCAGCTCGAGCGCCTCCTCGACGCAGGTGTGGAGCGCGAAGGGCTCGCTCTCGAGCTCGATGTGCCCGGACTCGATCTTGGAGAAGTCGAGGATGTCGTTGAGGATCGACAGCAACGCGTCGCCGCTCGTTCGTACCGTTTCGAGCATCCTGCGCTGCTCGTCGTCGAGCTCCGAGTCGAGCAGCAGGCCCGTCAGGCCGATCACGGCGTTCATCGGAGTGCGGATCTCGTGGCTCATGCTGGCGAGAAACTCGCTCTTGACCCGCGAGGCGCGCAGCGCGGCGTCGCGCGCTGCCGCGAGCTCGCTCGTCTGTGCCTCGATCGTCGCCTCACGCGCCTCGAGGGCCGCGACGTGCTCTGCCGACGTGCGCCACGAGACGTAGCCGAGGCCGAAGCAGAGCAGGACGAGGAGAGCACGCGAGATGAAGAGCTCTGCGCCCTCCATCACGACCTCCTGCGGAGCCACGAACCAGAGCTCGCTGTACTGCACGCCGGCGAGCGCGGCGATCGAGAGCGCAGTCCAGAGTACGGAAGCGCGCACGTCGAGGAGCCACGCGGCAGCGATGGGGATGCACGCGAGGTAGTAGATCGTCGGCGCGTGCGCCTGCCCACCGAACATCGCGCCTGCGGCGATGCCGAACGTCGAGCAGCCGATGCCGAGATGTGCGGCGAGCCGCGTTCGTCCCTCGCGGTCTCCCGCTCCGGCCCAGAGCCTCGCGCCGAGCGTGAACGTCCCTGCGAGAAGGTCGATCGTCGCGGAGTACCAGCGGCCGAGTGCAGCATCCTGCGCGAGATAGAGCCCCCAGGCGATCGCCGTGAGGAGCAGGAAGTCGTGAAGGCGCCGCGCGTCGTAGGCGCGGCGTGCGAGCTGCGGCAACGCGCCGGCCCGCGCGGGCGGGACGACACCCTCGCCGGTGGACGTCACCGCCGCGGCCGTACTCGTGTTCTCGGTCACCTTCTGGCTCATCGGCGCACCGCGCGCGCCGGAAGAGGTATCCAGTGAGAGACGCCACGCTCCGGGTTTCCCCTGAGGTACAGTGCGCGACGGGAGGGATGGATCGATGGCTGTTCGCATGGCCGGACGCGGCGTCGCCGCTGGCTTCGTCGCGCTGGTCGCTCTCACCGGCTGCAACGCGCAGAAGGCGCTCTGGCAGGCAGGCATCCCCGGCGTGAAGACGCCGCTCATGGTGACGCGCACCGTCCCGATCGCCGGCTACCTGGAGGTCGATCTCGCGGGGAGCGGGCTGCATCTCGACACCTTCACGCCTGCGACGGCGGACTGTGCCGAGGTGATGCGCGTCGAGACCACCGTCGACTATGTCGCGAGCGGCCCGTACGGAAACTTCCAGCGCGGCGATGCCACCTGCGAGGCCGTCGGTCTCGGCTCGCTACGCGAGTGGCGAGACCGCCGTCCTTCACAGACGAACGTCGTGATGCAGCCGCGCGCGCAGGCCGCTTTCGCCGTGTGGCATCGCGACCCGGACCAGATCTTTCTACGCGGGCGGTTTCCGCTCGGCGGCCTGCTGGGATTCACGGGGCTCGACGATACGATCGCCGTGGTTCCCAACACGCCGGAATGTCAGCAGCCGATCCACGACGGCGTGGCCACGATGCAGTACTCGCAGAACGGGCCAAATCCGCTCGTGCTGCTCTCGGGGAGCGGCGAGTGCCCGATCCGCGCGTTGGTCCAGCCGCTCCCGGGAAGCGAGGTCCGACGCTGGTAGGGCGGCGGGACCCCGGCGTCCACTCTCCTGGGTCAGCCCGCGGCATCGGACGCGGCCAGCAGGGCGTACGTGTGCCGCGCAATCATCCGGTTCTCGTCGGTCGGAACGATCCATGCAGACGCGCGAGATCCGGCGGCCGAGATGCACGGCGCAGCGCGCGCGTTCGCGTCGGCGTCGAGCGTCACCCCGAGCCACTCGGCTCCGCGGCAGACCGCAGCGCGGATCGGCGCCGCGTTCTCCCCGATTCCGGCCGTGAAGACGAGCGCGTCGAGGCCGCCGAGCGCCGCCGCCAGCGAGCCGATCTCGCGTCCGATTCGGTAGACGAAGAGGTCGACCGCCTCCTGCGCCTCCGGCGCGTCGCTCGCCAGCAGGACGCGCATGTCGCTCGAGACGCCCGAGACGCCGAGCAGGCCCGACTCGTGATACAGCAGTC
This sequence comes from Deltaproteobacteria bacterium, assembly GCA_020849175.1. Classification (GTDB taxonomy): domain Bacteria; phylum Myxococcota_A; class UBA9160; order UBA9160; family UBA9160; genus MYXO. The sequence continues at coordinate 8,075 of JADLGR010000351.1, forward strand.
TCGAGAGCGCGCGCGAATCCATCGCGTGCTCGTCCATCAGGTAGAGCAGGACGCCCGGATCGAGCGCTCCGGGCCTCGTTCCCATCACGAGACCGTCGAGGGCCGTAAAGCCCATCGTCGTCGCCACGCTGCGGCCTTCGTGAATGGCGCACAGACTCGCTCCGTTGCCGAGGTGCGCGACGACCACGCGCCCGCGCGCGACACCTGGAGCGATCTCGGGCAGCACCGAGGCGACGTACTCGTACGAGAGGCCGTGAAACCCGTAGCGGCGAACGCCCGTCGCCGAGAGCGCTCGTGGCAGCGCGAACGCGCGGGCCAGCGGCGGCTGGCCGTGATGAAAGGACGTGTCGAAGCACGCCACCTGCGGGAGCGCAGGCGCGATGCGCGCCACTGCGTGGATCGCCGCGACGTGATGCGGCTGGTGCAGCGGCGCGAGCGGCACGAGCCGCTCGATCTCGGCGATGACGGCGTCGTCGATGCGAACGGGCGAGCCGAAGCGAATGCCGCCGTGGACGACGCGATGCCCGACGGCCGCGATGTGCGAGGGGCCGAGGTGCTCGGAGACGAAGTCGAGAAGGCAGGCGATGGCGGCCTCCTGATCGGCGCTGCGATCGAGCGCGCGCCGCACGAGGTCGCGGCCGGCCTCGTCGCGCGCCTCGAGTCGAGGCGCGACGCCGATGCCCTCGACCTGCCCCCGCAGCCGCGCCCCGAACGACCCGGCCGCGTCGCGGTCGTGGAGCGAGAACTTGACGCTCGACGAGCCGGCGTTGAGGACCAGGATCGCGCTAGGCATGCCGGCTTCCGCGCGCGAGCGGCGCAGGCCCTGACCCGGTGCCTCGCGATCTCGGCTCTCCGAAGCGCAGCGTCTGCCAGCGGCCGGACGCGAAGCGAGCGGTCAGCATGCTCGCCTTCACGATGTAGTCGCCGATCAGCGCCGCGAAGACCCAGTGGACCGACAGCCCGAGCCAGGCGAAAAGCGCTGCGAGCGTCACACGAACACCCACCAGCCCCGAGAGCACGGCGAGCAGCGGGAAGCGCGTGTCGCCCGCGCCGCGCAGGGCGCCGCCGAGCGCGAACTCGATCGCCATGAGGGGCTGCATCGCACCCAGCACGTAGATGAAGAATACGGTGAGCTCGACGACTTCGGGGTCGGCGATCATGAACTGCGCGATCGATCGCGCGAAGACGATGATGAGCGCGCCGAGAACGACCATCGCGGCGATCGACAGGCCGAGCGCGCGCCAGCCGCTTCGCGCCGCGCCGGCCGGGTCTTCCGCGCCGAGGTGCTGGCCAACGAGCGTTCCTGCGGCGATCGAGAAGCCGAAGCCGACGACGAACGAGAACGAGAGGATCGTGACACCGATGCCGTAGGCCGCGTAGGGCGCCGTGCCGTAGAGCGAGACGATCCACAGGAAGCCAATGAAGCCACCCTGCCAGACGACCTGCTCGAGCGCAGCCGGATAGCCGATCTGCAGCATGCGACGAAGCCGCGAGCGAGCGAGGGCCCCTGCCGGGCCGCGTCCGAGGAGCAGGCGCCCGCGCAGCCACAGCCACGCGAAGAGGAGCGCACCGAACGTGAACGCGAGGCCGTTGGCGATCGCTGCGCCGGGGACGCCGAGGCGCGGCATGCCGAAGCGCCCGAGGACGAGGCCGTAGGCGAGCACGATGTTGACGACGTTGGTGACACCGCCGATCCAGAGCGGCGTCAGCGTGTCTCCTGCCGCGCGCAGCGCAGTCCCGATCACGAATGACGCTGCGAACGGCGCGTTGAAGACCGACAGCCACCAGATGAAGCTGGCGGCGTGCTTGATGGCCTCCTCGTCGAGTCGAAAGATGTGCGCGAGCTCGGTCGAGAAGAGCATCCCCGGTAGCGTGAGCGAGCCGGCGAGAGCGACACAGAGCAGGACCGACGCCGTCGTCACGCGTTCGGCCTCGTCCCGGTCGCCGGCGCCCCAGGCGCGTGCGACGAGCGCCGTCGTGCCGGCCGTCACCGCCATCAACACGGCCTGCAAGATGAAGAAGATTCGGTTGCCGGTCGTCACCGCGGCGACCGCCGGAGCGCCGAGGACGCCGACGATCTTGGTTCCCACGAAGCCGACGGTCGAGTAGAGGAGGTTCGCCACGACGGCGGGCCACGCCAGCGCGAACACGCCCGGTGCGGCATGCGGCGGCGACCAGGACGGCGCGGGAACCTCGGCGCCTTCGTCGGCGACCGCATAGCCTGCGGCGGCCGCGGCCGCCTCGGGCGTGCGCGGGTCTTCGGGTGTCATCAGCCCTCGCGCGGCGGACCGGGGCTCCAGCCAGACGATGAATTCGTTCGAGAGGAGGCCCGCCGCGGAGGTGGGCGCCGCCCGCCACGAGCGTGCGGCAAGATAGCGGTGGCGTGATCCGGAAGAAACTGCGGGACCACCGTCCCCACGGGCGGCGAATCGGGCCGCGAAGAGGAGTCCGAATCGACGCTGCCGGCTTCGCCGGAAGGAGGGCTCGTGCTTCGAAGAGCTGTGATCGGAGCTTCCATTGCGCTCGGCGCCGCGGTGGTGGTGGCCGCAGTGAGCCTCGCGGTCGTTCACGCCGGCGTTCGCCGGGAGCGGGCGCCGCTACCGGCACGGATGGACGTCGTCGCCGCGGCGCAGCCCGGCGACAATCCGGTACGCCTCTCGGTGGCGAACACCGCGCGCCAGGCGATGCCGCGCTCCGCCGTCCTCGATTCCGCGCTCGACCCGAAGCCGCAAGAGCCCTACGTGATGAGCCACCCGTCGTTCGTCCTCGAGTGGTCGGACGGCAAGATCCTGCTGGTCGACGTCGGCATGGACCGCGAGGGCGCCTTGCATTTTGGCCGCCCGATCGAGCTGCTCTCGGGCGGGAGCGCGATCGAGCCGCTCGCCTCGGCGGCAGCGCAGCTCGGCGCGGCCGCCGAGCGTGTCGAAGCCGTCGTATTCACGCACCTTCACCAGGATCACGTCGGAGGTGTCACGGAGCTGTGTCGAGGACGCACGCGCCCGCTGCGTGTCTTCATGACGGAGGCGCAGGACCAGCGCCCCAACTACACGACACGTCCCGGCCGGGAGCTGCTCGCGGGCGTTCGCCGTGGCGCTCAGCGCGAGGGCGACGCGGCGTGTGTCGAGGGGGTCGCCATCGCGAGCGGCGGGCTTCGCCCGCTGCCCGGCTTTCCAGGCGTCTTCGTGATCGCTGCGGGCGGACATACACCAGGCAGTCAGATCGTCCTCGCGAACGTCGACGACGGCGCCGGACCGAAGCAGGTCGCGTTCACCGGCGACATCGTGAACAGCGTCGCAGGGATCGACTTCGATGTTCCCAAGCCCTGGCTCTACCGCCTGCTGGTCGTGCCCGAGGCCGACGAGCGGCAGGGCGAGCTACGCCGGTTCCTGCGGGATCTTCGTGACCGCGGCCACGTCGCACTCGTCGTCTCGCACGACTGGCTCGCGGTCGCGGCGAGCGGCATCAGGAAGCTCGGCGAGCCAGCTCGGCCATGAGCGCGAAGAGCTCGATCACGTTCACCGGTGACTCCTTCGCGTCCCACTCGCGGTAGAGGGTGTGGACGTTGACGACGATGCGCTCGGCATCGCCCCACGCCGAGAAGTCGCCGAGCGCGATGTCTCGCGCCGCCTCTGCTGCCGAGAGGCCTGCGTCGTGGCGCTTGCGCGCCTCGTCGCGGACGTAGACCAGATAGTCACGTACGCGCAGCGCGCCGGCCGCGTCGGTCACCGGGCCGTGCCCGGGGACGACGGCGTCGACGTCCATTGCGGCGATCCGTTCGCAGGCAGCGATCCAGTTCGAGACGGGGCCCGCCCACATGATGGGCGTTCCGTCGATGAAGAGGATGTCTCCGGTGAAGACCACGCGGTCCGCGGGAACGTGCACGAGCACGTCGCCCCGGGTGTGAGCGGGGCCGACCTCGATCAGGCGAACTTCCTTCGCACCGACGCGGATCTCTCGCTCGCCGCAGAAGGTCTCGGTCGGCGGCGTATGGACGATGCCCTCGAAGTCGAACCCGCCGAGGCAGCGCGCGAGGAAGGCGCCGCCGGGGCCGAACGCCGCCGCGTTCTTCATCAGCACCGCCATCCGATCGGGCGGGAGCTCGTCCATCTCGGCTGCACTCGCGGACGATGCGATGATTCGCGCACCCGCAACGAGCTGGTTGCCGTAGCAGTGGTCGCCGTTGGCATGGGTGTTGACGAGCGTTCCGATGCGCGCGGCCGCCGCAGTGGCGCGTCGCATGGCGCCGAGCATCTCGGCCGTGAGGCGAAGGTCGTAGAGGGTGTCGACGAGGAGCGCCTCGCCGGCATCGGTCACGAGCCCGGCGTTGCTCCAGCCCCAGCTTCCGTCGGGCTGCAGGAACGCCCAGCTCCCGCCGCCGAGGGCGTGGAGGCCCCTCTCGTACGGCGGGCGTGCCATCGCGGCGCCGAGGGTAGCCGCGATCAGGGCGGTTTACAGCGAGCCGCCCGGCGCGTCACAATGTCGCGCCGGCCGGCCGGCGGGCTGGACGCAGAAGAGGAAGAAGGCCTGGACGCAGAAGAGGAAGAAGAAATGGGGGGCGCACGGATGGGAAAGCTCGACGGGAAGGTCGCGATCGTGACGGGGGCGGCGCGCGGGCAGGGGGAAGCCGAGGCGCGCTTGTTCGCGGCCGAGGGCGCGAAGGTCGTGCTCGGGGACGTGCTCGACCGGGAAGGGCAGGCGGTCGCCGACTCGATCGGCGCCGCGGCGATCTACCTCCATCATGACGTTGCGAACGAAGAGAGCTGGAAGGCCGTGGTCGGCGCCGCCGTATCGAAGTGGGGACGACTCGACGTCCTCGTCAACAATGCCGGCATCCTGCTCGTCATGCCCATCGCACAGATGGAGCTCGCCGACTACATGCGCATCGTCGGCGTCAACCAGGTCGGCTGCCTCCTCGGGATGAAACACTCGATCCCCGCGATGGCGAAGGGCGGAGGCGGCTCGATCGTCAACATCTCGTCGACGGCAGGCTTCGAAGGGCAGCCGGGCATCGCAGCGTACGTGTCGACCAAGTGGGCGATCCGCGGCCTGACGCGGAGCGCGGCGATCGAGTGCGGATCGCTCGGAATTCGCGTCAACTCGATTCATCCCGGCGCGATCAACACGCACATGGGGCGAGGAGATGCGCAGGGCTTCGAGAAGGTCGACTCCGGGGGCGTGTTCGACAAGCTCCCGCTCGGCCGCATCGGCGAGCCCATCGAGATCGCGCGACTCGCGCTCTTTCTCGCGAGCGACGACTCCTCCTACTGCACGGGCGGCGAGTACACGGCGGACGGCGGCTGGCTGACCGGCCGGCCGATGTTCTAGTGCGCCCGAAGTGCAGAGCGGACGATCGGCGGGCGATCGGCGCCGCCGCGGCTCGCAGATTCGGGCCTTGCTAGATGGGAACGATCTTCGACCTCGCGGAGCGCGCCTGGTCGGGCGCACTGGGCAGCGACACGATCGGCCTCATCGCACCGACGTTCGCGCACGAGGAGATCGCGCCGGGTCTGCACTTCGTTCACGGCTTCGCGAACGTCGCGGTGCTGCGAACGGGCGAAGGGCTGGTGCTCGTCGATACCGGCTCGTTCATGACGCGGCGGCGCATCTTCGAGGCCGTGCGCCAGATCGGCTCCGATCCCATTCACACGGCGATCTACACCCACGGCCACGTCGATCACGCGTTCGGCCTGCCACCGTTCCTCGAAGAGGCGAACGGCCGGGGCTGGCCGCGACCACGCATCGTCGCCCACGAGAACGTCGCGGCGCGCTTCGAGCGCTACCGAAGGACACGTGGATACAACGCCTGCATCAACGCGCGGCAGTTCTCCGTCGCACGGGGCGTCGTCTGGCCCGAAGAGTACGACCCTCCCGATACGACGTACGCGTCGAGCCTCTCGCTGCGCGTCGGCGAGGTTTCGCTCGAGCTGCACCACGCGCGCGGCGAGACCGACGATCACACGTGGTCGTGGTGGCCCGAGCGGCGGGCCGTGTTCACGGGCGACCAGTTCATCTGGGTATCGCCGAACGCCGGCAATCCGCAGAAGGTGCAGCGGTATCCCGAGGAGTGGGCCGCTTCGCTTCGCGCCATGCTCGCGCTCGGTCCCGAGCTGCTCGTTCCGGGGCACGGCGTCCCGATCTTCGGCGCGGCGCGCGTGCGAGAGGCGCTCGAAGACACCGCCGAGTGGCTGGAGAGCCTCGTCGCGCAGACGCTCGAACGGATGAACGCAGGCGAGCCCCTCGATGCGATCGTCCACGAGGTGCGGCCGCCGGCGCGCCTCGCGCAGAAGCCGTACCTGCAGCCCGCGTACGACGATCCCGAGTTCGTGGTGCGAAACGTCTGGCGACTCTACGGCGGCTGGTACGACGGCATTCCCGCGCACCTGCGGCCCGCGCCCCACGCTGCCCTCGGTCGCGAGATCGCCGCCCTCGCGGGTGGGGCCGGTGCACTCGTGCGTCGCGCCCGCGATCTCGCTGCGGCGGGTGAGCTGCGGATCGCATGCCATCTGCTCGACTGGGCCGTCGCCGCGGCCCCCGACGATGCGCAGGCCCACGGGGCGCGTGCGGAGATTTACGCCCTGCGGGCGCAGCGCACCTCGGCGCTCATGTCGAAGGGCGTCTTTGGCGCGGCGGCGCGCGAGTCGAAGGCCAAAGCGGGCGTCTGAGCCGGGCCCGATCTCGGCCTCCCGGCCGGCAGCAGACCGGAAGAAGGGAGCGTTACCCCATTGTTTTCCTTGAAATCCCGGTCGCCGGTCGGCGATCATGGAGCCGGGGGGTGCCGGGCTCGGGAGGGCCGCGGGGGTCGACGCCGCGCGCCACCGGGTCCCGTGCACAGGACGCCGACCCGGCCCAGAAGACACGATCGGAGAGATGTATGAATCGCCTCGCTGTGTGCCTCGGTGCGGTGCTGCTCGTGACGGCCTGCGCTCAGCAGTCGTTCACGACGCCCGACGACAAGCAGCCTGCACGCGCTGGCGTCGTCGTGATGTTCGACGATGCGACCGTCAATCCGGCGGATGCGCGCATCAAGTCGGACGGCTCGGTCACCTGGAGCAACAACTCGAGCTTCCGGGCCGTGATCCGCTTCCCGAAGATCGACAAGACGCGCCTCGACTGCCATGGGAAGCTGCGCCCCGACTGGCAGTTCGTGGCCGATGCCATCGAGTCGATCCCGACCAGCGGCGACATGGAGAAGGTCGTCTTCCCGTGCTCGCTGCAGCCGGGAACCTATCCTTACACGATCAGCCTCTTCGGCTCGCTCGCAGACATGGACAATCCGGCCTTCACGCTCTCGGCGAGACTGATCGTCGAGTAGCGCAAGGCGGCGTGCTCCGAACGCTCCGGCGCAGGTGCGACACCGGAGCGTTCGTGTCTTCGGCGGAGCCGGAGCGGATCGGAGTGCGTCATGACGGTTACGATCGGGATCCTACTCTTCGACGGCGTCGAAGAGCTCGACTTTGCCGGCCCGTGGGAGGTCTTCGCGGCAGCGGCCGCCGGGAAGCCGGAAGAGCTTCGGGTGGTGACGGTCGCCGAGCGCCACACGCCCATCCGCTGCAACAAGGGCCTGCGCGTTCTCTCCGACCACGCCTTCGACGATGCGCCCGCGCTCGACGTCGTGCTCGTTCCGGGAGGACAGGGTACGCGCAAGGAAGTCGACAACCCCGTGCTCGTGGGCTGGCTCCGGCGAATCGGGGAGCGCTGCACCTGGATCACGAGCGTGTGTACGGGCGCGCTGCTCCTCCACGAAGCGGGCTTCACCGCGGGACGAAGCATCACGACGCACTGGGCATTCGTCCCCGCGCTTCGCGAGCGCGCGAAGGACGCCACGGTTCTCGCCGACGTGCGTTACGTGCAGGACGGGAACGTCGTGACGGCGGCCGGCGTATCGGCAGGCATCGACATGGCGCTCTGGATGGTGGGTCGCCTCTTCGACCCGGCGTACGCCCGCAGCATCCAGCGCTACATCCAGTACGACCCGGCGCCGCCCTACGCGGCACAGACGCAGTAGGCGGCGCTGGCGAGGCCGCTGCGGGCTATGACAAGCTCCCGCGCATGAATCCGGCGCCGCAGCCGCGCTCGGCGTTTCTGACGCTGCTCTACTTCGTCCTCGGCCTCGGCGCCGTCGTCGCGCTCGTGGGCGGCGTCGGCCTGTATCTGTTCCTGCGTACGGAAGAGGGGAAGAAGGTTCTCGCGATCGCGAAGCAGGGAAGCGCGCTCCTCTCCGAAGCAGCCGTGGCGCCGGGCACCCACGAGCTGCGGAGCATCGGCTGCGAGACAGCGCTCGCCGTTCCTGCGGGCCGGATCCTCGATCTGCTGCGCCAGATCGGGTCGGAGGCGCGAACGGACGAGATCACGGAAGGCTTCGTCTCCGTGGGGGGGCTCGCGTCCGAGACCCCCGTGGTCTTCTGCGCGCAGGAGCAGGCCGGGACGCCGGATTGCGCGTCGGCCGCGAAGGTCTACGCGAGCGTCGCCGGTCCGCCTCCCGCCCGCTTCGTCGTGCTGATGGCGCCCCGCCCCGGTGACCTCGCGGGCTGCAGCGGAATCTACGGGCCGGACGGCTCGCGCCTCGCCGATCTCCCGAAGCCCACACCGCCGCCGCCGCCGGATCCTCCGCCCACGCAGGGATGACGGCCACACCGATCCGTGACATCGGCGTCCGTCACCCGAAGCGCGATGCGCTCGTGAAGGCCTGCGACGCGGTGGCCGCGTAGCGAGCGGACTTCCGGATCTGCGCGACGACCGCGTTGCGGACGGCCGAAACCGGAATTGTCGCGACGGGATTTCCCTCGAGCACCACGCGGTCCTCGCGCGGCGGCCACGGCCCGTACGATGCGACGGGCGTCGCTCCGAAGAGGGCGACGATCGGAACGTCGGTGGCACAGGCGACGTGGAGTGGACCGGTGTCGGCCGTGACGAAGAGATGCAGACGCGACATCAGCGCTGCCAGCTCCGTCACCGACGTCTGTCCGATCAGATTGACCGTGTCCGGCGCGCAGGCGAGCAGGCGCCGCGCGAGCACGAGCTCGCCGGCGCTCCCGGTGAGCACGAAGCGAAGGCGTGGAATCTCGGTGCGAAGCGTCGCGACGAGGGCGCGAAAGCGATCGACCGGCCACGCCTTGGGGTGTGCGAGCGGCTTCCACAGCTTCCAGCCGCGCCGGGCGACGCGGTTACATCCCATGTGCAGGCCGATGAGGAGGTCGGCGTCTTCGACACGCGCCTGTTCGAGGAGCGAGGCCACACGCGCGGCGTCGGCCGCGTCGGGGTAGAGCTCGTAACGCCGCAGCGCCGCGCCGCGCAGGACGCCGGTCGCGCGCTCGACGCACGCGATCGCGATCTGTGCTTCGTGCTCGGCGCCGCCGCGGCGGATGCGCTCCGTCTCGATGCCGAGCCGCTCCGCGATCTGCCTCGCCGTCCTGTTCGCCTTGAGATCGAGGAGCCGGTCGAAGCGAGCCTCCGCGGCGAGGGCCGTCGCCTCGTCGTGCACGAAGACGCGGTCGACGCACGGGTTGTCGCGGAGCACCTGCGCTGCGGCCTTGCTCTGCGCCATGACCTCGATGTGTGCGAACGGATCGGCCTCGCGTAGCAGGCGAAGCGCGGGCGTACAGAAGATCACGTCGCCGATGCGGTCGGAGACGATGACGAGAATGCGCTTGGCGGACGGCGAGCTCACGGGCATCGAGCATGCCGGAAGCGCGACGACGTGCCACCCGCACCTCCCGTGCGGCGAGGCCGCCTCAGGAGCGCTCCGTCCGGAATTCGAGGTCGCGTCCGAGAGCCGACATCGTCGTTGCGATCTCTTCCCAGAACCGGCCCTCGGACCATCCGAGCCGGGCGGCCATTCGCTCCGCGACAGGCCGGACGAGTGTGGTGCGCTCGCCCGGCTCGTAGAGCGCAGCGCGCGTGCGGCGGTAGAGGACGTCGGTCACGGTCGCCGCGCCTTCCTCGTCCACTGCCCATGCGATCTCGCCCGCGAGCACGCGGCCTCCCGGCAGGATCGGGGTCGGGCCCGCCTTCGCGACCGATTCGGCCTCGCTTCCGTACAGGCGCGCAAGACGTGCGGCGGCGAGCGGCGTGAGCGCGAAGCTGCGCGCGAGCGCCGACGCGAGCGCGTCGAGGCCGGCCCCGAGATCTCCGCCCGGAAGCGGCGTCTCGCGATCCTCCTCGCGCAGCGTCGCTCCGAGCGTCTTCGCTACCCGCTCGACGACGTTCGCCGCCATCTTTCGGTACCCGGTCAGCTTGCCTCCGGCGATCGTGAGGACTCCGGCGGGTCCGATCCAGATCTCGTCGCGGCGTGAGATCTCGGTGGGCCGCTTGCCCGGCTGTGCGATCAGCGGGCGAAGGCCTCCCCAGGCAGCGACGCACTCCTCGGGCCGGACGGGCTCGACGTCGAAGACGCGCGGGAGGGGCTCGAGCAGGTACTCGACGTCGGCGCGCGTGATCGCCGGCCAGATCGCGGTCGCTCCCGTGTAGGAGGTGTCGGTGGTTCCGACGTAGACGATGTCGCCGCGCGGCACGACGAAGATCGAGCGCCGGTCGGCGGCGGTCATCACGACGATGTGGCGGACTGGAACGCGATGCGCCGGTAAGACGACGTGAATTCCGTTCGAGAGGTGGAGGAGCGACGGCGCGGCGGCGTTCTCGAGCCGGCGAACGGCTTCGACCCACGGGCCCGCCGCGTTGACGAGACAGCGCGCGCGGACGTGAACCTCCCGCCCCGAGAGGCCGCAGCGCGCCACCACGCCCACGGCACGTTCGCCTTCTCGAACGATCGAGACGGCTCTCGCGTGGCTGACCGCTTCGGCGCCGTGACGTCTGGCGTCGCGGAGGTTCGCGAGCACGAGGCGCGCGTCGTCGGTCAGATACTCGCGATACAGACAGGCGAACGGCGTGCGATCGCGGCGGAGGACCGGCTCATTGCGCGAGAGCTCCGCCGAGTCCCAGCTCCGGTGCCGATCGGCCTCGTCGATCGCGCCGAGGGCCTCGTAGGTCCCGAGCCCGGCGCGAAACTTGAGCAGGCCCGCGCGCGACCGAGCGGGAACCAGCATCCAGCAGGGCTCCGCGAGATGCGGGGCGATCCGGTGCACCTCTCGGCGCTCGAGAGCCGTCTCGCGAACGAGCGCGATGTCGCCGTGCGCGAGGTAGCGCAGGCCGCCGTGGAGGAGCTTCGACGAACGGCTCGACGTGCCGGCGGCAAAGTCATCGGCTTCGATGAGCGCGACCGACAGCCCGCCGATCGCCGCGGCTCGAGCGACGCCGGCGCCCGTGATGCCGCCCCCGATCACGACGCAGTCGAACGTGCCGGCCGCGAGGCGGCCGAGGACGGCTTCGCGGTCGAGAGTCGAGAGGGCGGCGTCGGTGGGCATGTTCCCCGGCTGGCAGCGGCTGGCGCACCATCCTAACCCATTCGCGCGGGCGAATGGGCGGTGCGCGATTGCGCTGCAGCTCAGGCGTTCGCCGGCCTCGGCGCGAGCCGCTCGAGTGCGAGGTCCTCGGCGAGCGCGACGAACTCGTCGGCGAGGCAGCGGCCGCGCACCAGCGCCGGATCACGCCCGAGGGCCATCGCCTCTTCGGCCATCGACGCGAGCTGCGGATACAGGACTCGTCGCGGGCCGTAGCTCACGTGACGGGGCTCGGCCTCGATTCCGAGCCGGACTTCGAGCCCGAAGAGTGCTGCGACCTTCGCGGCGGCGCCTGCACTGCCCGCGAGCGCTGTGACGGCGTCAACGGCCCAGCGGATGCGCTGCGTCTCGATGCGATGCGATGCGATCCACGGCTCGATCTCCGCCAGGAGCGCGCGGTCGGTGAGGCCTTCGCGGAGCGAGTTGGCGCAGGCGAGGCGCTCGTCGCACAGCGTCTGGAGCGAGCGGATCGCCGGGTCGACGTCGCCCCGCGCGAGCCCTCCTCGCAGCGCGGCAAGGCCATCCTCGAGCGCGCGATCCCGATCGTCGGGCCAGATCGCCGAGAAGCGGTGCGCCGCGGCGAACAGAGCCAGCGCATCAGGCGCGCCCTCACCGACCTCTTCGAGCGCTTCGCGCCACGCGCGCTCGGGATCGTACCGTGCTGGATCGCGGAGATACTCGGCAGCCGTTCGGATCGCGATGGCCGAGGCGTGCGCGTGCTGCATTGGATTGAGGAGGACTCCGCTCGCTACCTCGGACAGGTCCGAGTCGCGGCGGCCGTACGGGCCGAGGTGCAACATGAAGCGCATCGGTCCGTCGGAGACCGGCACGTTGTCCCAGATCAGCAGCCGGCGTCGCAGCGCCGCCACGCGCGCCTGCGCCTCGGCACGCGCGATCGCGGGGCTGCACACCGTGCGACCGGTCCATCCGACCTCGATCTCGCCCGGCAGGCCGGCGCCGAGCGTTTCGAGATATTCGGAAGACCCGACGCCGAGGTAGTCCATCGGGCACAGCCACCACGAGACAGCCGGACCGAGTGCCTCGAGTAGCGCGGCAGCGAGCGCGACGTGCGCGTCGGCGAGGCTCGCGAAACGTCTTCGATCCTCTTCGTGGACGAGATGAGAGGGGACATCATCGAGAAAGAGCGCGAGGGATCGTGCGCCGAGGCGAACGAAGCTGCGCAGCTTCTCTGCGAGCAGTGCAGCGTCGTCGTTCGACGCGTATCGGATCGAGAGCCCCGGCGAGATCGCGAACGCGACCTCGACGCCGTGCTTCGCACCGTGCTCGACGAGCGCGGCGAACTCGCGCATGCGCGGCTCGGGATACGGCTCGCGCCATCGATCGCGGTGCAGCGGGTCGTTCTTCGGCGCGTGGACGTAGCGGTTCATCCCCCAGCGTCCCATGCGCTCGACCATCCACAGGCGATCGTCGTGACTCCACGGCGGTCCATAGAAGCCCTCGACGACGCCGCGATGTACGAAGGTCACGACTCCCCCGGGCGCGAGCTGCGCGCGACGGCACGACCGTAGCCCGGAGAGCCGCCTTGCCGCAGCGCGTGCCGCGCGCCGGGATCTGCCGCGCGTGGCGGTCGATCGGGTATCGTCGGTCCGAGGAGAGCGGCCAGACGTGACGATCGTGGTCGTCGAGGGTGACCGGCCGGCGAGGCACAGCGCCGGACGAGGGCGCGCAAGCGCGGTGTCGTAGGGTTGCGCGATCTTCGCGAGGTGATTGCCGCAGCCAGGCAGGTCTGCGCGCGTGGAGAACGGGCCGCGCTCGTGACGGTGGTGCGTGTCGTCGGATCGGCGTATCGCCGCCCCGGGGCGCGCATGCTGATCGAAGAGGGCGGCCGCTGCGTCGGTCTCGTCTCCGGAGGCTGTCTCGAGGCCGACCTCGCCGAGCGTGCGCGCGCCGTCATCGAGAGCGGCCGCCCGGCCTTCGTCACGTACGACGCAAGGACGGACGAAGACCTCGTCTTCGGCCTCGGATCGGGGTGCGAGGGAACGATCGAGGTGCTGATCGAGCGCATTCCCGAGCGTACGGATGGGGGTCATCTCGCGCTCGCCGCGCGCTGTCTTGCCGGGCGCGAGGCGCTCGCGCTCGCGACCGTCTTTCGCTCGGAGGGGACCGAGCGTCTCGGCGCACGCTGCTGGGCGCTGGCGGGAGGCACGAGCGGCGCCGACGTCGCGAACGAGGCGCTCGCCGCGGAGCTCGGTCGTGCGGCCGCCGCTGCGCTCTCCGGCGTCCGACACCGTTTCGTGACAGCGGCGGCGGCGGGAGAAGCGGTCGAGGCGCTCGTCGAAGTCCTCCTCCCGCCGCCGGAGCTGTTCGTCCTCGGCGCCGGAAGCGACGCCGACCCCGTGGTCCGACTCGCGGTCCGCCTCGGCTTCGACGTCACCGTCGCCGATCACCGTCCGGCGCTCGTGCGGAACGAACGCTTTCCCGGCGCGCATCGTGTCGTCACCTGTGCGCCGGGACGGCTCCTCGAGACGGTGGATCTCGATCCCGAGAGCGCGGTGCTCGTCATGTCGCACTCCTACGCGCACGATCTCGGAGCTCTACGCCAGCTCGCCGGGCGGCACCGCGGCTACCTCGGCGTGCTCGGGCCGCGCCGGCGTACCGAGCGCATGCTCGACGAGCTCGCGCGAGAGGGCGTCGCGCTCTCGCCGGAGCAGCGGGCTCGACTGCACGCGCCGGTCGGCCTCGACATCGGCGCCGAGACGCCCGAGGAGATCGCGGTCTCCGCGCTCGCGGAGATCTGCGCCGTGCTGGCCGGGCGAACGGGCGGCATGCTCCGCGACCGCGATGCGCCGATTCACGGACAGGACGCGTGAGCATGACAGGCGACGAGGCGCCGGTTGGGGCGATCGTGCTCGCCGCCGGGGCGTCGTCGCGCATGGGCGCCGCGAAGCAGCTCTTCGACGTGGATGGCCGAAGTCTCGTTCGCCGCGCGGCCGAGGCTGCGTGTGATGCAGGCTGCGCACCGGTCGTCGTCGTCGTGGGCGCGCAGGCCGAGCGCGTTCGCGCTGCGCTCGACGGACTCGGCGTTGCGATCGCCTTCAATCCCGGCTGGCGCGAGGGGATTGCGAGCTCACTGCGCTGCGGTGTCGAGGCGCTTCCCGAGGGCGTGAGCGCGGCGATCGTCCTGCTCTGTGACCAGCCCGCCGTCTCGCCGGGATTGCTCGAGAGCCTCATTCGACGCCGCCGCGAGTCGGGCCGGCCGATCGTCGCGTGCCGCTACGGCTCCGTTACGGGCGTCCCTGCGCTCTTCGCTCGCGAGCTCTTTCCGCAGCTCCTCGCGCTCGAAGGCGACGCCGGGGCGCGCGGCCTTCTCGCACGCGCGGGCGACGAGGTCGAGAGCGTCGGCTTTCCGGACGGCGCCTTCGACCTCGATACCCCGGAAGACTGGGCGCGCTGGAGGGCCCGCGAACGCGTGTAGTGCGACCGGGCTTCGCCGTGGGCATGAAGCGGCTATCGTGCGCGGCCGGAGTGGACTTCGTGCCCGATCGTGGCTGCGTGCCGTAGTCTGCGCAGCTCCACGAGGCCCGAGGCAGTGAAGTGCGGGAGGAACATGGGGTTCTCCGAGTACGCGGACCACGATGCGGTCGGCCTTTCCGACCTGGTTCGCCGGCGCGAGGTGTCGCCGGCCGATCTGCTCGAGGCTGCGATCGAGCGTGTCGAGCGACACAACGAACGCCTCAACGCCGTCGTCCACCGCGCGTATGACGACGCGCGCCGCGTGGCCGCAGGGAGCCTTCCCGACGGCCCCCTGCGCGGCGTCCCGTTCCTGCTCAAGGATCTCAATCTCGACGCCGCAGGGATGCCGCGGACCGACGGGAGCGTCGCACTTCGCGATCGCGTTCCGGCCGAGGACGCCGAGCTCGTTCGCCGCCACCGTGCCGCGGGGCTCGTGATCTTCGGCAAGA
Source organism: Deltaproteobacteria bacterium (assembly GCA_020849175.1). Taxonomy (GTDB): domain Bacteria; phylum Myxococcota_A; class UBA9160; order UBA9160; family UBA9160; genus MYXO. The sequence goes on from JADLGR010000351.1 coordinate 23,394, forward strand.
CGAACACGCCCGAGTTCGGGATCACCGGAACGACCGAGGGGCGCCTGTTCGGTCCGTGCCGCAATCCGTGGAACCCCGACCACATCGCGGGCGGGTCGAGCGGAGGCGCGGCCGCCGCCGTCGCTTCGGGGATGGTCCCGTTCGCGCACGCGTCGGACGGCATGGGCTCGATCCGCATTCCCGCGTCGTGCTGCGGCCTGTTCGGCATGAAGATCTCGCGTGACCGCAATCCGTGGTGGCCGGAAGACGTGATGCGCGCGCTTCCCCTCAGTGTGCATCACTGTGTGAGTCGCAGCGTTCGTGACAGCGCAGCGCTCCTCGACGCCACCGGCTTCGCCGAGCCGCGCGCGCCGTGGGCTCCTCCGCCGAAGCAGCGGCCCTACCTCGAAGAGCTGTCTCGGGAGCCCGGACGCCTGCGCGTCGCCTTCTCTGCGGAGCGTCCCGACGGCCGGCCGCTGCATCCGGAAGTGAAGGCGGCCGTCGAGGAAGCGGCCCACCTCGTCGAGTCGCTCGGACACGCCGTCGAGGAGCGGTCGCTCCCGATCAACCAAATGCTGCTCTACATCGCGCTCACGCCAGTCGCCTCGGCCAACATGGCCGCCGCCGTCGCCGAGATCTCCGAGCGTCTCGGACGCGAGCTGCGCGAGGACGAGCTCGAGCCCCTCACGTGGTCGATCGTTCGGAGCGGGCGGAGCGTGAGCGGCGTGCAGGCGCTTCGTGGAATGCGCTGGCTCGCTCGCCTCGTACGCGAAGTCGCAGCGTTCTTCGAAGAGGTCGACGTCCATCTGACCCCTGTGATGGCGACGCCTCCTCCGCGGATCGGCCACATCGATCCGCTCGCCCCGGACCCGGCGCTGCTCCACCAGCGGCAGGCCGAGTCGTTTCCCTTCACCGCGCCGTTCAACATGACGGGGCAGCCTGCGATGTCGGTGCCGCTCGCGTGGAGCTCGGATGGACTCCCGATCGGCATGCAGTTCGTCGCGCGCTACGGGGAAGAGGCGACGCTGTTCCGCCTGGCGGGACAGCTCGAACAGGCACGCCCGTGGCGACGACGGCACCCGCCCATCTGGGGCTGATCTCCGGGACGAGGAGGAACGCGTGAGGCTGCTCGCCCTTCACCCGAGCTCGCTCATGTACTCGAAGGTCTTCTTGCGCCTGGAGCCGCTCGGCCTCGAGCTCGTTGCCGAAGCTGCGCGCCGCCGGGGACACGACGTGCGCCTGCTCGACCTGCAGACCGCGACGCACGCCGATTACTTCCGGACTCTCATCGAGTGGCGGCCCGACGTCGTGGCCACGGGCCTCAACTACCTCGCGAACGTTCCCGAGGTGATCGACCTCGCGAAGCAGACGAAGGAGCGAGCGCCCGAAACGCTCTTCGTCGTCGGCGGTCACAGTGCTTCGTTCACCGCCGAGGAGCTTCTCGAGCACGCACAGGGAGCGATCGACGTCGTGCTGCGCGGCGAAGGTGAGGCGAGCCTTCCGCTGCTGCTCGACGCCGCGAAGGCCGGCCGCGACGAGCTGTCGAAGGTTCCGGGAGCCGTCACGACCGACGGCGAAGGCCCGCCGCCCGTCTTCGTCGAGAGCCTCGACGCCCTGATGCCGGCGCGCGACCTGCTCCCCCACCGCCGCAAGTACTTCATCGGCGTCCTCGATCCGTGCGCGTCGATCGAGTTCTCGCGGGGCTGCCCGTGGGAGTGCTCGTTCTGCAGCGCGTGGACCTTCTACGGCCGCAGCTATCGCATGGCGAGCGCCGAGAAGGCGGGCGAGGAGCTCGCACGGATCCACGAGCCGGGCGTCTTCGTCGTCGACGACGTCGCGTTCGTCCAGCCGAAGCTCGGCTACGCGATCGGCGCCGAGATCGAGCGGCGCAACATCAAGAAGGAGTTCTATCTCGAGACCCGCGGTGACGTGCTGCTTCGCAACAAGGACGTCTTTCGCTACTGGAAGACGCTCGGACTCTCGTACATGTTCGTCGGTCTCGAGGCCATCGACGCCGAGGGCCTGCAGAAGTTCCGAAAGCGTGTCAGCCTCGAGCGGAACATGGAGGCGCTCGAGTTCGCGCGCTCGCTCGGCATCACGATTGCCGTCAACATCATCGCCGACACCGACTGGGACGAGTCTCGGTTCGAAACGATCCGGCAGTTCGCCCTTCCGATTCCCGAGATCGTGAACGTGAGCGTCAATACGCCGTACCCAGGGACGGAGAGCTGGCACACGGAGTCGCGGCGTCTCACGACGCACGACTACCGCCTCTTCGACATCCAGCACGCAGTGCTCCCGACGACGCTCCCGCTGGCGAAGTTCTACGAGGAGCTCGTGAGGACGCAGCAGGTGCTGAACATGAAGCACATGGGTTTCGGCGCGCTCAAGGACACGGCGCTCATCGCCGTGAAGCGTCTTCTCGCCGGCCAGACGAACTTCGTACGCATGCTGTGGAAGTTCTCGAGCGTCTACGACCCGAGGCTCCAGATCGCCGACCACGCGCGGCCGGTTCGTTATGCGATGCGGCCGCGGCAGAACCACGGCGACGTGGCCATCGACCGCAAGAGCCTCTACGTCCACCGGTCGGTCTCGAAGCTGCGCGACGTCGACGCCGGGACCGAGGCATTCGTCGCGCAGTCGAGCGGCGCCTCCGAGCAGGGCGCGTCCGCCGGCTGAGCGGCGCTCTCGCCCGCCACTGCCCTTCGCCGGCTCCGCGCCTCGAACGGGCTTCGTCCTCGCTACAGGCCCTTCAGGAACGCGAGCAGCGCCGCGTTCGTTTCAGCCGGCGCCTCCTGCTGGTTCCAGTGGCCGACGCCGGGGAGCAGCACCTTCGCACGCAGGTCCGGCACGAAGTTCGGCATCGCCTTCACCATCCGTCCCTCGCCGGCGCCGCCGGGGCCGGTCACGACCACGTCGCGCAGGCCACCGATGAAGGCCGCCGGAACGAGGACCTTCGCGCCGTGCCACGGCGCACCGAGCTCCCAGTTTCGATCGAGGTTGCGGTACCAGTTGAGCCCTCCGCGAAAGCCCGTTCGCGCGAACTCGCTCGCGTAGACCGCGAGGTCCTCCTCAGAGAGCCACGCCGGAAGGCGTTCGGGATCGACCATTCCGGTCAGAAAGTCCGCCGTCTTCGGCAGGTCGAAGTTCCACGCGTGGTCGGCCGGCACCGAGCCCGACGCCGAGTAGAGGAGCATGCGAAGCGTGCGGCGCGGGTCGGCGTCGAGCTCGCGCTCGGCCTTTCCCGGCTCCTGGAAGTAGAGCATGTACATGAACCGGTCGCCGGCGATCGCCTTCAGCAGCCGCGTCGTCGGCGCGGGCGGGCGTGGCGTGAAGGGAACCGACATGCCGACGACTGCGCGGAAGCGATCGGGCCGCATGAGCGCCGCGCTCCACGCCACCATCGATCCCCAGTCGTGGCCGACGATCGTCGCGTCGGCCGCGCCGATCGCGTCTAGAACGCCGATCATGTCGCCCACCAGGTGGAGCATCGAGTACGCCTCGATCGGCTCGGGGGCGTCCGTCCTGCCGTAGCCGCGCATGTCCGGCGCGACGACGCGAAAGCCCGCGGCCGCGAGGGCGGGGAGCTGGTGCCGCCACGAGTACCACAGCTCCGGGAAGCCGTGACACAGCAGCACGACGGGCCCCTCTCCGGCCTCGGCGAGGTGCATGCGGATCCCATTGGTCTCGATCGTTCGGTGGCGAATCTCGGTCATGCGGTCTCCCGTTCGTCCGCGGGACGCGGCGTTGGTGCATCACGCGCAGCGAAGCCGGCACCGCGTGCGATCGCGCCCGAGGATAGGACGCGCCGGCAGAGCGCGCGCTCGTCGAGCCCGGTGGTGCGCTCGTGTCGGCGCCGGGTAGCCTCCCGCCGTGCCGAAGTCAGTCTCGCGACCGTCGCAGCCGAAGCTCGCCGACCGGCTGGCCGGGACGTTCCAGCGCTTCGTCGCGATCGAGGCCGCGAGCGCGATCCTGCTCCTGCTCGCGACGGCGCTCGCACTCGTGTGGGCGAACTCGCCGTGGCAGGCGAGCTACGAGCGGTTCTGGAACACGCCCATCGGCGTTCGTTTCGGCGACGGAAGCTTCACGCTCTCGCTCCTCCATGCGGTGAACGACGGCCTGATGGCGCTCTTCTTCTTCGTCGTCGGGATGGAGATCAAGCACGAGGTCGTTCGCGGTCAGCTCTCGACCCGCGAGCGCGCGATGCTCCCGGTCTTCGGAGCCGCCGGTGGGATGCTCGTTCCGGCACTGCTCTACTTGCTCTTCCATGCGAAGGGACCTGCAGCGCCTGGGTGGGGGATCCCGATGGCGACCGACATCGCATTCGCGGTCGCAGCGCTCGCCGTCCTCGGCTCGCGCGTTCCGTCCGGCCTTCGGGTCTTCTTGCTGGCGCTCGCGATCGTCGATGATCTCGGCGCCGTCACTGTGATCGCTGCCTTCTACACGAACGGCCTCTCGCTGCCCGCGCTCGCCGCAGCCGCGCTCGGCCTCGTGATCGTCTGGTCCATGCAGCGCGCCGGTGTGCGCTCGTATCCGCTCTACTGGATTGCGGGCGTCGCGTGCTGGGCGGCGACGCTCGCGAGCGGAGTCCACGCGACGGTCGCGGGCGTCGCGCTCGGCCTCCTGACACCCGCGAATTCGCTCGGATCAGAGGACGGGCTCGCAGCGCCCCCTCCGCTCGAAGTCCTCACGTCGAAGCTGCACGGATTCGTCGCCTTCATCGTGATGCCCGTGTTCGCCCTCGCCAACGCAGGAGTTCGGATCGACGCGAGCGCGCTCGCGGATCCGCTCGCGGTGCACGTGACGCTCGCGGTCGGCCTCGGTCTGCTGGTCGGAAAGCCGCTCGGTATCACGCTGTTCGCCCATCTGGCGGTGCGGCTTCGCATCGCGGTCCTTCCGAGCGGCGTCGGGTGGGGCGCGATCGCGGGAGCCGGTGTGCTCGCCGGGATCGGGTTCACGATGGCGCTCTTCATCACCGTGCTCGCGTTCGACGATGCCCGACTCGCGAGCGCGTCGAAGATCGGGATCCTCGCGGCTTCGGTCGCGGCGACGCTGGGCGGCCTCGCGCTGCTCGCGCGCACCCTCCCACGCGCGGCGCCGCCTCCCGAATGATCGTCGCGACGCGGCCGCCCCGGGGATGCCGGGCCGCTACCGCTTCGGCCGCAGCCGGATCAGGCCCTCTTGCGCCACCGATGCCACCAGGCAGCCATCGCGCGTGAAGAAGCTCCCGGTCGCGAAGCCGCGCGCGCCGGACGCCGATGGGCTGTCTTGCGCGTAGAGAAGCCACTCGTCCGTCCGGAACGGGCGGTGGAACCACATTGCGTGATCGAGGCTCGCCATCTGGACCTTCGGATCCCACCACGAGAGCGCGTGAGGGAGCGTCGTCGTGTCGAGCAGTGTCATGTCAGACGCGTACGCCATCACACACTGATGGAGCAGGAGATCGTCGGGAAGCCTTCCGTCGGCGCGAATCCATACGAGCTGGTGCGGAGGACGTTTCTCCGGAGCGAACTCGTTCACGGGCTCGACCTCGCGCACGTCGATCGGCCGTTCGCGCAGGAGCCAGCGCCGCATCTCGTCGGTCGCGCCTTCGAGCTGGGGCTGCATGCGCTCACGGAAGGTGGGCAGGGTTTCCGGCTCCGGCGCACGGGGCATCGCCGCCATGTGCTCGACGCCGGTCTCCGGATGCTGGAACGATGCCGAGAGATGGAAGATCGCGCGGCCGTGCTGGATCGCGACCACGCGCCGCGTCGTGAAGCTCTTGCCGTCGCGGATGCGGTCGACTTCGTAGAGGATCGGAAGCGTCGGGTCGCCCGGCCGTAGGAAGTACGCGTGCAGGGAATGCACCACGCTGGCCTCGACGGTGCGGCCCGCCGCGACGAGCGCCTGTCCGGCGACCTGTCCACCGAAGACGCGCTGGCGCTCTTCCCTCGGGCTCTGCCCGCGGAAGATGTTGACCTCGAGCTCCTCGAGATCGAGAAGGGCGACGAGGTTGTCGAGCACCGCCTGCTGCACCGGATCTCCTCGAGCGTGAGAACCCCGGCTCCGGGATAGCACAGGCGGCCACACGAATGGCGCACCGCGACGCCTGCTGGCGTGGCATGCTGGTGTCTGCGCCCGCGGAGGGTTCCATGACGCCTGCGGTCTCGATCGTCTTGCTCTGGATCGGCTTTGCCGGCTCGCACCTTCTGCTCTCGCACCTGCCGATCCGCGACCGCCTGGTGGCGCGGCTTGGCGCGCGGCCGTTCCAGGGGCTCTACTCGCTGGTGGCGCTCGTCTTCTTCGTGCCGCTCGTTCGGGTCTACTTCCAGCACGTGCACGAGGGGCCGGCGCTCTGGACGTTGCCGCACGGTCCGGCGCTCACGTGGATCGTGCAGATCGGAATGGGCGTCGCGTTCGTGCTGCTCGTCGCGGGATTCACGAAGCCGAGCCCGGCATCGATCACTCCGGGTGCCGCCACGGTGCGCGGGGCGTTTCGCATCACGCGACACCCCGTGGTCATGAGCTTCGGCCTGTTCGGCCTCCTGCATCTGCTCGCGAACGGAGCCACGACCGACGTCGCCTTCTTCGCGGGCTTCCCGCTCTTTGCCGTCGTCGGCTGCTGGCACCAGGACCGTCGCAAGATCGCGCAGGGACAGCCGGGCTACGCGGAGTTCGTCGCAGCGACGCCATTCCTGCCGTTCACGGGCGGTGAGTTCCTGCGTGCCGTGCGCGAGATCGGTGTCGTGCCGATTGCCGCGGGCATCGTGCTCGCGGTCATCGTGCGCTGGGGACACGGCCTGTGGGGCGGGGCGTAGAGGATGCGGCGCCAGGGCGCGACGTGCCGCCGCTGATTCGTCAGCTCCTCTCCGTTGCCGTACTGCCCTTCACGGTGACGGTCCTCGTCCCGATCTGGATCGCACGGAGCTACGGCGCGACGTTCTCCGTGCCCGAGACGTCGCTCGGCTGGATCTCGACACTCGTGAGTGTCTCATTCCTGCTCGGCGGATTCACTCTGTTTCTGGCGTGCGTGCTGCGGTTCGCGGACGACGGGCGCGGAACGCTCGCGCCGTGGGATCCGCCGACCCGTCTGGTGATCCGGGGTCCGTACCGGTGGGTGCGCAATCCGATGATCACGGGCGTCTCGCTGGTGCTCCTCGGTGAGGGACTCGCCTTGCGATCGCTCCCGCACTTCGTCTGGGCCGGCTGCTTCATCGCGGCCAACGCGATCTACATCCCGCTCTTCGAAGAGCCCGGTCTCGCCGAGCGCTTCGGAGACGACTACCGCCGCTACTGCGAGCGAGTTCCGCGCCTCGTTCCGCTGCTGCGGCCCTGGCGCGCAGATGGGGAGCCGCCCGCGGCGTAGGACGGCTCCCCGCGTGCGTCAGGGCTCCTCGTCGAGAAGCGCGAGCGCGCGCGCCCGCGCCGTCTCGAACGCGTCGTCGTCCGTGGCCAGCGCCGGCTCCGATCCGCCGCAAGCGAGCGTGCGGAGGCTCAGCACGAGGCCGAAGCCCCAGATTGCGACTGCCGCGCCGACGAGGCCCGGCACCGCGAGCCAGGTCGCGACGACGAAGCCGAGCAGGACGAAGAACGTGTGGGCCACGAGCGCACGCGCGAAGCTCCGAAGGCCCCTCACGACACGGCCCCGGTCGCGCTGCGCCGGCGCAGCAGCTCGAGCTCGACCTCCTCGTCGGCCACTGCGGCGCCGCAGGCGGGCGGCGCTGCGTCGCCCGCCTCCCGGCGTACGGCCGCGCGCGCGCGATGCGCGCGGACCTTCTCGCGAAGCTCGTCGAGACCGCGTTCGTTCGCGGCGATGCGCTCGCCGAGCTGTGCCGCCTCGGCGGCTCCCGCTGCTCGCTCCGCCTCGAGGGCGTGCGCTCGCTTTCGACCCGCGAGCAGACGCCGCATCGCGAAGCGTGCGAGGTCGTCCTTTCCGCCGCGGAGCGCGAGCGCGACGTCCTCGTCGAGACGCGCCGCGCGCGTCCGTTCCACTTCGAGTGCGCGCGCGAGGCGCGCCTCCCGCTCGGCGAGGGCCTCGGCGCGCGCGCGTGCGGTCGCGACCGCGAGCTCCGCCTCGCGCAGGTGCTGCTCGAGCAGAAGGCTCCGGTCCTCGAGGGCAGCGACGACGCCGTGTGCATCGGCGCGGACCAGTCTCGCAATTCGATCGAAGAGTCGGTGGGCCACGACGTCTCCTTCCGTCACCTGGCGCTGCCGGGGCGGGCGCCCGCGAGGGCGCCGGCCTGCAGCTCCTTGACCGTTCGTGCGCGCTCGGGCGCGGGAGAAGCCGCGGCGGCCTCGACCTTCTTCTCGAGCGACTTCGCCTCGGCGAGCTGGCGGTCCACTTCGGCCGAGCCGACGTGCGCGTTCATGGCACGGACGCTTCGGTCGTACGACGAGATCTTCGCACGCGCCTGCTCGACGCGTCCTTGCTCGAGATCCGACGCGACCTCGCGCTGCATGCGGTTGTACTCGTCGACGATCACCGCCTGCGACCAGCGCGAGCGGTCGACGCTGGCGAAGAACGCCTTCTCGCTCGCGACGCGCGCGACGCGCGGCGTCGCCGAGAGCGCAAGACGCACGGTGTCGTCGCCCGTGCGGTACGTGACGCCGATCTCGCCGAGCGCCTGGTCAGGAGACCCGTCCGGAGCGACGCGGAACGTGAGCCAGATGCGCCGGTCCTGCCCGGCGAAGAGCGAGCCGGGGCGAACGAGCAGGCCACCCGAGGGGCCGCGCTCGATCGGATATCCCGCCGCCTCGACGAGCGTGGCGCCCGAGGCCGGCGTGACGTGGATCTCGACGCCGCGCGCGACGGTCTCGCGCGCCGTCGCGAGCTCGGCCGCGAAGATCTCGGAGAGGTTCACGGCGTTCTCGAGGTAGTGGAAGCTCCCCGTTCCCGCGTCGGCGAGCGCCGCCATCAGCTCGCCATCGAAGTCGACGCCGACGCCAACGGTCGAGAGCGCGTACTCGCCCGCGACGGCGCGAGCCGCACGCGCGCGAAGGCCTTCGCGCGAGACGTCGCCCTGGTTGGCGAGGCCGTCCGAGAGAAGGATCACGCGCGACGAGCGACCGGCTACTCGCGCAGCATCGACGCTGTCGAGGCCGAGATCGAGCCCTGCCGCCAGGTTCGTCCCGCCGACGGGAGAGACGCTCTCGACGGCCGCGAGCCAGGCCGCGCGTTCCGCTGGGGTTGCCGGCGCGAGCGGGAGACGCAGCTCTGCCGCATCCGAGTACGTCACGAGTGCGAAGCGGTCCTCGGGCGCGAGGCGCTCGAGAAGCGTCCGGATCGCGGCGCGCGCGTGCGTGAGCTTCTCACCCGCCATCGATCCCGAACGGTCGAGCACGACGACGAGGTCGGTCGGAAGCCGCGGCGCGCGGCCGCCGGGCGAGCCGCCGGCGCGAAGGGACAGCTCCATGCGGACGAGGCCGTCGCCTCCCGCGAGCACGGCCCCACGGTCGAGATGCGCCGAGAGGTGAATCGGCCCGGGCGTGGCGGCCTCGAACGCGAGCGG
>JADLGR010000352.1 GCA_020849175.1 Deltaproteobacteria bacterium
CGCCGAGATGGGCGGGCGACTGCGCGGCGGCCGCGCGCTCGAGGTCGGCTGCGGGCGCGGAGTGGGCATCGAGCTCATCCTCGACCGCTTCGGCGCCAGCGAGGTCGACGCCTTCGATCTCGACCCGCGTATGGTCGAGCGGGCCCACCATCGTCTTCGGCGACGCACGGAGGCGATCCGCCTCTGGGTCGGTGACGCCACCGCCATTGCGGCACCCGACGCTCACTACGACGCCGTCTTCGACTTCGGCATCGTTCATCACGTCCCGGACTGGCGTCCAGCGCTGCGTGAGATCCACCGCGTTCTGCGGCCCGGGGGCCGACTCTACGCCGAGGAGGTCTTCGAGCGATTCATCGCGGATCCCGTCTGGCGGCGTCTTCTCGATCATCCCCGAGAAGATCGCTTCGACGCCGCTCGGTTCGAGAACGGCCTTCGAGAGGCAGGGTTCAGCTTGGTTGCCACGCGAGCGCTCTGGGACCGCTTCGGCTGGTTCGTGGCAGACCGGGCAGCCACCTGAAGCTCACCCGCGCGGCCGAGCAGGCGCTCGAGATCGCCCTGCAGATCGAGAACCTCGACCGCGCTGGGGCGCTCTCGGAAGAGCCCGAGCCGGCGCTGCCACCGGGTGCGCGGGAAGCCGGAGCGCCGTCTGCGTCAGTACGGCCTGATCTTCGAGAACGTCTCGCCGAGAATGCGGTACGTGGGCCCCGAGAAGCCTCCCTCGACGATCGCGGCGATCCCGAAGAAGAGCAGCGCGGCGACGACGCAGACGTTCGGGATGGCGACGAGGAGTCGGCGAGCCTTCGTCCACGAGCCGAGCTCCGTTCGGTCTGCGATCGAGAACCACGCGTACGAGAAGGGGAGGAACGCGCAGAACCAGGCCAGATAGTTGACGAAGGGGACCGAGAGGAACCAGCGCGGGAGCAGCTCGTTCCAGCGCCAGAAGACACCCGAGAGGCTCGCCAGCGGATCGAGCTGCGCGTCGAGGGAGAGTGCGAGCGCAGTCGTCAGCAGCGCGGCGCCGAGCGTGGTCTCGCCAAACGGTACGTACGAGCGAAGCGCTCCGGCGATCTCGGTACACGCGTAGATCGCGAGGCACCAACCCATCATCGTCGCGAAGGGCGCCGGAAGGCCCCCCAGGTAGAGGCCGTAGCCGGGCTCGAAGAAGTAGCCCATGAGAATGCCGCCGTTCTCGAGTACGAGTCCGTAGAGCCACGCGACACCGAAGAACGTCGCAAGCCCCGGCGCGCCGCGCTTCAGTGCCACGTGGACCATGAACACTGCGATCCATGCGAGCTGCATCGCCTCGAAGAATCGGGTGAGCTGACGCATTTCGAGCTCGAAGCGCAGAAACGGCGCCGCGGCATACAGCAGCCAGATGAAGGCCGGTAGGGCCACGAACGCGACGAGCACCAGGTACTTCCTGGCGCCGTAGACCGCGAGCCGCGTCGAGCCCCGAACGCGCAGCGCGTAGTAGGCGAGCACCCAGAACAGCGGGAAGGCGACGGTCCACGCGAACGGCGCGATGGGCAGCCCAACCCGCTCGAACTCCGAGCGCGGGACGTTCGCCGCGAGGAAGCTCAGCAGACCCACCGCTTCGAGGTAGAAGAACCAGATCGGGAGGTGGTCCCAGATCTCGGTGAGCACCGCGCGTCGTGAGACGAGCGCATTCCACTGGAGAGCGGGTGCCGCGCGGTCCTCCAGTGCCGCGAGGCCGACGGGCGTGGCGACGGTCTCACTCAGCGCGGAGGCGGCCGGCACGGCGCGCTCGTCGCTTGCGGTCCGTCCCTCGGCCGACTCGTCGCTGCTCATCACACAGAGGCTCTCGCGTTCGAGGCGCGCCGGCAAGTATCGCAGAGGGTCGGAATCGCTGCGCGGCGGTCTTGGTGTGGTGAACACGTTCCCGATGGCAAATAGGACGGGCGTCACCGCGCACTCCGGCCGAAGCTCCGCCGCTCGAGTAGAGCGGCTCACGCACAGGAGTCGGCACGGAGACACCATGGAGGCGGGTGGTGATACGGCGCGGGCAGAAGACGTCCTTGAACCTCGGGGAAGGGGGGCCGGTCACACAGGCACCGGGCGTAGTGGCATGGCTGGTGCTCCAGTCCACGAGGGAGTCGCATGCCGCCGCCGTTCTCAGGCAACGGGGCTGCGGCGCTGCATCACGGTCGGGGCTGTGCCGGATCCACCGGAGCCCGATCACACGCCGCTGAACCGCTGCCCGTAGAGATGCGCAAGCCGGTGGATGAAAGACACGTAGTGGTAGATGTCGCCGGGCTGCGGGGCCGGCCGGTCCTCGACGAGCGTCACAGGCGATTCGTCGTTGCGGAGCTTCACGACGAAGACGCCAAACGCGTCGAACCCCTCCTCGCGATCGTTCGTTCGGCGCGGCATCTGCGCGAGCTTTTCGATCACCTGCTGCGTCCATTGGGGCTGTCTGTGGCGCGACACCTCGGCCGGGCGCTCGTCGAGACTCCACTTGTTGAGATCGGGGCTCACGAACTCGTCGGACAGATTGACGATCGTGATGCCCGCAGCGATCGCATGCGGCGACGAGTTGTGGATCGCCTGATGGCTGGAGTTCAGCTCGTCGTACAGACGGGGCAGCGCCTTCTGGTGCGCCGTCATGCAGGCCTTCGCCTCCAGAGCCAGGCGAACCGAGCCCACATCGCGCTCGCGCAGCACCGGCAGCGACGCGAGGTTCGCTCGAAGATCCGCGTTCAGCCGCACTCCGTACTCCCCGGCCAGATCGGCGAACGTACGGCGCTCGCCGGATTCACCGCGTGGCGTGCAGATCACCAGATCGAGGTTCTTCTTACGATCCGTGCCGAAGCCGCGCATCTCGTGATTGATCCCGAAGCCGACCGACCCCTGCTCGGCATGTGCCCGGAGCGGCGGGCAGTCGAGCATCAGATCGAGAAGCACGAGCCAGCAGATCAGCTTCGAATGATGATCGGAGCGCGAGTGGTACTGCCAGCGGTTGCCGTGCGCGAACGGCCTCGAGCCGCTTCCGGCTCGCGGGACCATCGAGGCTGCCCAGACGCGCGGACCGAACATGCGCTCCTTGCTCCCCGAGGCGGACGACGGTCGCGCCATGCTCACTCTAGTCGACCGACGGGCACCTGGACACGCGCTCGAGTCGAGTGTGACCGCATCTGACACGTCGCCGAGGGACTCTCCAGGCGGACTTTTCTGGAGATGAACCACACCATGGTGACCAAGTGCCGCGGCGCCGTGATAGGCTCGCGGCGTCCAGGGGGGCGAGAGATGGCTCGCGCTGGCTCGTTGGCGGGGTCTGGTGCAGATGGGGCCACGGTTGTGCGTGCTCGGCGGAGAGGTGCGGCGAAGAGCCAGGCGGCACCGCTCCTCTCCTGGGCGCGCGAGCACGATCGTCCTCGCACGCGGCCTGCCGACCCGCTCCGTGTGACCGGCCTCTTCGCCGGTGTTGGTGGGATCGAGCTCGGACTGCATCGCGCGGGGCATTGCACGCTGCTGATGTGCGAGAGCGATCCAGGTGCAGCGGCCGTGCTGCGGGCGCGATTCCCCAGCGTCCCTATCCACGACGACGTACGAGCACTGAACGAGCTGCCCGAGCGGACCACGCTGCTCGCGGCCGGCTTTCCCTGCCAGGATCTCAGTCAGGCCGGGATGACGCGCGGAATCGGCGGCGCGCGCTCCGGGCTCGTCGGAGAAGTGTTTCGGTTGCTCGAGGTGCACAGCGTGCCCTGGGTGCTGCTCGAGAACGTGCCCTTCATGCTCCAGCTCGCCGGCGGCCGTGCGCTCGACGTGATCGTACGGCGGCTCGAGACGCTCGGGTATCGATGGGCGCATCGCGTCGTCGACTCGCGTGCGTTCGGTCTGCCGCAGCGCCGCGAACGAGTCTTTCTCCTCGCGAGCAAGGTCGGTGATCCGCGCGACGTCTTGCTCACCGACGATGCAGGCGAGCCCGACGAGCCCGCGTTCCGGCGAGGCGCCGCGCACGGCTTCTACTGGACGGAGGGCGTACGAGGGCTCGGCTGGGCAGTGGACGCCGTGCCCACCCTGAAGGGCGGCTCGACGATCGGCATCGCATCGCCGCCGGCCATCCTGCTGCCCGACGGTCGTATCGTGAAGCCCGATCTTCGGGATGCCGAGCGCATGCAGGGCTTCGAGGTCGACTGGACGAAGCCGGCCGAGGCTGTTGTGAAGCCGGGCATGCGCTGGAAGATGGTCGGCAACGCCGTGACAGTGGACGTCGCGGCGTGGATCGGCGAGCGACTTCGTACACCGGGCGAATACAAGGGCCTCTGGGATCACCCGCTCCCGCCCGGCGCACCGTGGCCGCGCGCGGCCTGGAACGTGGGCGATGGTCGCTTCACGGCCGACGTCTCCGCATGGCCGAAGCGCGTGCGGCGAACTCCCCTGCACCGTTTCCTGCAATTCGAGGCCGTGCCGCTCTCGGTCCGCGGGACGGAGGGATTTCTGAAGCGCGCCCGATCCGGGCGACTACGATTCCCGGAAGGCTTCCTCGAGGCCGTCGCGGCGCATCTGAAGCGGATGCGGGAGACTGAAGCCGATGGCGCAGACTCCCGGGCGGACGAAGTACGTGCGGCGCGCGCGCACGCGGCGAACGAAGCGAGCGCGCCGCGAGCGAAACGCACTGCCCGCACGGCCACCCTCGCGAGCCAGGCCGCGAAGCACCGCCGACCGCACGCGCCTCGTCACTGACCCCGAGACCTCGGCGCGTCTGGCGCGCATTCGCCAGCAGGACACGTCGGCGGAGTGGCAGGTGCGGCGAGTCGTCAGTGCGCTCGGGCATCGCTATCGCGTCCGCAACCGCGATCTCGCCGGCTCACCCGATCTCGCGAATCGCGCACGGCGCTGGGCGATCTTCGTGCATGGCTGCTTCTGGCATCGGCACTCGCACTGCCCGCGCGCCACCACACCGAAGCGAAATCGCGCCTTCTGGCAGGCGAAGTTCGAGGTCAACGCCGCGCGCGATCGTCGCGTGCTGCGCGCGCTTCGGTGCGAAGGCTGGCGTGTCGCCGTGGTGTGGGAGTGCCAGATCGATGCACCGGAGCGGCTCGTCCGGAAGCTCAGTGCCGTGTTGAGCGGCCGAGCCGCACGCGCACCGCACGGACGCGATGGCGCTCACGACGCTTTCCTCGTCCGAGTGAGGCCATCCAAACCGCGCCGACGGAGCCGCTCCGGCTGCCGGATCACCGTGCCCGCTGCGGGACCGAACGCTCCGCGTGGCGCTCGGCGTTCCCGAGAATGACGCCGATGAAGGGCGATCCGCCGATGAGGAAGACCCTCGTGCGGGCGCGATGTGGAGCCTTGCGACAAAGTTGTGCTTCGCACCACCCCGGGTAGGCGGACCCGCGGCCACGAAGGAGAGGCGTGTATGAGCGATCGCGAAGCGGCGCAGGAGGGCGGCGCCGGACTGGTCAGCCTCGCAGACGAGCGGAAGGTCGTGGAG
>JADLGR010000353.1 GCA_020849175.1 Deltaproteobacteria bacterium
AGGCATCCGCGAGGTCTCACGCTCCTCAACGTGGGCGGGCACGGAAGCCGCGGTCTTCTTCCGGGATCCCTCGACGAGCTCGCTCTTCCCGGTCTGTGCACACGACTGGTCACCAGCCACTTCGAGACCTTCCGGCCGTTCCTCGACCTCGCGGCGCACGGGCGCTGCGAGCTCCAGTGCCTGCCACTCGGCGTGATGGCGCGTCTCTACGCGGCGCTTGGCCGCGGCGAGGACTCGCTGCTCTCGGCGACGGGCATCGGAACGTTCCTCGATCCGAGGACGGGCCGCGGGTCGCCGCTGCGAAATGGCCGCCGGGAGCAGCTCATCACCGTCGAGGGAGATCTGCTTCGCTACCGCATCCCGCAGATCGATGTCGCGCTCTTCAATCTCCCGGCTGCCGACCGCAGCGGCAATCTGTATGCGACGGACTGTACGATGATCGGTGACGCGGTCGAGCTCGCGCAGGCGGTGCGGCGCCGCGGCGGGATCGTGATCGCAAACGTCGGTCGTCTCGTCGACGAGGATCCTGATCGAGCCCTCCTCTCCGCGAAGAGCGTCGACGCGATCGTGCTGCACCCCGGCACCGAGCAGACGCCGGCCTACACGCATGCCGACCCGTGGTCCGCGGTGACGGTCGGCGGAGATGCAATCGCGGAGGCGCTCGAGCAGGCTCGGTTCGTGCAGCATCTGGCCGGTCTGGTCGGGGGCGTCGCGCAGCGCGGAGCGGTCGACGACGCCGTCGTCCGGCTCGCCGCGACCACGCTCGCGACGGCCGTCCGCAAGAACGCCACGGTCGCGATCGGTGCAGGGATGCCCGAAGGCGTCGCGCGCATCGTGTTCGAGTCCGGACGACTCGACGAGGTCACCTTTCTGGTCGAGAGCGGCGTCGTGGGCGGGCTCCCGGCGCCGGGGGCGTACTTCGGGGCGTCCTTCGCGCCGCGCGAGATCGTCTCGACGGCCGAGCTGTTCCAGCGCTGCGAGCGCGGCCTCGACGCGGCCTGTCTCGGCGCGCTCGAAGTCGATGCGAAGGGCAACGTCAACGTATCGAGACGCGGCCGCGGCGTCCGTCACTACGCGGGCCCCGGCGGATTCATCGACTTCACGGAGGCGGCGCGGACCCTCGTCTTCGTGTGCGGCTGGATGCGCGGAGGAGAGATCGCCGTGCGACGGGGCCTCGTCCAACTGCGAAGTCCGGGCGAGCCCAAGTTCGTCGAACGCGTCTCGGAGGTGACCTTCGACGCTGAGCGCGCCCTCGCCGCGGGCAAGCAGATCTACTATGTGACACCCGTCGGCGTCTTGCGTCGGACGTCGCGTGGGATCGAGCTCGCGGCGATCATGCCCGGGATCGATCTGCGCGAGGACGTACTGGGGATGACGCCGATCGAGATTGCGCTACCGCAGGGCGGCGAGATTCCGGTCGTGGCGCGATCGGTCGTCGACGGTGAAGGCTTCCACCTGCCCGGCTGGTCGCGTGCGGGGCCGGAGCGAGCGTAGGGAGGAGATCGACGTGCTCGAGTCTCGGATCGAAACCGGCGCGCGCCTCTCGTCGCTCTCCCCGCGACAGGTCGAGCGGGAGTTCCGCGCCCTTCTCGAGGACGGCGCGCGGATCCGGTCGACCGGGACGACGAAGGCACGGCCCGGGCGCCTGCTCTCGCTCGGATACGTTCCGCGCCACCGGCTTCGACTCTTCGACACCGTCTTCTATCTCTGCGGGCTTCGCCAGGAGCCGAACGCGCGTTACTTCATCGCCTACCTCCTGCCGGGCGCGAGCAGCGGGCGGGCGTCGCGACGATGCGAGCTATTTCCCCGCTACTTCTACAAGGACGCTTCGCTCGTCTGGCGCTCGGCGAGCCACTTCGCGCGCTCCGACACGGAGAACTGGATCGGCAAGGGCGATCTCAAGCCGGTGCGCGAGGCCAGCGGAGACGTCACGTTCTACAGCGCGGAAGAGACGACGAACCTTCCGCTCGAGATCCAGACCGCGCTCGATCTCGCGAGCCGCATGACGCCGCACGTCCCGCGCGACGAACGTGCGATCGGGCTCGTGCTGCGCCGCGCTCCCGACGACCGCGTCGAGCCGTACGCCGACTTCACGGCGCTTCGGCGACGTGCGGCGGCCGATCGCCGCAACCTCGTCAACGGAGGAAGGCGCGTGGCGTGGTTCGCGCGGCGCGCAGATCCCGAGTCGCTCCGCTTCGCCCGCGGCTACGAACCGGACTTCGCGCAAGGCATCCTCGAGGTGGACCGCTCGGCGAGTCGCATCTATGGCGGCGAGATTCGCAAGTTCCGGATCCTGTCGTCGAATCGCCGGATCCAGTACCAGTTCGTCGCCGCGCCGCGGCACGTATGGATCGTTCCACCGCAGGCGCTCACGACCGAGCTCACGACCTTTGGCGTGCGCACGATCGACGTCGTAGCCGATGACGATCTCTCGCTCCCTGGCTTCGAGTATCACTACGTCGACGACAGCGAGGATCCGCCCCGGCTCTACAGCCAGATCCCCGAAGGCTGGGCGGGTGAGATCTGTGCAGCCGATCCCGCGCGGGCGGACGCCTCGCCGTGGCTCGAGGCGCTTCCGGTCGTTCGCGCGTTCCGAAAGGCGATCGGCTTTCCTCGCCCGCGTGAAGTGGCTACTGGGAAGCCGGGCGCCGGGCGCCGGACCTCCGGCGCGGCGAGACGGACGCGCGCAGCGAAGGTTCGAGGTCGGTAGCGAAGCGAGAATCCTGTCGGCCTCGCGAGCGCAAGAGGCTCGATGGCAGCCGAAGCGCCCGCGACGTTCGCGTCAGGCCGTCGCCAGCAAGTGCTCCGCGATCTGGATGGCGTTGAGCGCGGCGCCCTTGCGGATCTGGTCCCCGGAAACGAAGAGATCGAGGCCATAGCCGTCGTCCTGTGACAGGTCACGGCGAATGCGGCCCACGAAGACGTCGTCCTTGCCCGACGCGTGGAGAGGCTCGGGGTGCCGGTTCGCCTCGCGATCGTCGATCACACGGACGCCCGGCGCCTCGGCGAGGATCTTTCGCGCGTGCTCCTCGTCGAGCGGTCGCGCGAACGTGAGGTTGATCGACTCGCAGTGCGCGCGCAGCACCGGGACGCGGACGCAGGTGGCCGTCACGCGGAGGGTGTCGTCGTGGAAGATCTTGCGCGTCTCCTTCAGCATCTTCAGCTCTTCTTCGTTGTAGCCCGTGGCCGCGTCGATCTTCGAGTTGTGGCTGAAGAGGTTCCAGACGTACTGGCGCTGGAAGATCTCGCTCGTGATCTCCTCGCCCCGCGACCACTGGTGCGCCTGCTGCTCGAGCTCGCGCATCGCGGCCGCCCCCGCGCCCGAAGCCGCCTGGTACGTGCTGACGACTGCACGACGAACGCCGGCCGCCTGGTGGAGCGGCCAGACGACGACGTTCATGATGATGGTCGAGCAGTTCGGATTCGCGATGATCCCCCGGTGCTTCGCGATGTCCTGCGGGTTCACCTCGGGCACCACGAGCGGAACGTTCGGGTCCATCCGGAAGGCCGACGAGTTGTCGACGACGACGCAGCCTTGCTGCGCGGCGATCGGCGCGAACCTCCGACTGATCGCGCCGCCCGCAGAGAAGAGCGCGAGGTCGACGCCGTCGAACGAGCGCTCGGTCAGCTCCTCGACGACGTACGTCCGGCCCTGGAACTCGATCGGCTTGCCAGCGGAGCGTGCGCTCGCGAGGAGCGTGAGTCGCGAGAAGGGGAAACGGCGCTCGGCGAGGATTCGGAGGAACTCCTGGCCGACGGCGCCGGTCACTCCGGCGACGGCGACGCAGGGGGGCTTGCGCATCGGGGGCTCTCCGCGGGTAGCCGGGCGGCCCCGGCGTTGGACCGGAAACCCTAGCGCACGAGCGACCTTTCCTCATGCCGCGGAGAGCACGTGCGACGGTGGCCTCATGCGGGCTGGTTGCTCTCCGCGAGGAGCGAGAGCCGGGCCTCGAGCTCGGGGACGTCCGGGAGATCCTCCAGCCCCGGGCAGTCGCACGGCGCCGACGTATCGGGCGCCGTGCGGCATGCGAGCGCGTCGCCCCACGCGGTCAGCGGCGCCCGGCCCTCGATGTGTCGCAAGCGTGTCGGGATTGCACTCACGCCGCCGGCGGCTCCAGCGAGGCCTCCGACGAGTGCGCCGAGGGTTCCTGCGTCGTGGCCGAGGTTCACGGCGGAGATGAGCGTCTCTTCGAAGCGACGCTCGGACCCGAGCACGATTGCGAGAGCCGCCGGAACCACACACAGCGCGCAGTCTTCGGTCGAGTGCGCGGGTCGGCCAAGCCGCGCCGACGCGTACCGCTCGACCCATCGGCGCTCGATCGGCCAGCCTTCGTCGAAGCGAGCGGCGAGGCCGCCCAGCGTGATCGAGACGTCGTGGACGTGACTCGGCAACGCGACCCACACCCCGGCGATCTCCGAGGCGAGGATCTCCTCGCGCTTGCGAAGCCAGGCCGCGAGCTCTTCGAGCAGTGCGCGGCCGCGTGCCGCCGGAATGGGATAGCCCGGCTCGCGTCGAAGGCGGCTCGCGACCCATCCCGCCGCGAGCCCCGCCGAGATTCCGCGCAGCTCTCGATGTGTGACGAGCGAGTCGTCGGTGATCATCGCGGCGAGGCCATCGTCCGTTTCCTGTGCGAGAGCCGTGGCAATCGGAACGATCCGTACCGCATTCGCACAGCCCGCACATTCCACGTGGCCACACGAGCGCCAGTCTCCTCCCCGGCGAAGCGCAGCGATCGTCTCCACGAACGCCGGATGCGCCCCGCGATGCGTACCGTTTGGCAGGCCTTCGCGAGCGAGCGCCATCTCGACCCAGCGCCGTCCGACCCAGGAGGGATCGGCCGAGCCCCGGCGTCCGGTTGCCTCGACCAGCGTGAGCGCCTGCTGCGTGACGCTGCTCCAGATCGGCCGTTCGGCGAGATACTTCGACACGATCCCGTGTCGACGGCGAATCGTCGCCTCGTCCAGCCCCGCCAGTGGTGTGCCGAGGCAGTCGCCGACGGCGACGCCGAGCAGCGCGCCGAGAACCCGCTCACGATGACGCGCGTTGGCCATGGAATCCTTCGGGCATCGATCGAGAACCTCGTCCGTCTCGCGGCAGCCAGGCGATGCCTTGCCCTCGGAGGATCGGCGGAGAGCGCGTCAGATGCGGTCGCATCGAGGCCCGCCGTAAGGGTCTTGTCCTTACCGAGCAGTCAACCGGGTCCTGAGAGGACCGGCCACCCGCAAACGAGGTGTGACCGTCTGGCACGATTCCGCGTGCTGCCGGGCTCGGGTTGACGAACGCCTCACAGCCGCCCACCGTGCCCGGCTAAGCGGTCACGGGCCGCCGGTCTGTGGCTGCTCGGCCCGGCTCGTTCGTATCGGGCGTGCCGGCGGCGGCAGCCCGGCGTCGTCCCGGAGGGCTCGTCGATGAATCTCGCGAGGTGACGATGGATCTCGAACTCGGAGCTAGAGATCGGATCGAGAGCGCGATCGCGCGCGGTCTGCTGCGTCTTCCGGCCACCATCCAGCGCCTGCTCTCCGGTGGGCGGGCCATCCGGATCGACGGCCAGGAGCTCGATGCGCAGATGCAGCTCGTCTGCTTTCTGCTCGCGCACTCGGGCCACCGCTCGTTCGAGACGCTCGCGCCGCCGCAGGCCCGCGCCGAGGTCAGCCGGACCGCAGCGGCGTTTGCTTCTGCACCTCTCCCGCTGGCGAACGTGGAGGATCGGACGATCCCGGGGCCTGCAGGCCCGATCCCCGTGCGGCTCTACCAGCCGTTCGAGGACGGCGCGGCGCGTCCGCTCCTCGTCTACCTGCACGGTGGTGGGTGGGTCGTGTGCGATCTCGACACCCACGACGGCTGCTGCAGGTTCCTCGCGCGGCACGCCGCAGTGAACGTGCTGTCGGTCGGCTATCGGCTCGCACCCGAGCATCCCTTCCCGGCCGCGGTGGACGACTGTCTCGCCGCATTTCGGTGGGCCGCGCAGCATGCGGCCGACCTCGGAAGCGATCCTTCTCGCGTCGCGATCGGTGGCGACAGCGCGGGCGGAAACCTCTCGGCCGTCGTCGCTCGGCTCGCGGCACACGACGAAGGCCCGCGCCCCGCGCTGCAAGTCCTGATCTATCCCGTCACGGACCTCTCGACGAAGCACGCGAGCTATCGGCTCTTCTCGCAGGGATTCTTTCTCACCGAGAAGCAGATGGACTGGTACCGCGGGCACTACCTCTCCGACGACTCGGCGGCTCTCGACCCGCGCGCGTCACCGCTGCTCGCGAGCGATCTGCGCGGACTTGCACCAGCGTACGTCGTCACCGCGGGCTTCGATCCGCTACGCGACGAGGGCGAGCGCTATGCACGGCGACTCGAAGAGGCCGCAGTCCCCGTCGTTCTGCGCCGTCATGCAGGGCTGGTGCACGGCTTCGCGAACGTCCCGGAGCTCGGCCCGGCGCCTCGGCGCGCGATGGACGAGGTCTGTGCCGCGCTTCGCGACGGGCTCGCTCCGGACCGCCGCTGACGGCGAGCGGCACGGGCCGTTCGGCTAGTCCTGCTCCGCTGCGCCATCGAGCGCAGCCTGCACCTTCGAGCGCACGTCGTCCATGTCGAGGGCCTTGACCTTGCGCAGGACGTCGTCGAGCACGGGAGCCGTGAGCGCGCCGGCCTGCGCGAAGACGAGGATCTTCTCACGGAAGATCATGAGCGTGGGAATCGAACGAACCTCGAACGCGCGCGCGAGCTCCTGCTCCTCGTCGGTGTCGACCTTGCCGAAGACGACGTCGGTGTGCGCCTGGGACGCACCTTCGAAGACCGGTGCGAAGGTCTTGCACGGCCCGCACCAAGGAGCCCAGAAGTCGACGATCGCGATGTCGCTTTCGAGCACGACCTGCTCGAAGTTGTTCCGGTCGAGTACCACAGTGGCCACGCCGCTTCTCCTTCGCGACGTCGCCCGTCGCCCCATGCACCGCGAGCATGGAAGCACAGACCGCCTGCGGTGGCCCCTGACCTCGTGTGACGTCAAACCGGCGCTTCGCGAAGCGGCG
>JADLGR010000354.1 GCA_020849175.1 Deltaproteobacteria bacterium
CGCGCCGGACATGATCCTCGATGCCGCGCCGGATCCCGAGCCCGCTGCCGCCTACTGGTCGCACTGGCCATCGTTGCCCGCGGTCCGCAGCGGCGCTGTAGTGGCCGCCGACGCAGCCCTCGTGACGCTCCCCGGGCCGTGGCTCGATCGAGCCCTGCTCTGGCTTCGCGAGACGATCGAAGGCCATGGCGTCGCACCGGGAGCCCCCGGCACGGAGCGCCCGCATTGACGCTGCTCACGAAGCGCCGTCTCGCCGTGCTGGTTGCAGGCTTCGCCCTCCTGCTGTCGGCGTCGATCGTCGCCGGACTTGCGATCGGACCGAGCGGCCTCTCGCCGCAGCGCGTGATCCGCGCGCTCGCCGGCGGCGGATCGCCCGCGGATGCCGACATCGTGCTGCGGGTTCGCCTGCCACGTGTCGTGCTGGCCGCGCTCGTCGGCGCGTCGCTCTCGGTCGCCGGCGTCCTGTTCCAGGCGTTGCTGCGAAACCCGCTCGCCGACCCCTACGTGCTCGGCGTCTCGGGCGGCGCCGCACTCGGTGCCGTCGCCGTGATGGCCTTCGGCGCGAGCCTTGGTCTCGGGTACGCCTTCGTGGCGCCCGCCGCCTTCCTCGGCGCGCTCGCCGCGACGATCCTGCTGTTCGGCGTGGCGGGCGCGCGCGGGCGGCTCTCGTCGACGAGCCTTCTGCTGACGGGAGTCGTCTTCAACGCCTTCGCGTCGGCAGCGATCGTCTTCGTCGCCTCCCTGGCCGGGCTCGCCGAGGGGACGAGCATCTTCCTCTGGCTGATCGGGAACCTCTCATCGGCACGCACCGACGAGGCGCTCGGTGTCGCCGTCTTTCTCGTCGCCGGGCTCGGATGCGCGGTTCCGCTCGCGCGCGGGCTCGATCTGCTCGCCCTCGGCGAAGAGCCGGCTACACAGCTAGGCGTCGACGTCCCGCGAATGAAGCGCCTCCTGCTCCTGGCGACGGCGCTGATGGTCGGCGCGGCGGTGGCCGTCTCCGGCCTCGTTGGATTCGTCGGCCTCATCATTCCGCACCTGCTCCGGCTCGTGCTCGGGCCGGGACACCGGCTGCTGATCCCGGCCGGTGCGCTCGGCGGTGCCGCATTCCTCGTGCTGTGCGACACGGTCGCCCGCAGCCTGCTCGACGGCCGCGAGCTCCCGGTCGGCGCGGTGACGGCTCTCGTCGGAGGCCCGCTCTTTCTCGTTCTGCTGCGCCGCGAGCAGGGCGGTCGAGGGATGCGATGAGCCCGGCCCTCGAGCTGCGCGGTGTCACGCTCGCGCTGGGCGGGAGCCCGGTCCTGCGCGGCGTCGATCTCGCCCTCGGCGAAGGCGAGATCCTCGGCTTGCTGGGGCGCAATGGCTCCGGGAAGACGACACTCGTTCGTGTCGCTACGCGCGTGCTCGAACCCGACGCCGGCGAAGTGCGGCTCGGCGGACGCTTGCTCGCCTCGTACACGCGGCGCGAGCTGGCGCGCACGCTGGCGGTGGTGCCGCAGGAGACCTCGGTCCCGTTCGCGTTTCGTACGCTCGAAGTGGTGCTGATGGGCCGCGCGCCGCACCTCGGTCTGCTCGGCTTCGAGTCGGATCGCGACATCGCACGCGCGATGCAGGCGATGGAGCGTGTCGGCATCGCGCATCTCGCCGACCGGCCGGTGACGGTGCTCTCGGGCGGCGAGCGACAGCTCGTGGTGCTCGCGCGCGCGCTCGCGCAGGACGCGTCGATTCTGCTCCTCGACGAGCCGACGGCCTTCCTCGACCTGCGACACCGGCTCGCGGTGCTCACGCTGGTGCGCGAGCTCGCCCGCAGCGGCCGAAGCGCGATCGTGGTCTCGCACGACCTCGGCCTCGCCGCGCGCTTCTGCGACCGGCTCGCGCTGCTGTGCGACGGCGTCGTGCTCGCCAGCGGCCCGCCCGGCGAGGTGCTCGTCCCGGGCGCGCTACGTCGTGCGTTCGGCATCGATGCCGACATCGTTCCCGGGCCCGGAGGTGCTCCGCTCGTCGTACCGAGGCTGGAGGGGCCTTGCTAACCTGCCGCCACCAAACGAGTACCCGCGAGAGGAGCCGATGCCGAGCCCCGTGATCGCAGCCGTCCGAGCGCGTGAGATCCTCGATTCCCGTGGCAATCCGACCCTCGAGGTCGAGGTCACGACGTCCGGCGGAGCGATCGGCCGTGCGGCGGTCCCGTCGGGAGCGTCGACGGGCTCGCGCGAAGCCCTCGAGCTTCGTGATGGTGACCCGAAGCGCTACGGCGGAAAGGGCGTCACGAAGGCCGTCGCGCACGTGAACGGCGAGATCGCAAAGGCGGTCGCAGGCCGTTCGCTCGGCACGCTCAACGAGCAGACGGCGCTCGACGAGGCGATGATTCGCCTCGACGGGACCGACACCCGGTCGCGTCTGGGTGCGAACGCGATTCTCGGCGTCTCCCTCGCAGCGGCGCACGCCGCAGCGGCTGCTGCGGGCGAGCCGCTCTTCCGCTTCCTCGGCGGCGAGAGCGCGAGCGTGCTTCCTGCTCCGATGATGAACGTGCTCAACGGGGGCGCCCACGCCGACAACAGCGTCGACGTGCAGGAGTTCATGCTCTTTCCGCTCGGTGCGCCGAGCTTCGCCGAAGCCTTGCGCTGGGGCGCCGAGATCTTCCATCGGCTGAAGTCGGTGCTGCACGACAGGGGCCTCTCGACCGCGGTCGGCGACGAAGGCGGGTTCGCGCCCAACCTCGCGACGAACCGCGAGGCCGTCGAGCTGATCCTCACCGCGATCGAGAAGGCAGGCTACCGGCCGGGCGAGGACGTCGCGATCGCGCTCGATCCGGCCGCGAGCGAGTTCTTCGAGGGCGGTCGCTACGTGCTCGCAGGCGAGGGCCGAAGTCTCGCGTCCGACGAGATGATCGGCTTCTGGGAAGACTGGGCCGCGCGCTATCCGATCGTGTCGATCGAGGACGGCCTGGCCGAGGGCGACTGGGACGGCTGGGCCGCGCTCACGCGCCGGCTCGGGGGGCGCCTCCAGCTCGTCGGCGACGATCTCTTCGTCACCAATCCGGCGATTCTGCGTGAAGGCATCGAGAAGAAAGTCGGGAACGCGATCCTGGTCAAGGTGAACCAGATCGGGACGCTCACCGAGACGCTCGAGGCGATGCGGATCGCGAAGGCAGCCGGATACGCGGCGGTGGTCTCTCACCGCTCCGGCGAGACCGAAGACACGACGATCGCCGACCTCGCGGTCGCCACGGGCGCTGGCCAGATCAAGACCGGCTCGCTGTGCCGAACCGACCGCGTGTGCAAGTACAACCGCCTGCTGCGGATCGAAGAGACGCTCGGCGCGCGAGCGCGCTACGCCGGCCGCAGCACGCTCTCGGGCGCCCGGCGCTAGGGCTTCGGAGGTCGGCTCACTGCGCACCGTCGAGGACATCCGGCCGCGGGCAGGACTCTCCGTTCCCGTCGTCACCATCCTCGACGACGCCGGCGCGCTGATCGAAGCCGAGCAGCGCGCGGTCGTTCGGTTCGTGATCCAGGAGGGCTACGGCGCCGACGTGATCTTTGCGGCCGGCACCACGGGCGAGTGGGACCGTGTCGCGAACCCGGTTCGGCAGCGCGTCGTGCAGGTCTGCGCGGAGGAGACCGCGAAGGCCAACGCCGCGCACGCGGCGGCGAGCGCGCGCGCCGTCGAGGTCTGGGCCGGCATCACGGCGCCGAGCCGGGCCGAGACGCTCGAGAACCTCGACTTCGCGCTCTCTACGCCGGGCGTCGACGCCGCCGTCCTCGCGCCTCTCTCGATCCCGGGCCTCGCCGATCCGGTCCGCTTCGTCGCGCGCGAGGTCGCCGATCTGCTCGATGCTCGCTCGCGTCGCATTCCAGTGTATCTCTACGACAATGCGGACATCGCGGCGGACCCCGAGGTCCCGCACATGCGAACCCGACAGGTCAAGGCGCTCTCGCGTCTCGACTTCGTTCGCGGAGTCAAGGTCTCTGCGCCGAAGAAGGTGCTCGGCCACTACATCAAGGCGGCCGCGAACTTCCGTGAGCGCGGTGAGTTCGGCATCTACGTCGGCGACGCGATGCTGATCTTCGAGCTCTTTCGCCCGCCCGTCGGCCTCGGCGGATTCGTGCGGGACCGCTGGAACCGCTGGCGCATGCAGGGCGGCCACCCGACGGGCGTCGTCGCCGGCCCGGCGAACGCGCTGCCTCGCGAATGGGCGCGCGCCTGGCACGTCGCGCGCGCCGGTGATGCCGAGCGCATGAACGAGGTGCAGCGCGTTCTCGAGGCCTTCCGCGTCGGGACTCGGCTCGCCGGAGGACGGCGCTCGATCGCGTGTTTGAAGCGCGCGCTCGTTCGGCTCGGCGTCACGACCAGCGATCGTGTCGCGCCAGGGACACCGCACCTCGGACGGCCCGACGCCGAGCGTTTCGACGAGGCTTTCGAGGCCGTGCGCCGGCTCGCGCGTGAGAGCATCGCTGCGCCGTGGCGGACGCCGGCCCCCGTCGACGAGCTGCCCGCGAGGCCGCTCGCATGAAGCACGCTGCACGGCTCGACCTCGCCGGCATCGGCAGCATGGTCGTCGACCGGATGCACCGCACACAGCGCATCGTGAGAGAGGACGAGAAGGGTCCGCTGCGAGGCCTTCCCGGCGGCGGACTCGTGCAGAGCTTCGTGGGCGGTGTGATGCTGAACCAGGTCGGCTGGGCCGCCGCGCTCGGTCTGAGAACGGGCCTCTTCGGCAAGCAGGCCGACGACGAGGGCGGCCGCTTTCTGCGCGCGGCGATGGATCGGCTCGGAATCGAGCGCGATCTCGTGCTCGACGGCTCGGCGAGCTCGCTCGCCGAGATCTTCGTCGACGACGCCGGCGAGCGCGCGATCTACATGGCGTCGGCAGCGACCGGAGAGACGACGGCCGAGCACGTGCGGCGCCACCACGCGCAGTTCATCCGGCGTGCGGCGCGTCTTTCGACCGAGATCTCGCAGCTCCCGCTCGATGCAGCGCACGAGGCTCTCGCAATTGCGCGCGAGGCCGGCATCCCGACGGTGGTCGATCTCGACGTGCCGCCCTCGCGCGCCACGGGGCACCTCGGCAGCGAGCGCCTGCTACACGACGTACTGCGCGCCGCCGACCTTCTGAAGCCATCGAAGGCTGCGGCTGCCGAGCTCGTCCCCGACGCGAAGGCGGACGCGCTCGCGCTCGCGAAGGGTCTCCGGGCCCGGTTCGGCTCGCGCGCGGTCGTCGTGACGGACGGCCCGCGCGGCTGTGCAATCGTCGCGGATGGGTTCGAGGGCATCGTGCCATCGGTCGCCGTGAAGGCCCTCGATACGACGGGAGCGGGAGACGCGTTTCTCGGCGGTCTGCTCGCGGGGCTGCACCACGGCCTGTCGTGGCAGGCTGCCGGCAGGCTCGGTAACGCGTGCGGTGCGGCATGCGCCGAGCGACTCGGCGCGTTTCCCGAAGACGCGCTCCGCGCTCGCGCCCGTGTGCTCGAGCTCTACGGCGACGATCTCGCGCTCGGACCGCCAGCGCAGTCGCATGGCGGACGGACGGCGAGCCGGCAGACCCGTCCCGTCGCAGAGAGCGCCGGCGAAGAAGCGCTCGCCACGCTCGATGTCGTGATCGAAGAGCTCGCGGCGCTGCGCCGCCGTGCGACGCCCGAGCGCTTCGATGCGGCCCTGCGGATCGTTCGGGAGAGCGAGGCGTGCGGCGGGCGCGTGCACGTGACCGGGGTCGGGAAAGCGAGCCACGTCGCTCGCTATGCCGCGGCGCTGCTCTCGTCGACCGGGACGCCCGCGACCTTTCTCGACAGCGGAGAAGCGGTGCACGGCGGTGCAGGTCAGGTCGCCCGCGGCGACGTCGTGATCGCGGTGAGCCACAGCGGCGAGACCGACGAGCTGCTCGCTGCGGTGGCCGCCGTACGAGCGCTCGGCGCGCGAGTGCTCGCGGTGACGGGCGCTCCCGCTTCCCGGCTCGGACGACACGCCGATGTGACGCTCGACGCCTTCGTCGCCCGCGAGGGCGGGGGCCTTGGTCTCGCACCGCGCGCCAGCGTGGCTGCTCAGTCGCTGCTCCTCGCTGCCCTCGCTGCAGCGCTCGAACGCGAGCGCGGGTTCGCTCACGCCGACTACCTCGCACGCCATCCGGGAGGGAGCCTGGGCAAGCGGCTGCGCGGCGAGTAGCCGCATCCGGGCGCTGCGCGGCCCGCATCGAAACGCCATGCACCAGCGCACGCCGCCGCCGGACAGTCGCGAAAAACACTTGGAATTCTCGCGGGTTGACGGACCTCGGGCCGCGCCCTACCGTCGGCGCGTTCTCCGGGGCCGTAGCTCAACTGGGAGAGCGCCGCGTTCGCAATGCGGAGGTTGTCGGTTCGATCCCGATCGGCTCCACCACCGCTTCCCCGCGCGGCCGGCAGCGTCTCGCAGCCGGCCGCGCTGCGCGGTCCGCCCCCATGGACGCCTCGAAACGAAGTACCCTCGGGCGCATGTGGGTCGCCAAGGTCAACGAGCTGATCGGCTCCTCACCGGAGGGTTTCGAGGCCGCCGCGCGCTGCGTCGTCGAGCGCGCCAACCGGACGCTGCGCGGCATCACCGGCATCGAGGTCGTCGAGAAGCGCGCGCGGGTCGAGAGCGATCGCATCGTCGAGTACCGCGTGCGGCTTCGCCTCGTGTTCGACATGGCGCCCGAAGCCGATCTGCACTGGTGAGGAGCGCGCGATGGCCATCGCGAGCGTGTCGACCATCACGGCCGCGTCGCCCGTGGGCTGGCAGGATGCGACCCTGCGCGGCTTCGAGCGTGCGCGCAAGACGCTCCGGAACATCACCGGCCTCCAGGTCGTCGAGGAGAAGGCGCGCGTCGAAGACGGGCGCATCACCGAGTTCCTCGTGACGCTCCGGATCATCTTCATCCTCGAGGACTCCGCGTCGTAGTGCGCGCGCGGGTCTCGCGAGCGTGTGCCGGCCAGGCGCGTCGTGCTGCCCGCGATCGTCACGGCCGGTGATCGCCGGGCGGCGAAGGCCGTCCACGGGGAGAGCAAGGTCTACCTCGAGCTGGGTGGCCTGTCTCTGGTGGCGCACGTCGTGCTGGCGCTGCAGCACGTTCCAGAGATCTCCGAGGTCTGGGTCGTCGGCAACGCCGAACGGCTCGAATCCGTGCTCGGCGCCGAGTCGGTGCGGCGCGCGCTGCGAAAGCCGCTGCACGTGGTGCCGCAGTTTCGCAACCTGTACGAGAACGCCTGGCAGACCTTCCGAAGGCTGCTGCCCGGAGCCGGTCCTCGGGGCCGCGATCCGATCGGACCCGACCTCGACCAGCGCGTCCTCTATCTCTCCGGGGACCTGCCGTTCGCACAGCCCGAGGAGATCTCGCGCTTCGTGCAGGAGGGGCTCGCGCTCGACGTCGACTACGTCGTCGGGCTCGTGAGCGAGGACTCGCTCACGGCCTTCTACCCGAAGGCGCCCGGCGAGCCGGGGATTCGCATGGCGTACTTCAACCTCGCCGAGGGTCGCTTCCGTCAGAGCAACCTGCACCTGGCCCGGCCGGCGCGCCTCGAGAACCGCCAGTACGTCGAAGAGATGTACGAACACCGCTATCAGAAGGAGCTCGGCAACATCGTGCGGCTCGCCTGGAAGCTCCTTCGCACCGAGCAAGGTGGCGCGCGGCTGCTCTACTACTACGCGATCATGCACCTGGCCGGTCTTGCCGATCGCCACGGCTGGCGCCGGCTCGCCGATCGCCTGCGCCGGCGCCTGCCGCTCTCCCGCGTCGAGAAGACGCTCTCGCTCCTGATGCGAACGCGCCTTCGCTTCTGCGTGACGCAGCTCGGCGGGTGTGCGATCGACATCGACAACGAGCACGACTACGACGCGGCGATCCAGCGCTTCGACGAGTGGCGCGAGGCGCAGGCCACACGCGCTCGAGACCTCCATGGCGCGCGTCTCGTACTTCCCCAGGCGCCCGCTGCGCCGCTCGTCGTACACCGCGAGGCAACGCATGACGGAGAGTGACGACGCCGTCCTCGCCGTTCGCCGCGGTGCCGGCCTGTTCGAGCTCGCGGACCGCGGCGTGCTCGCGGTCTGCGGCAGCGACGCGCGCCGCTGGCTCAGCGGCATGGTGACGAACGACGTGGCGCGCCTCGAGCCCGGACCGGAGCGATCGGGCTGTCCGGCACTCGTGCTGACGAACCGAGGGCATGTGATCGCCGACGTCGAGGTGCTGCTCGTGTCCGAGGGCTTTTGGCTCGAGACGTCGCGCGCTGCCGCGGCGGATCTCGCCGCGCGGCTCTCCCGCTTCGTGATCGCCGACGACGTACGGCTCGCCGATCGAAGCGACGATCTCGCGCGGTTCGGGATCGAGGGGCCCGCCGCGCGCCGCGTGGTCGAGGAGGCCCTCGGTGAGATCCCACGGGTCGTGCCGCACGCCTGCGCCGTGGCCCGCGTCGCAGACGCGAGCGTCGTCGTTGCACGCTTCGGATGGAGCGGAGAGGACGCCTACCAGATCTTCGTTCCGCGCGATGGCGCTGCGCGGGTTCGCGAGGTTCTTCTCTCCGCGGTCGCGGCGGCCGGGGCGCACGTCTGCACGCCGGAGGTGCTCGAGGTGCTGCGTATCGAGGCCGGCCGGCCGCGTCTCGGCGCCGAGCTCTCCGAGGACGTACTCCCGCCCGAGGCGCGACTCGAAGGCGCGATATCCTACACCAAGGGATGTTACACCGGACAGGAGATCGTGGCGCGGCTTCGCTCACGCGGCCACGTCAACCACCTGCTCGTCGGTCTTCGCTTCGACGACGGCGGGCTGCTCACACCGGGAAGCACGCTGCGTGGCGGCGGCAAGCCCATCGGCGAGGTCACGAGTGTCGCGCGGTCGCCGCACGCAGGGGCGATCGGGCTCGGCTTCGTTCGCGTCGGGCACGACGCACCGGGAACCGAGCTCGACGCGGACGGAGCCGTGGTGCGCGTGGCCGAGCTTCCGTTCGTCACACCGCAGGCGGTCAGGCCCTGAGCACGCGCGGGACGCGTGGCATCGTGCTGGTCTTCGGCAAGGAGCCGCGTGCGGGGCTCGTCAAGACACGCATGGTGCCGCCGCTCTCGCCGCAGCTCGCGGCGTCCCTGTACGCAGCCATGCTCGACGACGTCCTCGAGACGACTGTCGCCGCGGCGCCGGAGCTCGGGCTCGATCCGGTCCTCGCAGTCCACCCGCCAACCGCCGCCGGAGTGATGGCCGCGCGGGCTCCTGCCGGATTTCGTGTGATTGCGCAGCGCGGAGACGATCTCGGTGCGCGAATGACCCACGCCGTACTCGAAGCGGCCGCCGGCGGATTCGATCCCATCCTGATTCGCGGGAGTGATAGCCCCGCGCTCCCCGCTGCGGCGCTGCGCGACGCCGTCGAAGAGCTCTCAGAGGCCGATCTCGTGGTGAGCCCGGACCGGGACGGCGGCTACGGCCTCGTCGGGCTCCATCGACCACGATCGGGGTTATTCACCCACAGAATGAGTGCCGCATCGTCTCTCGACGAGCTCTTGCTGGGCGCGGCCCGCCGCAGGTTGCGTGTCGAACGCCTCCCAACAGGCTTCGATCTCGATACGATCGCCGATCTCGCGCTCCTGGGCGCGGCCCGCGAAGCCCTTCCCGACTCTCTCTGTCCGCGAACACTCGCATTCTTGGACGAGCACGATCTGTGGCGACACGTCCCGGCGGGGCAGTGACTCGGCGCGGTGTCGGCTCGCGAGCACAGGGCTCGTACCGTTTCGCCGTGAGATGGACGACTGGAGGGAACTCACAACACCTGCCGACACCAGGAGGTGCTGGCAGCCAACCTGCAATCTGCCCGCTAGCGTCCGGAGAGCTGCCGCTGCGGAGGGGCCAAGAAAAATTCAAGTGGGAGGCGGCGGAGCCCGAAAGCCTTGCGTACAATGCGCCGCGAGGTCACGCGAGAGCGGGGCCTGCACCGGGAGTGACAGAGTTCGTGGAACAACTGCGCCACGCCTCGAAAAGGGATCAGTCCCCCATCCGAACCCAATTCTCACTTCCGGGAAGAGTTCTCAATCGACACAGTCAATCAAGGAGGGGTGTCGCAATGCGATCCAGCTGGAAGGCGCTCGCCGCAGTCGCGGCGGGTCTTTTCGTGGCGCCGCAGCTCGCTGCGGCGGACGACGTTCAGGATCAGTTGAAGAAGATGCAGGAGCGGATGTCGCAGCTGGAGGACCGCCTCCAGTCCACGACCGATCAGCTCTCCGTCACGGAGCAGCGCGCGGCAGAGCAGCAGCAGATGCTCGAGCGCGCGGGCGTCGCCACGGCGAGCGGTTCGCAGTCGGGTCTCGACTCGTTCCTCGATTCGCTCGAGTTCGGTGGCTACGTCGACGTGACGTACAACTACAACATCAACCATCCCGACGGGAAGCCGGACCTCGGCAACGGGAACATCCCGAACCTGTCGGGCGCCAACGGGCTCTATGCTACGAACCTGACCGACGCGTCCGGGTTCAATCTCCAGGCGCTCAAGTTCGAGCTCGAGCGGCCCGTCAGCGTCGAGAACCGCGGCGGCTTCCGCGCCGACATCGTGTTCGGCGAGCAGGCACGGCAGCTCAATGGCCTGGCCTTCCCGTTCGGCCCCTCGTACGCGGTGATCGCGGACGCGGAGACGGGCGCGATCGGCTACGACACCAAGAGCGATTCGCAGGTGCACGTGTCGCAGGCCTACGCCCAGTACCTCGCGCCCATCGGCGACATCAAGTTCACCATGGGCAAGATGTACACGCGGCTCGGCGCCGAGGTCGTCGACTCGCCGTACAACTACAACATCACGCGCTCGATCCTGTTCTACAACCTGCCGATCGAGCATCTCGGCGCGATGGCCAGCAAGAAGTACGACAACGGGGTCACCTGGGAGCTCGGTGTCATGAACGGCTGGGACCGCGACAACGGCGCGGACTTCAACAAGTCGAAGACGCTCCTCGCCCGGCTCGGCTGGCTCGGCGAGAACTACGGCGTCCTCGGCAACCTGATCTACGGAGCCGAGCAGTGGGGCCGCGAAGACAACAAGCGAGGCGTCTTCGACCTCGTGTTCACGGCCAACCCGATCCAGGCGCTCTCGATGTACCTGCAGATCGACATGGGCTGG
Source organism: Deltaproteobacteria bacterium (assembly GCA_020849175.1). Classification (GTDB taxonomy): domain Bacteria; phylum Myxococcota_A; class UBA9160; order UBA9160; family UBA9160; genus MYXO. Next base: position 11,088 of record JADLGR010000354.1, read on the forward strand.
GAGGACTTCGGCAACACGTTCGCCATCAACGACGGCCTGCCGAACCTCAACCAGAAGACGCCGTTCTGGTTCGGTATCGCGGGCGCTGGTCGCTACGCGATCACCGATCGCCTCGGTGTCGCACTGCGCGCCGAGTGGTTCAACGACGACCGCAGCGGCTTCTTCTGCACGCAGGGTGCGAACGGAGCCGTCGTGAACCTCAATACGATCGGCAACAACGCGTCGACGTGCGCAGGCACGGGCATCAACCTCGCGAGCTCGGCCTACGAGGTGACGGCCACGCTGGACTACGCGCTCACGAGCCAGCTCACGGCACGGGCGGAGTTCCGCTCCGACTGGGTGAACAACCAGGAGGGCAGCGACGACTTCTTCCGCAGCGCGACCACCCGCGCGAACTACCTGCAGGCCAATCAGCAGGTGCTCGCAGCGCAGCTCTACTACCGCTTCTAACGGCGGACGTAGGGTCGTTCGATCCGGGGGCGTGACGCCGGAAGGCGTCAC
>JADLGR010000355.1 GCA_020849175.1 Deltaproteobacteria bacterium
GCAACGCCCTCGTCACGCAGATACTCACTTGCGTTGGCGCGGTTCGACCCGCGCGTGTGACCCACGTCGCCGAGCTGCAGCGACACGGGGAAGTCGCGTCCGAAGAGCGCGCGGAGCGTGACGTAGGGGCGGAGCGACTCCCGCGGCGGGAAGACATCGTCGGTCCAGCCGGACTGGAGCAGCAGCGGCGAGGGCCGGCCGGGGATCGAGGAGGCGCCGTGGTAGCGGTAGATCTCGTCGGCATAGTCCTGGAGTTCCGCCGTCCACGGCTCGCCGGCCATCAGCGCGTTGTACCAGGTCGTGAGGTCCGCACCCGGGTCGACGCCCGCGGGCGCCACGAAGCCGGTGAACAGTCCCGCCAGGTAGAGCCCGGTCGTGGCGGCCTCCTGGGGCACGCCGATCGGGAAGCGACTGAGCCACCCGGTCCACGGGTAGTCGGTGAAGAAACGGCCATTGGGCGCCAGCGCGCTGACGAGATCCGAAGCGGGGACGACCGCCCACGCGGCAGCGATCCGCATCGGACGGCCGGCGTTGCTGCGCCAGGAACGAAAGCTGCCATCGGGCAGGCGGATGCGACTGCGCAGGTAAGCGAGCTCCAGGGTCGTAAGGCCACCGTAGGAGCCGCCGGTTACCGCGACCGACCCGCGAATCAAGCCCTGGTCGGCGAGCAGGCCGAGCAGGTGCTGCACATCGCGGGCTTCGTAGCGATGGTCGGCCAGGTGCAGCCAGCCCTTCTCGCAGCCCGGGCTCGTCGCGTAGTTGACGCCCTGGTATCGCCCGCACGACCGTCCGAAGCCGCGCATCGAGAGGTTCACTACCAGGTAGCCGCGCTCGGCGAAGCTGACGTTGTCATAGCCGCCGGGGGTGGTTGCCTCGAACTGGGTCTTGTCCGTGCCCCAGCCGTGGATCATCACGATCGCCGGGAACGGCCCCTTGCCGTGCGCCGGCATCGTCACGTCGGCGTCGATCGGCGTGCCGTCCCAGCTCGGAACGCGCTCTGCGATGTCCACGGTCGGGCAGAAGCGCACGTCTCCTTCCACCGTGCACGCATGCCCGAACGGCTCGGGGACGCTGGCGAGGCTCGGACCGGCCACGAGGCCAAGAGCGGCCACGATGGCGGCGAGGATGGGGTGGGGCATCGAGGTAGACCCTCCGCTTCTGACGCTGACCCGGCGGTCAGTCTATCACGCGGGCGGATCCGTACTCGAGCAGCCAGGAAAGGGATCTCACCTACGCGCCCACCTGGGAACACCTGTTCCCAGCGGCGGAAAACCAATTCCTATGGTTCGCCCGAGAACCTTCCGAAGCGCAAGAATCGTCAATGTTTTCAAGTCGTCATATCCGGCATACGACTTGCACCCGAGGCCCGTGCCACACCGGCTGCGGCCGGTATCACCTTGGGAAGGGAGAAGGCGAATGCGGGTCCTCTTGCTCTGTGTGAGCCTGGTGCTGCTGTTGGTCAGCCAGGCCTCGGCCTCGACGATCTCCGTCGGGATCCAGTCGAACGGATCCTCCTGTCAGCAGGGATTCAACGACGGCGCGGTCGCTGATGGGGTCTGCTCCTCGAACGGATCGGGCACCTACGACGACTGGGGCGCCACGTCGTCGGCCTCCGGCGGAACCTCCTCGAACCTGGTCGGGATCGGCTCGACCTCGACCGGCCTCGCGATCGACGCAGCCGTCGCCGCCGATGACGGCGGCGCCGACGTCGGTCAGGGCGGCGACCGCTGGATCAAGCGCAACGTGAGCTACTCGATCCTGCTCACGGTCGACGTCGACTCGCCGGCGCAGTCGTGGACCATCGACCTCACCCAGTCCGCCCTCGGCCTCTACGCGCTGCGAGGCGACGGGAGTGCGACCGCAGTCGGGACCCAGAACAATGGCGTCGGTCGCCTGTCCGACATCAGCGTGAGCGTGAACGGGAATCCGTACAACGTCGACGTGACTGCGAACAGCTACGCCAACAACCCGTCGAACAACGGCTCGGCGAGCCAGCAGTTCAGCGGCAGCCGCGGCGACCTCGGCGTGCTGGCCGGCACCGGCGACGCATCGTTCGGTGTCACGGTGTCGTTCAGTCTCGAGGCGCTCTCGCGCGACGGCTGCACCGGCTCCATCTGCTCGAGCGCGTCGGGTGGCGAGGAGGCCGCAACCCTGTTCGGCGCCGAGAACGTGACCGATCAGGGCGTCGACGACTACAGCACCTGGGGGCGCTCGATCGGGCCCGACGGGTACAACGCGACCTGGAAGCTCAACGTGACGAACATCCCGGAGCCGACGACGCTCGCTCTGCTCGGGGTGGGTCTCGTCGGTCTCGCCGTGGGCGGCCGGCGGCGAGCTTCTCGCTAGCGGCGTCCGAGCCAGGAGACCTGGGGCCGATCCGGCTCCAGGTGCTCCTGCAGGACCCAGAGTGCGAGGGCAGTCGGGTGCGGATCGGAACGATCCTCCCGACTGCCCCTTGCCCATCCACCGTCGGGCCGCTGCGCGGCCAGAAGTGCGTCGAGCCACTCGCTCCGAACGCGATCCCCGGCCCCGAGCAGCGACAGCATCGCGAGCGACTCGATCCAGATGTCCTGACCCGCGTCGAGCTCGGCGATCGTCGCCTCGCGCTGGCCGGCGAGCTGCTCGAGCAGTGCGATTTGCTCCCGCTGTAGCTCCGCAAGCTCCGACTCGCTGCGGCAGCCGTTCTCGATCGTCCAGCGAGCCGCCAGCGCCGCGTGCGTGAGCGCGTAGCCGCCGACTCGGGATGCCGCGCGCAGGACCTCCTCCCAGTCCGGAGGGAGCCCGAGTCGGTCGCAGTGCAGGGCACTCGCCGAGATGCGGTCGATCGCGCTCTCGAGCGCAGCGATCTTCTCCTTGCTCACCTGCGAAGTCGGGACCCAGGCGCGCTCGAAGATCGCGGCGATGTCGCTGCGCGGTGATCCAGGAGGCGGCAGATGGAGCGGAGCCCCGCGTGCATCGGGGACGGTGAGATCGAAGCGGCGGTGTAGATAGACGATGACCGGAAGCCAGCTCGGGTCGCTACTCCTCACGCGGGTCGCGAAGTAGTGGAGCGCGCCGTCGCGAGCGTGCTCGGGTGAGCGACTCGGGCCGCAGCTCGGGAGGAGCAGCGCGACTGCGATCGCGATCACGCCTGCCGGGCGGCGGCCGAGGCGCACGTCGCTGCTCACCATGGAGAGCGCAGAATATCGCGCCGGCGGCGTCAGCACGGCGTCCCTTACTCGGCGCCGGGACCGCTCGCCTGCTGCGGCACGATCCCGAACACGCTTCCGGCAGCGGCGGCGAAGGCGCGTGCGTCGGACTCGCTCGCGAATCCAAACCCGCGCAGCGTCCTTCCGTCCTTTCGCCGGAGCAGCACACGCCACGAGCGGTCGAACGCTGGCGTCTTCGCCTCGACGCCGCGTTTGTCTCGGTGGTAGACGTCGATGCTCGCGAGCTCGGAGCGCGGCCACTCCGTCTCCTGACCGAGGCTCCCGCGATCGATGATGCGAGTGGGTGCGAGCACGACGCTCGGAACGCCGACGCCGGCCAGGCGCGGGTGCAGCCGCGCGAGGATCTCATGGAGCCTCGGGTGCTGGTCCGGGAGCGAGCGGACCTCGAGCCCTTCGGAGGTCTGGCGCACCGCGTACTCGCCGATTCTCTCGCCGGCGCCCGCTCCGCCCGCGTTTCCACAGCCCACGAGGAGCGACACGACCGCGAGCGTCGCTGCAGCGCGGCAGGCGGCCCTCACGCGGTCTCGCCTCCGAAGAGCTCGCGCTGCGCGCGGCGCATGAACAGGAGCCCGAGCGCCGCGTTGAAGAAGATGAAGAAGTTGTGCATGCACAGGCCGAAGGCCGCGGCTTCGCCGACGTCGTTCGGGAAGAGCTGAGTCCACATCGTGATCGCGACGGCTCGCATCGGCCCTGGGACGGCTGCGCCGAAGAAGATGACGGGCAGGTAGCCGAGGATCTCGCCGAGGCTCGCCTCGATGCCGAAGAGCGCCAGCGACCAGGTGTAGACGAAGACCGCGAGCAGCAGGGCCGGCGAGCGCAGCACGAGGATCGTCAAGTACTGCCACGGCCTCGCTCTGCGGAAGGCGTGGAAGATCTCGCGCTCACGGAGCTTCGACTCCGGCAGGATCCGCCCGCTGAAGTACAGCACCCAGAATGCGAAGAAGATCGCCGCCGCGAGCGCAACGAGCGGAATCTGATGAAAGATCGGCGGCAGCGATTGCCAGCGAAGCAGCGCTCCGAGCGTCGCCCATGCGAGCAGATAGTAGAACTCGCAGAACATGATGAAGAGCATGCTCGAGCCGACCTGCCAGCCTGGAACGCCGTCCCGCCGGTTCAGGTAGATCGCCATGGCGCCCTTCCCGACCTGCTCGTTGAGGATCGAGAGGACGTAGGTGCTCGCGCGCACGGGCAGGATGTCGGCGTATCCGATCCGCGTGTTGAACCAGTTGACGACCCGCCAGAGCACGAGCGAGTCGATCAGAAAGAACGTGAGCGAGTAGGGCACCATGAGCGCGAGCCACGTGCTCCACTGCACCCGCGCGAAGACGTCCGAGAGATAGGGGACGAGCGACTGTCCCTGCCGGAGCGCAGCGGCGTCGATGCGCGTATAGAGATAGAAGAAGCAGGCCGCCGTGATGATCCACGGCACGAGCTTCGGCCCGATCGATGCGCGGCGGGGGCTCGCGGTCCGAGAGCCTCCCGTCATGCGGCCTCCGCGTCCGGGCCGGCGCAGCGGCGAAGCGTCTCGTCGAGGGGCGTCAGCGTGAGGCCGAGCCGCGCGCACGCGGGAGCGGGATCGATGCAGTCGTCGGACTCGAGGACGCCGAGCATGGCGCGCGTGACCGGCGGCTCGGCGGAGATCTTCTCGAGGAGCCCTGCGACGAGGTGCAGGACGGCCGGCGGCACCGGCACCACCCGCGGACGCCGGCCGTACAGCGCAGCGGCCCGTGCGAGCAGCTCGCGGTGCGGCAGCGCCTCGGGACCAGCGAGCGCGAGCACCTCGCGTCCGAGCCCCGGGCGATCGGCCGCAGCCAGGATGGCGGTGACGACGTCCTCGGCGTCGATCGGCTGCTCGAGGCTCGCTCCCCCGCGCGCGAGGGCGACGACGGGAGCACGGGCGCGTGCACGCAGGGCCTGCGCCGCGATCTCTCCGGCACCGAGCACCATCGGCACCTGCAGGACCACGACCGGCACCGCTCCCCGCAGCAGGATCTGCTCGGCGCGCCCCTTCGACGCGAGACACGGATTCGTGTGGTCCGGCCGCGCGCCGAGGATGCTGAGGTGGACGACGCGCCGCGCCCCCGCACGCGCGGCGGCCGCAGCGACGGCCTCGGCGGTGCGCTCGTGCGCGTCCGCGTAGCGCGCCGCCCGCGTCTCCTTGAGGATGCCCACGAGGTGAACGATGCAGGCGCAGCCCGCAGCGGCTGCGCCGAGTGCGCCCGGATCGGCGTAGTCTGCGACGTGGATCTCGAACGCTTCCGCGCAGGGCAGCGCACGCAGCGTGTTCGCAGCGCGCTGCGAACGCACGAGCGCGCGTGCTTCGCGCCCCTGCGCTGCGAGTCGCGAGAGCAGGCGCCGGCCGAGATGGCCGTTGGCGCCCGTCACCAGGAAGCGTTCCCGATCGTCGCTCACGCGGCGAGCACGATAGCAGGCGAGTGGCCGCGTCCCTCGCGCGGCATCCACGCGCGCCGGCCGGCGCCCGCTCGCATCAGCGCGCGGCGGAGAGCCGCGCGCTGGCCGGAAGAGAAGAGAACGGGAAGCTCGGGCTCCGCCGCTGGAACTCGACGTCCGGCTCCATGATCTGCGCCCACGCCTCGGTGAGGAACGCCTCGTAGCGCGTGTCCTGCGTGAGATGCCGGCGAAAGAACGAGACTGCGTAGAGGTTCTGGATGCGCTCTGCGATTTCGATCGGGAGGACGCCCGGCCCGCAGGTCTCGAGGTAGCCCGGAACGACGGCGCGCACGAACGAGACCGGCGCGTTGTACGCGAAGAGAACGTCCGCGAGCTTGCACACGCTCGCGAAATGCGAGTGGTCGGCGCCGATCACGTCGGCGCGGTAGACGCGGCGCGACGACGGAATCTCGAAGGCGAGGCGGCTGTTCGGCTCGAGCGGCGTCGTGGTATCGAGCGTTCCGCCGAGCACCATCACTGGGACACGGATCGCAGCGAGCTGTGCGTCAGGAAGGAGGTCTGCAGCGGGAGCGATCGGCATGATCGCTCGAACGCGCGGGTCGGGAGCGAAGGTCTCGTAGCCCCCGGCGACGGCGAGAGACGTGAACCCGCCGAACGAGTGCCCGGTGACACCGATCTGATAGGGATTCACGATGCGGTACAGACGATCTCCCGGCGTGCGGCTGCGCGCGATCATCCGGTCGATCACCACCGAGACATCGCGCGGTCTGTTGTATGCGCTCACCGAGAACGGGTCCATTCGCGTGAAGAAGGCGTCGCCCGCCGTGTTCCCCGTGTGGTTCGGCGCGGCCACCACGAAGCCGTGGCTGGCGAGCGTCTCGCACAGGTTCGTCGACTGCACCGCGATGCCGCCGTTGCCGTGCGAGAAGACGACGAGCGGTCGTGCGACGTTCGGAATCGGTGGCGCTCCCTCGCGCGCCACCTGCGAGACGAAGCCGAGACCGAGCACCTGGAACGAGTAGGGGGCGAAGGCGCCTGCGGACTGCGGGGGATCGACCGGGTACCACACGTCGACGACGAGCTGCCGCGGGCCCGTGACGCCGAGCCGCGTCTCCTGTCGCGTCGGGTCCGCCACGGTGAAGAGCTCGTGCCCGACCGCGTAGGGGCCGAGCGCGCCGGGATCGGGCGTTCCAGCGCCGTGTGCCGGGTGCGGCGCTGCGGCGAGCAGTGCTCCGCAAGCGACGAGGAGAAGAGCGGAGGCGAGGCTGCTGCGGCGGCGGGGCGGCATGGGAGCTCCTTCGGGCGAAGCCTCTTCTACCACATCGGCCCTCGCCTCAGGCGAAGATCGCTGCGTCGCCCTTGCCCGCGCGCACCACGACGGGCTCGGGGCCGACGAGGTCGACGACCGTCGTCGGCTCGCTGCCCCCCGCACCCCCGTCGATCACGAGGTCCACCTGGTGCTCCAGCCGCGCGCGGATCTCCTCGGGATCCGTGAGCGGATCCTCGTCGCCGGGAAGGATCAACGTCGTCGTGAGCAGCGGCGCGCCGATCGCTGCGAGCAGGGCCTGCGCAATCGCGTGCTCGGGGACGCGCAGGCCGATCGTTCGCCGTTTCGGGTGCAGCAGGCGCTTTGGAACCTCGCGCGTCGCCGGCAGGATGAAGGTGTACGGCCCGGGCGTGTGCGCCTTCATCAGGCGGAACTCGGGATTTCCGACGGCAGCGTAGGTCGCGATCTCCGAGAGGTCGCGGCAGGCGAGCGTGAACTGGTGGCCGGAGCCGAGTCTTCGGATCGCGCAGACTCGCTCCATCGCCGCCTTGTCCCCGATTCGACACCCAAGTGCGTAGGTAGAGTCGGTCGGATGAACGATGACACCGCCCGCCTGCACGATCACCGCGGCCTGCTGAATGAGGCGCTTCTGGGGGCTCACGGCATGGATCTGGAAGTACTGGCTCATCGCGGCGCTCGCGGCGGGTCGCGCGAGATCTTACTCCTCATCGAGGCGGCCGTGCTGCCCGATCTCTCGCTCGGCCCGTCCGAGCACCCGGCGCGCGGCGCAGGGTCGCTGCTGCGCCGGCGATCACGAGGCACAAGACACCGAGCGCACCCACTGCGAGGCCTATGCCCGCGGCGTCGCCGAGCGCTCCAGCGAGCGTGGGGAGAACGAAGCCGCCGAGCGCACCCGCACCGCCGACGAATCCGGATGCGGCGCCGGTCGCGTGTGGAAGGCGCCGGCCTGCGACCGCGATCAGCGCTGGATAGACTGGCCCGAGGGTGAGGCCGGTGGCGAAGAGCGCGAGGCCGAGTTCGGGACGAGCGAGCGCGCTCGCCGTGCAGACGACCGCAGCGCCCCCGAGCCCGCACACCGCGAGAAGCCCCGCGCCGGGGGGCGAGCGCAGGGCGGCGAGTCCGATGCGGCCTGCCAGCAGGCCGAGCCAGAGCAGGCTGATGCCCGTGCGTCCGGCCTCCTCGGTGAGTGCGAGGCCGAGCGTGGCCCACGGCACGGCGAAGAGCGTGAGGCCGGTCTCGACTCCGACGTAGGCGAACGCCGCGACAGCGAGCGCGAGTAGACCGGACACCAGGCTCTGCGCTCGCGGTGGTGCGCCGCGCCCATCCGAATGAGGGGGCGGCACGCGGCGCGCCGTCTTCGCGCTCGCCTCGGGCAGCGGCACGAGCGCGGCCCAGGCGGCGAGGCCTACGAAGACGAGTCCGAGCGCACGGAAGCTCGTCGCCCAGCTCGCTCCGGCGGTGGTCCACGCGACGAGCGGCGGGCCGGCCACCGCTCCCGCCGTCGCCGCCGCGTGCAGGACGGCGAGCCCAGGCGCCGCGCGTTCGCGCCAGCGGTCGAGCGCCGCAGCGTTCAGCAGCGTGTCGTAGATCCCGCAGCCCGCGCCGATCGTCGCGACGTGCACGATCGCGCGCGCGTAGCTCATTCCTGCCTCGGCCGTCAGCAGCGCGGCCGCCGTCAGCAGGCAGGCACCAACGAAGATCGGCCTTCGCGGGAGCCGATCGACGAGCGGCCCCGCCGATACGACGCCGGCACCGAGCCCGAGCGAGAGGCTCGCGCCGAGGAGCCCCGACGCGGCCAGATCCATGCCGAGCTCGCGCGCCATTTCGGCCTGGTTGGCGCCGACCAGCACCAGCACGATGCCGAGGGCGAAGAAGGCAGTCGACCCGAGTGCGAGCACGCCGCGTGACTAGCACGCAAAGCGCCGCCCGAGCAGGTGGGAACGTTCGGATGGCCCGCGGCGAAGACGCGGCCCGTTCAAATCATGTTGAGTTCGAGCCGTGCGGCCTCGCTCATCATGCCCGGGTTCCAGGGCGGGTCCCAGACGACGTCGACACGCACGTCCTTCACGCCCTCGACCTCGCGCACCTTCTCCTCGACCTCGGGCGGGAGCGAGCCGGCCACCGGGCAAGCGGGGGACGTGAGCGTCATGCGAATCGCGACGGCGCCTTCGGAGCTCACGTCCACCGCGTAGACGAGCCCCATCTCCCAGATGTCGACGGGAATCTCCGGGTCGTAGCAAGTCTTGATCGTGTCGATCACGCGCTCGCGGAGCGCGGGCTCCGGCGAGACTTCCGGCGGCTGCGTCGTACTCATTGCGTCCTCACTCCGTGCTGACGGTCGTCGCGTCGCCGAGCGCCGAGTGGAGCGCGTGCCACACCAGCGTCGCGCACTTGACCCGCGTCGGGTACTCGCGCACTCCCGAGAAGACGGCGAGCTTTCCGAGCTCGTCGGAGTCGGCCTCGCTGCCTTCCGGGCCGGCGATCAGGTCTCGAAAGCGTTCGAACAGGCGCTCGACCTCGGCGCGCTGTCTGCCCTTCACGGCCTCGGTCATCATCGAGGCCGACGCGGTCGAGATCGCACAGCCCGAGCCTTCGAAGCGAACGTCGCGAACGACGTCGCCGTCGAACAGGACGTGGAGCGTCACGCGATCACCGCACAGTGGATTGTGCCCCTCGACGTGCGTCGTCGCCTCGGCCAGCGGGCCGAAGTTTCGCGGCTTCTTGTAGTGGTCGAGGATGGTGGCCTGATAGAGCTCTCGCAGATCCGACATCAGGCGAAGACCTCGGCGACCTTGCGGAGCCCGGCCGCGAGCGCTTCGAGCTCTTCGAGCGTGTTGTAGAAGGCGAGCGACGCGCGCGCCGTCGCGGGAATGCCGAATCGGTCCATCACCGGCTGCGCACAGTGATGTCCGGTACGGATCGCGATGCCGTCCTGATCGAGAATCGTTCCGACGTCGTGCGCGTGGACGCCGTCCAGAACGAACGAGAGCACGGCCGCCTTGTCGGGCGCGGTCCCGACGAGGCGAACGCCGGGAAGCGCTTCGAGCAGCGCGGTGCCGTGCGCGAGGAGGGAATCTTCCCATGCAGCGATGCGATCCAGGCCGACGCTCTGCACGTAGTCGATCGCGGCGCCGAGGCCGATCACGCCCGCGATGTGCGGCGTTCCGGCCTCGAACTTGTAGGGAAGCACGTTGTACGTGGTCTTCTCGAACGTGACCGACGCGATCATGTCGCCCCCGCCCTGCCACGGCGGCATCGCCTCGAGCAGCTCGGCGCGGCCGTAGAGCACGCCGATCCCTGTCGGGCCGAAGAGCTTGTGGCCGGAGAAGGCGTAGAAGTCGCAGCCCAGCGCCTGCACGTCGACCGTCTGGTGGGCGACGGCCTGCGCGCCGTCGAGGAGCACCGGGACGCCGCGCGCGTGAGACATGGCGACGATCTCGCGAACCGGGTTCACCGTGCCGAGGGCGTTCGACACGTGTGTGACCGCAACCAGCTTCGTTCGCGGGCCGACGAGCCGCTCGAACGCTTCGAGGTCGAGGGCGCCGCGGTCGTCGATCGGCGCCACGCGAAGCCGGGCTCCCATCTCCTCGCAGAGCATCTGCCATGGGACGATGTTCGAGTGATGCTCCATCGCCGTGATCAGCACTTCGTCGCCGGAGCCGACCCGGCCGCGACCGTAGCTCGACGCGACGAGGTTGATGGCCTCGGTCGTCCCGCGGACGAAGACGATCTCGCGCACGTCGGCCGCATTGAGGAGGGCACGGACCTTCTCGCGCGCGCTCTCGTAGGCGGTCGTCGCGAGCTCGGAGAGCAGGTGTACGCCGCGGTGGATGTTCGCGTTCTCCTCGGCGTAATGGCGCGCAACCGCGTCGATCACCGCGCGTGGCTTCTGCGTCGTCGCCGCGCTGTCGAGGTAGACGAGCGGCCGCCCGCGCACCGATCGTTGGAGGACTGGGAAGTCCTCGCGCAGGCGCTTCACGTCGAGCGACGGAGCGGCGACGTTCGGGTCGTCCGCAGCCCTCTTCATGCAGCCTCCGCCCGCGTCCGCAGCATGCGCGCCAGAAGCAGCTCGTCGATCCGCTCGCGCAGGGCTCCGATTCCGATGCGTGCGGTGATCTCCGCTGAGAAGGCGCGCATCAGCAGCGAGCGTGCGGTGGCGAGGTCGATGCCGCGGGCACGCAGATAGAAGAGCGCATCCTCGTCGAGCTGGCCGATCGACGAGCCGTGTGAGCAGCGAACGTCGTCGGCGAAGATCTCGAGCTGCGGCTTCGAGTCGATCTCGGCGTCGGCCGAGAGCAGCAGGTTCTTGTTCGTCTGCTGCGCCGAGGTCTTCTGCGCGCCGGGCCGCACGATCACCTTGCCGCTGAACACGCCCCGCGCTCGGTCGTCGAGCACGCCCTTGTAGAACTCGCGGCTCGTTCCCTGCGGCCGCGCGTGATCGATCGTGGTGTGGTTGTCGACGTGCTGAGCGTCCGACGCGACGTAGAACCCGTTCAGCTCGCAGTCGGCGCCGGGCCCGTCGAGGATCGCGAGGACGTCGTTTCGCGTGAGACGCCCGCCGAGCGAGATGCCGTGCGCCTTGTAGCGGCTGTCACGGGCCTGTCGAACGCGGATTGCGCCGAGGTGCGCCGCGTCCTCGTGCTCTCGCTGCAGGCTCACGTGCTCGACGGCGGAGCCCTCGGCGAGCGCGATCTCGCAGACCGCATTCGTGAAGGCCACTCCCCCTCCGAGGGAGACGAAATCCTCGACGACGGTCGCGCGGCTTCCGCGACCCGCGACGACGAGCGTCCGCGGGTACGAGATGGTCGCTCGTTCTCCGGGGACCGAGAGGTAGACCACGTGGATCGGCGTCTCGATCTCGACCCCGGCCGGGACGTGGAGCATGACGCCGTCGGTGAAGAAGGCGGTGTTGAGCGCAACGAGCGCCCCCTCGTCCGGACGCGCGAGGCTTCCGAGATGGCCTTCGAGCGGACAGAGCGGGCTCGGCAGCGCCGCTGCGAGGTTGCCGATCTGGATGCCGCCGGCGAGCGCGCGCGGCGCCGAGAGCGACGGCGCAAAGCGGCCGTTCACGAAGACGAAGACGCTGCACGCGAAGACGGGGAACGAGAGGCGCTCCAGGTCGGCGCGGCCGATCACGGCGCTTGCGGGCGCGGCAATCTCGAACGGCGTTCGCGCGATCGGCCCGAGATTCGTGTAGCGCCAGGCCTCGTCGTCCCGCGTCGGGAAGCCTGTCTCCGCGAAGCGCGCGATCGCCTGCTTGCGTAGCGCGTGCAGCCACGGCGGGTCGCCGGCCGCCTCGCGCTCTGCGAACTGGCCGAAGCCCGCGACGTAGTGCTCGCGCGCGTCGCGGGTCACGCCGCCCCCGCTCCGCCCTCGATCCACGCGTAGCCCTGCTCCTCGAGCTCGAGGGCCAGCTCCTTGCCGCCCGAGCGTACGATCCGGCCACCGGCCAGCACGTGCACGCGGTCGGGAACGATGTGGTCGAGGAGCCGCTGGTAGTGCGTGATCACGATCATCGAACGCTCGGCGCTGCGCAGCGAGTTGACGCCCCGCGAGACGATCCCGAGCGCGTCGATGTCGAGGCCCGAGTCCGTCTCGTCGAGGATCGAGAGGACCGGCTCGAGGATCGCCATCTGCAGCACCTCGTTGCGCTTCTTCTCGCCGCCAGAGAACCCCTCGTTGATCGCGCGGCTCATCATCTTCTCGTCCATCTCGACGAGCTTCATCTTGCGACGAGCGAGCGAGAGGAAGTCCATCGCATCGAGCTCCTCGAGCCCACGGTGCTTGCGGACGGCATTCGCTGCCGCCTTGAGGAAGTACAGATTGGTGACGCCGGGGATCTCGACCGGGTACTGGAAGGCGAGGAAGATGCCCTCGCGCGCGCGCTCCTCCGGCGCCATCTCGACGAGGTTCCTGCCGCGATAGAGGACCTTGCCTGCGGTGACCTCGACGCCCGGTCGGCCGGCGAGCACGTTCGCGAGCGTGCTCTTGCCCGAGCCGTTCGGCCCCATCACGGCGTGCACTTCACCGGCGCGCACCGTGAGATCGAGGCCTCGGAGGATCTCGTTTCCGGCGGCCCGTGCGCACAGGCCCTCGACTTGCAGCAGGATCTCAGAGCTCAACCAACGCTCCCTTCGAGGCTCACACCGAGCAGCTTCTGCGCTTCGACGGCGAACTCCATCGGCAGCTCCTTCAATACTTGCTTGCAGAAGCCGTTGACGATCATCGAGACGGCGTCCTCGGCCGAGATGCCTCGCTGCTGGCAGTAGAAGAGCTGGTCCTCGCCGATCTTCGAGGTCGTGGCCTCGTGCTCGACCGTCGCGGTCGGGTTGTGCACTTCGAGGCAGGGGAAGGTGTGGGCGCCGCACTCTGGTCCGATCAGCAGCGAGTCGCACTGCGAGAAGTTGCGTGCTCCGTCGGCGCCCTTCTGGATTCGCACCTGCCCGCGATAGGTGTTCTGGCCGTGTCCGGTCGAGATACCCTTGGAGACGACCGTGCTCCGCGTGTTCTTCCCGATGTGGATCATCTTCGTTCCGGTGTCGGCCTGCTGGCGGTTCGCAGTGAGCGCCACCGAGTAGAACTCTCCGATCGAGTCGTCGCCGACGAGGATGCAGCTCGGATACTTCCACGTGATCGCCGACCCGGTCTCGACCTGAGTCCACGAGATCTTCGACGCGCGGCCGAGGCACTTGCCTCGCTTCGTGACGAAGTTGTAGATCCCGCCGCGGCCCTCGGCGTCACCGGGATACCAGTTCTGGACGGTCGAGTACTTGATCTGCGCGCGCTCGAGCGCCACCAGCTCGACGACCGCTGCGTGGAGCTGGTTCTCGTCGCGCTGCGGCGCCGTGCAGCCCTCGAGGTACGAGACGTAGCTGCCTTCGTCGGCGATGATCAGCGTTCGTTCGAACTGCCCGGTGTTGGCGGCGTTGATTCGGAAGTAGGTCGAGAGTTCCATCGGGCACCGAACGCCCTTTGGCACGTAGACGAACGAGCCGTCGCTGAAGACCGCCGAGTTGAGCGCGGCGTGCTTGTTGTCGGCGTACGGAACGACCGATCCGAGGTACTTGCGAACGAGGTCTGGATGCTCGCGGACGGCGTCGGAGAACGAGCAGAAGAGGATTCCCTTCTTCGACAGCTCTTCGCGGAAGGTGGTCGCGACCGAGACGCTGTCGAAGACGGCGTCGACGGCGACGCCCGCGAGGCGCTTCTGCTCGGCGAGCGGGATGCCGAGCTTCTCGTACGTCTCGAGCAGGCGCGGATCGACCTCGTCGAGGCTCTCGAGCTTCTTCTTCTGCTTGGGCGCCGAGTAGTAGACGATCGACTGGTAGTCGATCAGCGGGAAGCGAACCGTCGACCACATCGGCTCGGGCATCGTGAGCCAGCGCCGGTAAGCCTCGAGGCGCCACGCGAGCAGCCACTCCGGCTCGCCCTTGCGCGACGAAATCAGACGGATCACGTCTTCGGAGAGGCCGGGCGGAACGCTGTCCGCCTCGATGTCCGTGACGAATCCCCACTTGTACTCGCGGGTCGCGAGGTGCTCGAGAGAGTCCGCGCTGCTCATCGTCGACTCGCCGTCAACACGTCGTGCTGCCCGCGCGGTCGGAGAGCGAGACCGCGAGGGGTGCGCCCGGCAGCAGCTCGGTGAGCGGCACGTGCTCGAGGCGATCCCGGATCAGCTCGTTCACACGCTGCCACGGCGACCGGATCTCGCAGGTCGACTCCTGCTGGCAATGGCCCGGCCCCGCCGCGCACTCGATGAGCGCGATCGGGCCCTCCATCGCGCGGATCGCCTCGGCGACCGAGATGGCCTCGGGCGGGCGGGCGAGCGCGTAGCCGCCCTTCGCGCCCCGGTGCGACACCAGGAGGCCCGCGCGGGCGAGTGCCTTCAGGATCTTGCTGACCACCGGGAAGGGCAGGCGCGCACGCGCCGCAACCTCGCGCGCGTTGTGCGGCGCCTCGGTCTCCTCACTTGCCAAAAGCGTAAGCAGAACGATGGCGTAGTCGGTGAGCTTGCTCATTCGAACCATGCGAAGTGTCCCCTGCGCCGCCCTCGCCGTGCCGTCCGCCGGGAAGGGAGAGGGGACCGGCCGACCCCGTATTAGGTACGGCTACGGTCCCCGATACCGGGACAGTAGCCCCCCCATCTGATCCTGAAAGGGGGCTGCTCTGGGCCTATCTCGGCTCGATGAGGAGGCTCTGGACGGCGCGGCCGAGTCGCCCGCGCTCGTCGAAGAGCGTGCTCTCGGCGATCCCGACGCCGCTCGCTTCGGGGTGCGTGACGGCGTCGAGACAGGCCCAGTCGCCCGCAGGGAGGCGGTGCAGCGAGACCGTGAGGTCGACGTTCATGAAGCGGTACTTCTCGAAGGGAAGTGCGGCACCGACACCGTTGCCGAAGTCGGCGCAAGCGGCGACGCGCGCGAACGCCGAGAGCGGCGTGTCCTCGAGCAGATCCGCGCGCACGCGCACCCAGTCGGTGCACGGCCCGATCTCCCCCCAGGATTCCCTCACCACGCGATGCTCCGTCGCATGGCTGTGGTAGGCGCGCAGCGCGCCGACCCACTCCGGTGTCGTGGCACTCGCGCTCTGCGGGCCGGGAGGCGGGCGCACTCTCGGCCTCGTGCGCAACCAGCGCTGCGACCGGCGCTTCGTGCAGCGCGTCGGGTGACCACGGACCCCGCGCGAGGTCGGTGGGGACGTATCCATCGCCGTCGCGCTCGCTCCGCATGGACGGCTTCGGACTCTCGTGATAGAAGGATGCTCGAGCCCACGGCTTGGCGGGAGCTGCGATGCGACGCTGGTCGATTCGCCTGCTGGTCCTCCTGGCCGTCGTTGCGATCGCCGCCGGCGCCGC
>JADLGR010000356.1 GCA_020849175.1 Deltaproteobacteria bacterium
CAGGACATCTGCTCCTGCACGAGCCGCGCACGCGAACGCTCCTCACGGGCGACCATCTCATGGGAGCCGCGGTGCCGTTCACGGAGACGTATTACGAGCCCGGCGCTCCGGACCCACGCGATTCTCTGGCGCGAAGGCCGCGCTTCCGCGGTCTCGCCGCTTATCTGGACAACCTGCGTGCACTGCGGCGACGGGCGTTCGACGTGATCCTGCCTGCACACGGCGGCGTGGTGGATCGCCCATCGCGGTGCATCGACGACGCGATTCTCTTCTACGAGGTTCGCGTGCAGCGCGTCGCGCGCACGCTCGAAAAGCTGGGCGCCACGCACGGCGTGGCGACGGCCTGGCAGGTATGGCAGGCGCTGTTCCCGAAGGCCGATCCGATCACCCAGATGACCCGCAGGATGATGATGGTGATCGGCGCGCTCGACGTGCTCGAAGACGAAGCGCGCGTCGTGGCTTTGCGAACGGCGGACGGCCGTCTCGGCTTCCGTCTTGTCTGACCGCGGAGCTGACGATCGCCCTTCCGGGCTCGGTGAGACGCGCGGATCATCGCACGAGGAGCCTGCCTCGCCTCGAGCGCCGGGCTTCGTCTCCTTCTTCATCGGGCGGCCGATCTTCGCGGCCGTCGTCGCGATCCTGATCACACTGGCGGGAGCGGTTTCGATCCCGCTCCTCCCGATCGCGCAGTTCCCGCCCATGGTGCCGCCAACCGTGCAGGTCTCGGCCACCTACACGGGCGCCAGCGCCGACGTGGTCGAGCGTACGCTCACGCTGCCGATCGAGGAGCAGGTCAACGGCACCGAGGGCATGCTCTACATGTCCTCGACGAGCGCCAACGACGGCGCGATGGGTCTCACGGTCACGTTCGAGCTGGGGCGCGATCCCGACATCGCCACGGTGAACGTCAACAACCGTGTGGCGGTCGCCGAGCCGCGTCTGCCCGAGGAGGTGCGCCGGTTCGGGATCACGACGCGCAAGCAGTCGCCGGATCTGACGCTGGTCGTGAACCTCATCTCGCCGGACGGATCGCGCGATGCGCTCTTCCTCTCCAACTACGCGCTGATCAACGTTCTCGACCGACTCAAGCGCGTTCCGGGCGTGGGCGACGTCGGCATCTTCGGCGAGCGACGGTTCGCGATGCGTATCTGGCTCGACCCGGAGCGCCTGGCGAAGCTCGGGCTCACCGCCAACGACGTGGTCGCCGCGGTGCGCGAGCAGAACGTCCAGATCGCCGCCGGACGCGCCGGCGCGCCACCGGCGCCCGCGAACCAGCAGCTCGACATCCCTCTGCGCACCAGCGGCCGTCTGGCCACCGAGGCCGAGTTCCGCGACGTCGTGGTGCGCGCGGAGCCGGACGGATCTCTGCTTCGGCTCGGTGACATCGCTCGCGTCGAGCTCGGAGCGCAGAGCTACGCAGGCTTCACCCGCCTGTCCGGCCACCCGAGCGTGACGATGGGCATCTTCCAGCTCCCGGAAGCGAACGCGCTCGACGTCTCCGCCGCCGTGCGCGCGGAGCTCGATCGACTCGGCCAGACGTTTCCCCCCGGTGTCGAGTGGATCGTTCGCTACGACCCGACACGCTTCGTCGCCGAGTCGATCGACGAGGTGGCGCGAACGCTCCTCGAGGCGATGGTGCTGGTGTTTCTGGTGGTCTGGATCTTCCTCCAGGACTGGCGCACCACGCTGATTCCGGCGGTCACGATCCCGGTCTCGCTGATCGGAACCTTCGCGGTGCTGAACGCGATCGGGCTCTCGATCAACACGATCACGCTGTTCGCACTGGTGCTGGCGATCGGCCTCGTGGTGGACGACGCGATCGTGGTGGTCGAGAACGTCGCCCGACTGATGAGCGCGGGGGTTCCACGCCGCGAAGCGGTCGGGCGCTCGATGGGAGAGGTGACGAGCGCGATCGTCGCGTCCACGCTGGTTCTCGGTGCGGTGTTCGTTCCGGTCGCCTTCCTCCCGGGGACCACGGGCCTGTTGCTGCGGCAGTTCGGCCTCGCAGTCACCTCGGCAGTGCTGATCTCGCTCCTCAACGCGCTCACGCTCTCGCCGGCCCTGTGCGCGCTGGTGATGCGACGCGAGACCGGGCACCACAATCCCGTGTTCCGAACCTTCGAGCGCGGCTTCCGTCGCGTGCTCTCCGGGTACGATCGCGGCGTGCGCGCTCTGCTCCCGCGCCGCACGCTGGTGGCGGGCGTTTTCGGAGCGCTCGTGATCGCCACGCTCCTGCTCTTTCGCATCGTGCCCACGGGGTTCATCCCCGACGAAGACCAGGGCTACTTCATCGTGAGCTTCCAGCTACCGGACGGTGCCGCGCTCGATCGCACGCTCGAGATCGCGAAGCAGGTGGAGCAGACGCTGCTCGACACACCCGGCATCGACGGCACCAACCTGTTCGGCGGCTTCGATGCGCTGACCGGCACCTTCCCGCCGAACTTCGGCTCGGTGTTCGTGTCGCTTGCCCCGTGGGACGAGCGCGGTGCGAAGGGCCAGTCACTCGAAGCGATCTTCGCCGCCGTGCGCCCGAGACTCGCGGCGATCCCCGGGGCGCAGATCTTCGTGCTGAATCCGGCGCCGATTCGGGGGCTCTCGCGCACGGGCGGCTTCGAGTTCATGCTCCAGGATCGCGCGGGAGGGCCGCTCGCCGATCTCGCGGCGGTCGCGCAGCGGATCATCGGCGCGGGCAACGAGGCGCCCGAGCTTCGAAACCTGTTCACGACCTTCCGGCCCACCGTGCCGCAGGTGTTCGTGGACCTCGACCGGGCGAAGGCCAAGGCGCTCGGCGTGAGCGTCAGCGACGTGTTCGAGACGCTGCAGACGTTCATGGGCGGGCTCTACGTCAACGACTTCGATCGCTTCGGACGTCTGTTCCGCGTCTACGCGCAGGCCGATGCCGATCTGCGCGCACAGCCCGAGGACGTGAAACGTCTGTGGGTGCGATCGGCGCGCGGCGAGATGGTTCCGCTCTCGACGCTCGTGAGCCTCGAGCGCATCGTCGGTGCGCGAGACATTCCACACTACAATGTGTTCCGAGCTGCGAGGATTCAGGGCGAGGCGGCGCCGGGCTTCAGCTCGAGCCAGGCGCTGGACCGGATGGAGGCGATCGCCCGAGAGGTGATGCCGCCGACGATGTCGTTCGAGTGGACCGGTACCGCCTTTCAGGAGCGGCAGGCGGGGCGCGAGGCGCAAGTGATCCTCGCGCTGTCGCTGCTCGTCGTGTTCCTGTTCCTGGCGGCGCAGTACGAGAGCTGGAGCCTTCCGCTCGTGATCATGCTGGTCGTGCCACTCGCGTTCCTCGGTGCGCTCGGGGCGCAGGCGCTGCGCGGGCTCGCCAACGACGTCTACTGCCAGATCGGCCTCGTCACGCTGATCGGGCTGGCGAGCAAGAATTCGATCCTGATCGTCGAGTTCGCGAAGCGCCGCCGGGAAGAGGGCGCGAGCCTCGTCGACGCCGCGCGCGAGGCCGCCGAGATCCGCTTCCGGCCCGTCGTGATGACGGCATTCGCGTTCATCCTCGGCGTCGTGCCGCTGGTCCTCGCCGGCGGAGCGGGCGCTGCCGCACGCCGCTCGCTGGGGACGGCCGTGTTCGGTGGCATGCTGGTGGCGACGCTGCTGAGCCTCGTCCTCGTGCCGGCCCTCTACGTGATCGTCCAGGGTGGTGCAGAGTGGCTCGGCCGGCGGCTGCGGGGAGCGGACGCAGGCGGGGAGGATCTCTCGGCATGAAGGGCCGGCGCGTGCAGGGTTGGATCGGGGGAGCGGCGTTGATTGCGGGTGCTCTCGCCTGCGGGCGCAGCGAGGAGCTCGCCGGCCCGCCCCCGCCCGAGGTGCTGGTGGCGACGGCCCGGCTCGGCACCGTCCCCGACCACCGCGAGTACGTCGGCAACGTACGCGCGATGAACCGCGTCGAGGTGCGCGCACGAGTGCGCGGATACCTCCTTGCACAGCGTTTCGAGGATGGCCAACGCGTGGCCGCGGGCGACGTTCTCTTCGAGATCGATCCGAGCCATTACAAGGCCGTGCTCGGTGAGGTCAAGGGCCAGCTTGCGCGCGCCGAGGCGACCGCTCGACGAGCCGACCACGACTTCACGCGCGCCCGCGAGCTGTACGACGCGAAGGTCGTGAGCGTCTCGATGCTCGATCAGCGGCGCGCCGAGCGCGACGCCGCACGAGCGGAGGTGGTCGCCGCCGAGGCGGCAGTGCGCGCCGCCGATCTCGACCTGTCCTACTGCACGGTTCGCGCGCCGATCGGCGGACGCATTGGGCGTGCCCTCGTCGACGTGGGAAACCTCGTCGGCGAGTCGGGGCAGGACACCGTCCTGGCCGAGATCGTGCAGGTGCACCCGATCCACGTCTATTTCGCACCGACCGAGCGCGAGCGGCTCGAAGTCCTGCGTGGCGTTCGCGAGGGGCGCATTCCGGCCGAGCGCGTCGGCGCGATTCCGATCCGACTCGTCCTCGGCGACGGCTCGTCGTACGACCAGGAGGGCGTCGTCGACTACGTGGACCCGACGGTAGAGCCGACGCGCGGCACGATCACCGTTCGTGCGCTGATGCCGAACCCGGACGGCGTGCTCAAGCCCGGGGAGTTCGTCCGCGCGATCGCGGTCTTCCCGGACATCCGCGACGCCGTGCTCGTTCCGCAGCGGTCGCTGCTCGACCAGCAGGGCGGCAGCTACGTGCTGGTCGTGAAGGACGACGGCACGGTGGAGCAGCGAGAGGTGCAGATCGGCGTGCTGCACGACGGCATGCAACAGGTGAAGGAAGGGCTCGCGGTGGGCGAGCGTGTCGTCACGGACGGCGTGCAGAAGGCGCGGCCGGGTAAGAAGGTGGTGGCGAAGCCGATCCCGGAGACTGGCGCGTCCGGCGCCGCAGCGCCGGCTGGCTAGCGGCGCATGCGCTCGGCTGCGTCGCGCATCTCACCGCAGCCGCGCGCAGGCTTCACGGCCGCGAGCCGAGCAGGTAGACCGCGAGGTCGTAGCGCTCCTCGTTGCTCAGGGCAAAGACCGGCATCGGTGGCGTCGGAGCGGCGAGGTACGCGGCGAGCTCGTCGATCGAGTAACGCTGCGAGAGATGCGCCAGCGGAACCACCACGACACCGTCCTGCGTTCGTCCGACGACGTGGCAGCGCCAGCAGCCGGTCTCTTCGAAGAGGGTCTCGCCGTGCTCGCTGCGTCCCTTCGCCTCCTTCACGGGCAGCGCGGCGAGCGGGAAGGGCTGGGCGCTGCGCGGCGGCGTCGCGGCGTCGTTCTGCGCGACGCTGCGTGCTTCTCCCGGCGCTACGCGGTAGATCGATCCCGAATAGTCGTCGGAGACGTAGAAGGCTCCATCCGGGCCTTGCGCCACGTCGACGGGCCGCCCGATCACGTCGCCGTCACGCTCGAACCCCGTCATGAAGTCCCGCTCTTCGATCGTTCCGTCGTCGCGC
This sequence comes from Deltaproteobacteria bacterium, assembly GCA_020849175.1. Classification (GTDB taxonomy): domain Bacteria; phylum Myxococcota_A; class UBA9160; order UBA9160; family UBA9160; genus MYXO. The sequence goes on from JADLGR010000356.1 coordinate 5,432, forward strand.
CAGTGCAGCGAGACGACGCGGTAGCCGTCCTTGCGCGTGCGGTTCCACGAGCCGTGGAGGGCGACGAGGGCCGCGCCCTGCAGCCCCGGTGGCGCGCCGGCTGCGCGGACGAACGTCATGCCGAGCGGTGCGTTGTGCGCGCGAAACTCGTGGACGGGCGGAGCAGAGGCGGCGATCTGCGCCTCGTGCCCGGCGCCGAAGTCCGGATCGGGAACGCGGTTTCCGTTCGCGAAGGGCCAGCCGTAGAACGCTCCGGGGCGAATCTCGTTCAGCTCGCAGGGAGGGAAGTCGTCGCCGAGGAGGTCGCGTCCGTTGTCCGTGGCGTAGAGCTTTCCGGTCCCCGGCTGCCAGTCGAAGCCGACGGCGTTGCGAAGGCCCGTGGCGTAGATCTCTGCGCCGCTCCCGTCGGGCTGAAAGCGCAGCATCGCGGCGCGTCGCGCGTCCTTCTCGATGCACACGTTGCAGCTCGAGCCGACGCTCACGTACATCGCACCGTCGGGACCGAAGCGAAGCGTGCGCGTGAAATGGTTCTCACCGCCGGGGATTCCCGTCACGACGCGCTCGAAGGCGCCCTGCGCCCTGCCGGTGCCCGCGTCGAACCGAACGCGTCCGATCGCGTCGGTCTCGGCGACATAGAGCCAGCCGTCGTGAAGATCGAGGCCGTGCGGGCGGTTCAGGCCCTCGAGAACGACGCGCGTCTCGTCGCTGCGCCCGTCGCCGTCGCGGTCCGGGGCGAGGAGCACGACCCTGCCGGCACGCGGCTGGCTGACCAGCAGGTCGCCCGCGGGCGTGAATCGGAGCAGGCGCGCATTGGGGAGACCCTCGGCGTAGCGCGTGAAGTGGAAGCCGTCCGGCACACGGAGGCGCTCGTCGAGGCGCGCCGGCGAGGGCGGATCGATGCCGCGGCCGAACAGGATCTGGCGCAGCGGCGCATTCACGGCGTACCGGTCTGGCAGCAGGAAGCGGCAGCAGCCGACGAGCACGAGGCCGAGCAGGCCGATCCCGAGAGCGGCGGTGCGGAGAGGGCGGCGCACGCGGGCGATCCTATCACGCAGGCTCCGTCCGGCCGCCCGGCAGGTGCCGGCCGCATCTGCCCGGCATTGCGCCGCTTCTCAGCAGGGGTTGACGGAAGGCACCGTCTGGCGCACTCCTATCGGCCCACCGGAGGCATCGATGGCATCGAGAATTCGCAAGGGCGACCTGGTGCAGGTCATCACGGGAGCCGATCGCGGCAAGCAGGGCCGCGTCCTCGCCGTCGATCGCGAGCGGGGTCGCGTCCGCGTCGAACGCGTCCGCGTACAGAAGCGGCATCTCAAGCCCGGCCGCGGGCCGAACCGCTCCGGCGGCGTGATCGAGCAGGAAGGCTATCTCGACGCATCGAACGTGATGCTCGTCGACCCGCAGGCCGGCAAGCCGTCGCGGGTTCGCGTGAAGATCGAGGCGGGCGTCGCGCGCCGCGTCTTCACGAAGAGCGGCGCCGAGGTGCCCGCGTCGGGACGCCGCTGATCGCGAGCGGTGCGGCCCCCTCGGCCGCACGCTTTCGGACCGAAGCGCAGATCGTCGAGAGAACCAGCGGCTCCGCGTGCGGAGCGGGAAGGCAGGCATGGCCAAGAGCAAGCGCGAGAAGATCAAGCTCGAATCGTCGGCGGGGACTGGCCACTTCTACACCACGGCCAAGAACAAGACGAACACGCCGAACAAGCTCGAGTTCAAGAAGTACGACCCCGTTGCGCGCAAGCACGTCGTCTACAAGGAGACGAAGCTTCGCTGACGGGCGGCTCTCCACGTCCACTCTCCACCAGAAGGATCCGCGATGGCCTGGGTGATCACGCATCTGTGTCGGGACTGCCTCGATCTGAGCTGCGTCGAGGTGTGTCCCGTCGACTGCATCTACGGCTACACCGGGACCGATAGCGAGACGTTCCCGAACCAGCTCTACATCGACCCCGACGAGTGCATCAACTGCGGCGTTTGCGAGCCGGAGTGTCCGTGGGAGGCCATCTTCGAGGACGAGCAGGTCCCGGACGTGTTCCAGGAGGCGATCGCGCTCAACGCGAAGCTCACGGAGCACAAGGATCAGTTCGAGGTTCCGCCCAAGGTCGACAAGGCGCGTCCGACCCCGGAGCAGATCGCCGAGAACAAGGCGAAGTGGAGCTACGGCGGGTAGGGCGACGCGCGGTCGAACGCAGCAGCCATCACGTCGAGCGGGGCCTCGCGGCCCGTCCACAGCCGGAGCTGCTCGGCGGCCTGGAGCACGAGCATCCATTTTCCGCCCAGCGTGCGGGCGCCGCGCGCCTGTGCGTCTCGCAGCAGCCGCGTGCGCTGCGGCTCGTAGACCGCGTCCATCACCAGCGCGCCCGCCGCGATGGCGGCGGCCGGGACGGGCGATTCGTCGGAGCGAAGACCGACGCTCGTCGTATTGACGAGCACGTCGAAGCCGATCGAGCCGATCTCGTCGAGGCTGCCGCTGCCGTGTGCGCCGAGTGCGCGTGCGAGCGCGTGCGCCCGATCCGCGGTGCGGTTCAGCACCGTGACGTGCGCGCCGCGCTCGAGCAGCCCGAAGACGACGCCTCGCGCCGCGCCGCCGGCGCCGAGGACGACTGCGCGTGCGCCGCCGAGGGAGCGCTCGCGTTCGATCGCCTGCACGGCGCCGAGCCAGTCGGTGTTGTGACCGACGAGCCGCTCGCCCGTGCGAACGATGGTATTGACCGCGCCGATTCTCCGCGCGGTCTCGTCGACTGCGTCGAGAAGCGGCAGAACGGCCTCCTTGTGAGGCAGCGAGACCGAGATCTGTCTCGCGCCGAGGGCACGCGCTCCGCGGATCGCATCTTCCAGACGCTCGGGTGGCACGTCGAAGGCGAGATACACGGCGTCGATTCCGAGCGCGTCGTATGCTGCCCGGTGCATGGCCGGCGAGCGCGTGTGTCCGGCCGGGTGCAGCAGCACGCCGCACAGTGCAGTCGAAAGTCCCGCCGCCCCGCTCAGCGTTCACCCTCGCGCGCGCGCTTCAGCGCGGCCTTGAGGTCCTCCCAGACGAGGCGACGATTCTCGGGTGTGTACTGCCGCAGCACGAACGCGGGATGGAACGTGGGCATGACGGGGATTCCTCGATGCGCGTGCCACGTGCCCCGCACCTTCGTGATCGCGACGTCGCGGCCGAGGAGCAGGCTGGTGGCGGGCTTGCCGAGCGCCACGATCACGCGCGGCGCCACCGCGTCGATCTGACCTTCGAGGAACGGCCTGCACGCGGCCACCTCGTCGGGGAGTGGCGTGCGGTTCCCGGGCGGCCGGCACTTGACGATGTTGCAGATGTAGACGTCGCTTCGTTGCAGACCGAGACCTTTCTCGATCATGCTCGTGAGCAGCTCACCCGCGCGCCCGACGAATGGAAGCCCGCGCAGATCTTCTTGCTCGCCGGGCCCTTCGCCGATGAACATCAGATCTGCCGTCGGACTCCCGTCTCCGAAGACGATGTTCGTGCGGCCCTCGCACAGCCGGCAGCGCGTGCAATCGCCGAGCGCCGAGCGCACGGCGTCGAGCGTCGGGCGCTCGGCGGAGCCCGGCGCGTCGGAGGCGCGGGCGGTGACAGGGTCGCTCCCGGCGGAGCTGGCAGGCCGATCGGCAGGCGGGCGGGCCGCACGCGCCGCCAGCGCGGGCGGCGCGTGGGTGCGGTCGGCACCCTCGACGCCTTCCTCGGCGAGCTCGACGAGCAGGGCGCGGGCCGAGCGCACGAGCGCGCGGGCCTCGCCTCTCAGCGCCCCGTCCACTGCGGGCTCCTCTTCTCGAAGAAGGCGCGGATACCCTCCTTCGCATCGTCGGTCAGTGACGTGAGGACGATCATCTCGCGCAGGTAGCGCAGCGCAGCGCCGTACTCCATTTCGCACAGGGTGTAGACCGCCTCCTTGCCGAGCCGGACGACCGACGGCGAGAGGGCTGCGAGGCGCGCGGTCAGCGCGTCCAGCTCGTCGTCGAGGCGCTCGTCGGAGACGACCCGTGTCACGAGGCCGAGCGCGAGCGCTTCGTGTGCGTCGACCCGGCGTCCGGTCAGGAGCAGATCGAGAACGATCTTGCGACTTCCGGTGGCGCGGTAGATCGGAGCGGAGACCACCATCGGCAGCAGACCGACCTCGATCTCGGGAAGCCCGAGCACTGCACTCTGCGCCGCCAGCGTGAAGTCCGCGGCGACCGCGAGACCACATCCTCCCGCAAGCGCAAAGCCCTGCACGCGCGCCACCACGGGAGGGCCGGCGCGGTGCATCGCCTGGATCACGCGCGCGACTGCATCGAAGTGCTGGCGACTCGCTTCGATCGTCTCGTGTCCGAGCAGCTCGGAGAGATCCGCACCCGCACAGAAGGCGCGTTCACCCGCGCCGCGGAGTACGATCACGCGCACCGATTCGTCGGCTCCTGCCGCGTTCAGGGCGACCTCGAGCTCGGCGAGCGTGGCGCGGTCGAGGGCGTTGCGGCGCTCTGCGCGGTCGATGCAGATCGTTCGTACGCCGGTCGCGGACGTGCTGACGGCGACGCTCGTCACTCCGGCTAGCCCTCGGGTGTCGCGAGACGAAGCGCACGCTCGAGCATTCCGACGAGCGCGAGCGGTTGCTGCGAGGCGCGCTTCGCCGCTCCGGGCGCCGCGGCAGCCGGAGCCGCGCCGCTCGTAGCGGCACCCGGTGCCGGGGCGGTGCGGCTCGTAGCGCCGCCCGGTGGCTTCGGCCGTCCGGTTCCGGCCTCGATCGTTCCGTGCCTTTGCGCGTCGATCTTCGCATCGACCTTGAAGCGGAAGCCCGGGTCGTTGGCGTCGTCGTGGCACGTTCCGCAGACCTGCAGAATCGCGCAGCTCTTGCACTTGTCGCCGAGCGAGACGATCGTTCCGCGCTTCGGCGCACCGCTCGCAACGTGCTCACTGCCGGGCCCGTGACAGCTCTCGCAGCCGACCGACGCGAGGCCCGGGCTCGCGGCGTTCCCCCCGGCCGGCGCGAAGCCGCCCGGGCGCCCGAAGCCGGTCGTGTGGCACGCGAGGCACGCGTCCTCCCCGGTCTTCTTCTTCGCTTCGAGTGACTTCACCGCGCGTGCGTGCGGGCTCTTCTCCCACGTGGCGTACTCGCTCGCGTGGCAGCCCTGACACGCCGCCGAGCCGACGAAGCGCGCGTTCGCTCCGCCCAGGACGGGCTCGCGCGGCCTCCCCTGCGCTTCGAGGATGCGGCGCTTCTCCGCAAGAGGGAGCGCGGCGAGGTTTGCGATCGACTTGCAGCCGACCTTCGAGACGAACGCCGAGTACGAGAAGCCGAGCGAGTGCGTCGCGTCGTGACACGTGGCGCATGCGGGCGCGAAGTCTCCGCCCTTCACGAAGTCGGGCGATTGGTGCGGCCCGCCGCGACCGTGACAGTCTTCGCAGCCCACATTCTCGAGCTGCGGCGTTGGCGGCGTGATCGTGTACCCCCCCGGCTTTCCCCAGCCGACGACGTGACAGCCGACGCACTCGGGGTCGCGATCCGCGCCGTGACGCACGAGCGTTGCGAACGCGCCGGCGTGGGCCGTGAGCTGCCAGGTCTCCGCCGGTACTTCGTGGCAGACCGTGCAGAACTCGTTCCCGCTGTAGCCAGTCGAAGAGAGCAGCATCGGAACGGTCCGACCCGCGAGCTTCGCGAGGCGCATGCGCATGAGGGGCTCGTCCTGCGGTTGGCCCCAGCCGCGAACGCGCGCCATCACGCGGCCGTCGCGTCCGATGAGAAACGTCTCGGGCACGCCGGCCATCGCGCCGTAGGCCGTGCGGATCTCGTAGTTGGAATCGAGCACCACGGGAAAGAAGGCGAGACCATCCTGCTCGAGCGTGGCCTTGACGGACGTCACGTGATCGAGCACGGAGACGCCGACGAGGACCGGCCGTTCGCTCTCCGGGATCTTCGGGAGCTCTTGCTTCAGGAACTCGAGCTCGTGGTGGCAGTGCGGACAGGTGTGGAGGAAGAAGAGGAGGATCACGGGCTTGCCGCGCAGCGACGCGAAGTCGAACGGCGCGCCCCCTTCGAGCCGCGTGGCCTTGAAGGTGGGAGCGAGCGGGTGCTCGCCGAGCGACGTCTCGACGGGCGCTGCGCTCTCGGGGAGACGGAGCGCCTGCCGAACGAAGGTCGCGATGGCAGCGGCGGGGTCAGGACCGTCCTTCGGGAACTGCCCCATGCCGAAGATCACGTTCCCGCTGGCGTCGGCCGCAACCAGCGCGACCGGGACCGGCACGCCGAGCTTTCGCGCGATCTGACCACTCGGATCGTCGATCACGCGGTAGTCGATGCCCTTCGCCTTGACGAAGGCCTCGAGGGTGCGGCGATCGCTGCCTGCCGCGACACCGACGATGGCGAAGTTCTCGGAGCCCTGGATGCGCGAGAGGCCGGCCAGCGCCTTCGCGACCACGGCCGCGTCCGGCACCTCGGGATTGAACAGGAACAGCAGCAGTCGCTTGCCGAGGAACGAGGCCGCACTCACGCGCTCGCCCGTGAGCGTCACCCCTTCGAAGGCGGGAAGCGGGCGCTCGGTGCGCCGCGGCTCGGAGGTCGTTGCGGCAGCCGGCACCGCGACGGGCGGCGGAGTCGACGCCGACTTCGCCAGCGGGGCTTCGCCATCCCTGCATCCGAGCGCGAGCCCCGCGGCGAGAAGGCACGCGGTGGGCCAGGCTCGCACGCGCAGCAGCATAGGAAGGCGACACCGGCCGGGCAACGGGCGCGCCGGTGCGCCGGCGCGGTCAGCGCGTCTTGTCGCGAAGCTCGCTGAGCCGAGTCCGGAACTGCGCGTTGTCGGGCTCGTAGGTGAGCGCGAGCTGAAGGCTGCGAAGCGCCCCTGCGACGTCACCGCGAGCGATGTCGGCGGTCGCCTGCGCAAAGTGCCGGCGTCCCTGCGGCGTGCGACCTTCGCGCTCGTCCCGCGTGCGCTGCGTCGCCGTGGCCGCGGACTCGACGAGCTGGAGTCTGCGCGGGCCGTCTCCTCGGCCGAGCGCCTCGTCGTAGAGGCGACGCCGCCGCGGGTCGCGCAGCACCGAGTAGGCTTCGGTCACACGCCGCGCGATGCGCTCGACCGTTCCTCGCAGCTCGGGATCGAGCCTGCGGTTGGCGTCGGGATGGAAGCGGCGCGAGGCCGCGTGGTACGCCTCGCGCAGCGCGGTGCCGGCGGTTCCGCGTGGAGCCTCCAGGAGCTCGTAGTAGTCGAGCTCATCGAGAAGGCGCGCGAGTGCACGCAGCTCGGCCGGCGCGAACGTGGTCGCCACCGGGGCTCAGCTCCGCCGCGACGACCCTGGAGCGGAGGCTCCCGGGTCCTCTTCGGTCGTGTCTGCCCCGGCGGACAGGTCGGTGCCGGACGGAGCGAAGAGGTCGCCGGACGGATCCCGAGGGCCGAGATCCGCGAGGTCGGGATCGAGCTCGACTTCGAGGCCGGCGCGCGCGCCACCCTCCGGTGCGTCTGCGTCTCCCGAGGGCGCGTCCGGGAGCAGGTCGGGCAGGACGTCGAGATCGTCGACGTCGAGGTCCTCGGCTGCGCCGGACGTGGCGGCGGCGGGGGGGAGCGGCGGCGCCACCGCGTCTGCCGATCCGCGCGCGAGGATCTCCTGGATCTCCTCTTCGCTCAGGCCCGACGACAGCGCGATCTGTGTCGACGCCTTCTGACCCGTCGCCGGATCCCGCGCCGTCACGTTGACGATGCCGTCGCTGTTGATCTCGAAGGTGACCTCGATCTTCACGTCGCCGCGGCGCGCGCGCGCAAAGCCAGAGAAGGCGAATTCTCCGAGCAGCGCATTCTCCGCGGCCTGCCGCGACTCTCCCTGGTAGACGCGGATGCGGACGCTCTCCTGGAAGTCCTGGAAGGTGGTGAAGGTTCGCGTCTGGTCGATCGGCACGGGCGTGTTGCGCTCGATCACGGTTTCGGCGAGGCCGCCGGCGACGCCGATCCGCAGCGAGAGCGGCGTGACGTCGAGAAGGAATGCCTTCTGGTCGGACGAGATCAGTGACGCTGCATGCAGCGCGGCTCCCATCGCCACGACTTCGTCGGGATCCACATCCGCCCGCGGCTCCTGCTGGAAGTAGTCGCGGACGGCGTTTCGGATCAGCGGCAGCCGGGTCGGACCGCCGACGAGAATCACGCCCGAGAGGTCTCGCGTCACGAGCCCGGCCTGCTGCATCGCCTCGTCGCAGACCTTGAAGGTGCGCAAGATGAGGTCGTTCACGAGGCCCGCGTACTCGGCGATGCCGAGCCGGCGCTCGACCGAGAGCGTTCGGCCGTCGCTCGCTTCGATGACGGCGGGGATCCGGATCTCCACCTCGTCCTCGAGCGAGAGACCCTTCTTGGCCGACTCGGCGGCCACCTTGAGCTTCTCCAGCGCGTAGGGATCGGAGCGCAGATTGACTCCGTGCTCGGCGCTGAACTCGTCGGCGAGCAGATCGATCACGCGATCATCGAAGTCGTCACCGCCGAGAAAGGTGTCTCCGCACGTCGAGAGCACCTCGAAGACGTCCTTGCCGATCTCGAGCACCGAGATGTCGAACGTGCCGCCGCCGAGGTCGTAGACCGCGACCTTCTGGCTCAGACCTTTGCCGAAGCCGTACGCGAGTGCGGCGGCCGTGGGTTCGTTGACGATGCGAAGCGCCTCGAGGCCGGCGATTCGGCACGCATCGCGCGTGGCCTGGCGCTGGTTGTCGTTGAAGTAGGCGGGCACCGTGACGACGGCCTTCGTCACGGGGTGGCCGAGGCGCGACTCGGCGATCGACCGCATCTCGCCGAGGATCAGCGCGGAGATCTCGGGGAGTGAGTATTCCCGATCGCGCACCTTGATGCGGACGCTGTGGTTCGGTCCCTCGACGATCTCGTACGAGCAGATCGCGCGAGCCTTCTTGACCTCCTCGGAGAAGAAGTAGCGACCGATGAGGCGCTTCGACGAGTAGACGGTCGTTCGCGGTGCGTGGATGACGTTCGCGCGCGCGCCATTGCCGACGACGACGCCGTCGTCGTCCTGGAACGCGACGACACTCGCCGTGATGCCCTCGCCGTAGGCGTTGGGGAGCACCTCCGGACTCTCGCCCCGCACGACCGCGACGCACGAGTTGCTCGTCCCGAGGTCGATTCCGATCGCGACTTCGGTCATGCCCCCCTCGTCCTCCGCTGCGTGCCCGGCATGGGGCTTCTGGCGTATCGGCGAAAACGTGGGGCTTCCTGAACCCTCCCGGCCCGCGTTGACCCGGCGACCGGGGCTCTGCTATCTCGGCGGCCAGATGTCCGGGCACTCCAAATGGGCCACGATCAAGCGCAAGAAGGGCGCAGCCGACGCGAAGCGCGGGAAGATCTTCACCAAGCTGATCAAGGAGATCGCGACGGCGGCCCGCCTCGGAGGGGGAGATCCGTCCGGTAACCCACGCCTGCGCCTCGTCATGGACAAGGCTCGCGCCGCCAACATGCCCAAGGACAACATCGAGCGTGCGATCAAGAAGGGCACGGGCGAGGGCGGGGCGGACCAGTTCGAAGAGGTCATCTACGAGGCCTACGGCCCCGGGGGTGTCGCCATCCTGATCGAGGTCCTCACCGACAACCGCAACCGGGCGGTCGGAGAGATCCGACACGCGCTTGCCAGGCACGGCGGGAACCTCGGGTCGGCCGGCTGCGTCGCGTTTCTCTTCGAGAAGAAGGGGTCGCTCGTCTTCGAGCGGGGTGCCAGCGATGCCGACGCGCTGCTCGAAGCTGCGCTCGAGGCCGGCGCGGACGACGTGGTGGACGCCGCCGAGAGCGTCGAGGTGGTGACGGAGCCGGGAAGCTTCGAAGCAGTACGCGATGCGCTCGCGGGCAGAGGCTTCACGGCCGCGAGCCTCGGAATCGAGATGAGACCGAGCACGACGGTCGCGCTGGAGGCGAAGGACGCGGAGGCGATGCTCCGGCTCTCCGACGCGCTCGAGGATCTGGACGACGTGCAGAACGTCTACGCCAACTTCGACATCTCCGACGAAGAGATGGCGCGGCTGGCGTAGCGCTCCTGTGTCAGGCGCGGTGCCGGGCCGCTCCGGGATCCGCGCAGATCGCGAAGCCGAGCGAGGACGCTGCGCCCGCCCCGCGAGCGCAGCACCGGGGATGGGGGGCGCATTCGTATCTTGGGGATCGATCCGGGCTCGAGCGCCACGGGCTTCGGCCTCGTCGAGCGCCGGGGAGGCCACGTGGTCCACGTGGCGCACGGAACCCTGCGACCACCGCGCGGCCGCGCACTACCCGATCGTCTCGCATTCCTCTACGAAGCGTTGTCGGCTCTACTCGCCGAACGAGGGCCCGACTGCGTTGCAGTCGAGCGCGTCTTCGTCGCCGCGAGCCCGCATGCGGCTCTCGTGCTCGGCCACGCGCGCGGCGTCGTGCTCGCGGCGGCGGCCGCTGCCGGAGTCCAGGTGAGCGAGTACGCGCCGGCGCAGATCAAGCGTGCCGCGGCCGGCTCCGGGGCGGCCGACAAGCCGCAGGTACAGGCGATGGTCCGACGGCTGCTCGCGCTCGACGAGGAGCCCCCGCGAGACGCGGCCGACGCGCTTGCCGTGGCGCTGTGCCACGCACAGGCGGGCCGGCTCGCGGCGCTCCTCGGCGCACGCGCCACGCGGCGTGGCGCGCGTCGCAGCGGCGCGCACGTGCCCAGGCCCGCACTGCCGATCGGCGCGCCGGCGACCTGCGCGGGCGGGAAGCTGCCTCGCGGCAGTGGCCGCCTCGTCGTGCGGCGCCTGCGATGATCGCGCATCTCGAAGGCGTGCTGCGCGAGAAGACGCCCGCGCGCATCGTCGTCATGACCGGTGGGGTTGGCTACGAAGCGTGGATCCCGCTCTCGACCTTCATGGAGCTTCCCGACGAAGGCAAGACGGTGTCGCTCCACGTTCATACCCACGTTCGTGAAGAGGCGTTCCAGCTCTACGCGTTCACCACGGGCTTCGAGCGTGCGCTCTTCGAACTCCTGCTGCGGGCGACGGGTGTTGGGCCGAGGCTCGCACTCGCCATCCTCTCGGGCCTCGAAGCCACCCGCCTTCTCGACGCGATTCGTCATGGCGCGGTCGCGACCCTGCGCGCCATTCCGGGCGTCGGTCCGAAGCTGGCGGAGCGGATCGTCGTCGAGCTTCGTGAGCGTGCGGCCGACCTCGCCGTGGCGAACGCAGCATCGACCGGGCCGCAGGGAGTGGCCGAGCAGCGCCTCGCGGACGGACCGCCAGCGTCCGACGAGGCGGTTTCCGCGCTCGTCAACCTCGGCTATCCCCGGGCGCAGGCGCAGCGTCTCGTCGACGAGGCCGTCGCCGAGATCGGAGCGGGTGCGAGCCTCGAGATCTGTCTCAAGGCGGCGCTGCGCAGGAGCGCACGATGAGAGAAGAGGGCGTGCGGAGCGAGCCGCTCTCGGCGCAGGCGCTCCCCGACGAACGCAGCGTCGAAGAGACTCTGCGCCCTCGCTCGCTCGCCGAGTTCGTCGGTCAGACGCGGATTCGCGAGAACCTCGGCGTCTTCCTCGAGGCCGCGCGCGGGCGCGGCGAGGCGGTCGATCACCTCCTCTTCTATGGCCCACCCGGCCTCGGAAAGACTGCGCTCGCGGGGATCGTCGCCCACGAGATGGGCGCGCAGCTTCGCGCAACGAGCGGTCCGGTGATCGAGCGGCCGGGAGACCTCGCGGCGCTGCTCTCGAATCTCGAGGCCGGCGACGTCCTGTTCATCGACGAGATCCATCGGCTGAGCGCCGCGGTCGAAGAGATCCTCTACCCGGCGATGGAGGACTTCCAGCTCGATCTCGTGATCGGACAGGGGCCGAGTGCACGGTCGGTGCGGCTCGATCTGCCGCGCTTCACGCTGGTGGGTGCGACGACGCGCGCCGGTCTGCTCTCGTCGCCGCTGCGCGACCGGTTCGGATACGTTGCGCGGCTCGAGTTCTATCCGCCGGCCGAGATCGTTCGCATTCTCGACCGCTCGGCGCGCCTGCTCGGCATTGCGCTGTGCGCCGAAGCGGCGACCGAGATCGGGCGGCGCTCGCGCGGGACGCCGCGCATCGCGAATCGCCTGCTGCGTCGCGTTCGTGACTTCGCGGAAGTGGACCGCGCGAAGGCGATCGAGCTCGGCCACGCGCGCTACGCGCTCGAGAAGCTCGACGTCGACGAGGCGGGCTTCGACGGCGTCGATCGTGCGCTGCTGATGGCGCTGCTCCATAAGTTCGACGGAGGCCCGGTTGGCCTCGACACGCTGGCCGCCGCGCTCGGCGAGGATCGAGGGACGCTCGAAGACGTGGTCGAGCCGTTCCTCATCCAGGGCGGATATCTCGACCGAACGCCGCGCGGCCGCGTCGCAACGCGCCTTGCCTGGGAGCACTTCGGCCTTACGAGGCGCGAGCCGAGGCTACTCTAGGCCCCTCGGGGCAAGGCGCGGCAGCGGTCGTCTGCGAGGCCGTCTGTGGCCGGAGGGAGGCTGCTGCCGGCGTCCTGTCGCTCGGTGGCGGGCAGGCTGGCCGGGACGGTGCGGGGCCTGCCGATGGCTCAGGGCGACCGCCGATCCGGCCGATGACAGCGGCGTCGGCGGATCGCCGGACGGGGTACGCCCGGCCGG
>JADLGR010000357.1 GCA_020849175.1 Deltaproteobacteria bacterium
GCGCGAGGCGCAGCCGGAGCCGGCACCGCCGGCGCAGCCTGCCACGCCGGTTCCGACGCAGGCCGCGAGGCCTGCCGGCGATGCGCCGCCGGCGACGGGCGCGCCTCCGCCTGCGCCACGCGCCACGGCCGAGGCGGCGCCGCGCGCGGCACCGTCCGCTGCGCCTCCTGCGCCGGCGGCCGCACGAAGCGTCGGTACCGCCGCGGTCACCCGGGCGCGCTTCGCCGTTCAGGTCGGGGCATTCGCACAGTCGGCGGAGGCCGAGAAGCTCGAGGCCGAGCTCGCGCGCAAGGGGCTTCCAGCCTATGTCCAGCCCGCGACCGGCGCGCGCGACTCGCGCTGGCGTGTACGGGTCGGACCGCTCGCGACGCGCGACGAGGCCGACCGACTCGCGACGAAGCTCAAGACGCAGGAGGGGCTTCCGGTCTGGGTTCTCGAGGAGAGCGGCTGAGCCCGGTGGCGTCGATGCGATTCTTCGTCACCGGATCCGGCGGACAGCTCGGTCGCTGCCTCGTGCGGCAGGTTGGCAGGACGGCGGGGCGGACGCTCGCCGCGGCGCCGTCTCACGCGCAGCTCGACGTCGGCGATCGAGACGCTGTTCGGGCGGCTCTCGACGCCGCGCGTCCCGACGTCGTCGTGAACGCGGCTGCCTTCACGTGGGTCGATCGCTGCGAGAGCGAGCGCGAGCTCGCATGGCGAATCAACGCCGCGGCGCCGGGTCTGCTGGCGCGTGAGTGCGCAGGACGCGGCATTCGGCTCGTCCACGTCTCGACCGATTACGTCTTCGACGGGGAGGCGAGCCGCCCCTACACCGAGGAGGACCGCGTGGCGCCGCGCTCGGAGTACGGACGCGGCAAGCTCGAAGGCGAGCGGCAGGTGTGGGACGCACTGCCGGATGCACTCGTCGTTCGAACGAGCTGGGTCTTCGGGCCGGGGCGGAACTTCATCGCAACCATGCTGGGACTCGCCGGGCGTCGCCGCGCCGAGGGTGACGAGACGGCGCTGCGCGTCGTCGACGATCAGTTCGGCTCGCCGACCTACGCCGACGACCTCGCGGGCTGGATCCTGCGGCTGGTGGAGGGGAGGGGCCGCGGCCTCTATCATCTGGCGAATCGTGGCGTTGCCACGTGGTGGGAGGTCGCGCGGGAGGCCCTCGACCTCGCGGGCTTCCGCGAGGTGCCGATCGAGCGGGTCGCCACCAGCGAGTTTCCGCGGCCCGCTCCGCGTCCGGCCTACTCCGCCCTCGACTGCACGAAGGCGGAAGCCGCGGGAGTGGCTCGCCGTGGCTGGCGGGAGGCGCTCGCGGCGTACGTCGCTTCGGCCGATTCGCCACGTGCCGGCTTCGAGGAGAACAGATGACGCTGGGGCCCTTTCCGAAGCGCGTGCTCGTGACGGGAGGTGCGGGGTTCATCGGGTCACACCTGTGCGAGCGGTTGCTCGATGCGGGAAGCGAGGTCCTCGTCTTCGACAATCTCCTCACGGGGCGCATGGACAACATCGCCCACTTGCTCGGCCATCCTCGCTTCGCCTACGAGCACTACGACGTCACGAACTACCTCTACGTCTCGGGAGACCTCGACGCGATCCTGCACTTCGCTTCACCGGCGAGCCCGGCCGACTTCGAGCGGCTCCCGATCCAGATCCTCAAGGTCGGGTCGCTCGGAACGCACAAGGCGCTCGGCCTGGCGAAGGCCAAGCGCGCGCGCTTCCTGCTGGCGAGCACGTCGGAGTGCTACGGCGACCCCGAGGTGAATCCGCAGCCCGAGAGCTACTGGGGGCACGTGAACCCGATCGGGATCCGCGGCGTGTACGACGAGGCGAAGCGCTTCGCCGAGGCGATGACGATGGCGTACCACCGGCACCACGGAGTCGACGTCCGCATCGTCCGCATCTTCAACACCTTCGGCCCGCGGATGCAGATCCGGGACGGGCGCGCGATCCCGAACTTCTTCCATCAGGCGATCGAAGGCGATCCGATCACGGTCTACGGCGACGGGTCCCAGACGCGCTCGTTCTGCTACGTCGACGATCTGGTCGAGGGAATCCTGCGGCTGCTGCGCTGCGGCCACGTCGGTCCGGTCAACATCGGTAACCCGAACGAGATGTCGCTGCTCGAGATGGCCAGAAAGATCATCGAGATCACGGGCAGCAAGAGCGAGATCGTGCACAGGCCGCTCCCGCCGGACGACCCGAAGGTCAGGCGACCGGACATCGAGCTCGCGCGCCGCGTCCTCGACGGCTGGGGGCCGAAGGTGAGCGTCTCGGACGGCCTCGTCCGAACGCGAGACTACTTCGTCGAGGCGCTGGCGCGGGAGGCGAAGGCGAAGGCGTGACCGATCCCCGCTCCATCCGGAACTTCTGCATCATCGCGCACATCGACCACGGCAAGAGCACGCTGGCCGATCGGCTGCTCGAGGCGACGAGGTCGCTGACGGCACGCGAGATGCGGGCTCAGTTCCTCGACAAGATGGACCTCGAGCGCGAGCGCGGGATCACCATCAAGGCGCAGACCGCGCGCATGCGCTGGACCGCACGCGACGGCGGTGAGTACGTGCTCAACCTCATCGACACGCCGGGCCACGTCGACTTCTCGTACGAGGTGTCGCGCGCGCTGCAGGCCTGCGAGGGAGCCGTGCTGGTGGTGGACGCCTCGCAGGGGATCGAGGCGCAGACGCTCGCCAACGCCTACCTCGCGGTCGACGCCGGGCTCGAGATCCTGCCCGTCTGCAACAAGATCGACCTCCCGGCCGCCGATCCCGAGCGGGTGGCGCAGGAGGTCGAGGACGTGATCGGTCTTCCGGCCGAGGACGTCCTGCCGATCTCGGCGAAGGAGGGGACGAACGTCGAGGAGCTACTCGAGCGCATCGTGGCGCGCGTGCCGGCGCCGACCGGCGACGCCGAGGGTCCGGCGCGTGCGCTCGTCTTCGACGCGTGGTTCGACCCTTACGTGGGCGTCGCAGCGCTGGTGCGGGTGAAGGACGGCGTCCTTCGCAAGGGAATGGGCATTCGCTTCATGGCGACGAAGCAGGACCACGAGATCACCGAGCTCGACGTCGTCGACCCGCACCCGACGAGGGTCGAGTCGCTCGGGGTGGGCGAGGTCGGGATCGTGATCGCAGGAGTGAAGTCGCTGGCCGACATCAAGATCGGCGACACCATCACCGGAAGCGCGCGGCCGGCCAGCGAGCCGCTCCCGGGCTTCCGCGAGGTGAAGCCCATGGTCTTTGCGGGGCTCTACCCGGTCGACGCCGACGACTACGAGGGCCTGAAGACCGCGCTCCAGAAGCTCGAGCTCAACGACGCGTCGTTCACGTACGAGCCGGAATCGAGCGCTGCGCTCGGCTTTGGGTTCCGCTGCGGATTCCTCGGTTTCCTCCACGCGGAGATCGTCCAGGAGCGGCTCGAGCGCGAGTACTCGCTCTCGCTGATCACGACGGCGCCGACGGTGCGATACCGCGTGGCGAAGACCGACGGTGCGACGGTCGAGATCGAGACGCCGGCCGCACTGCCGCCGCCGACCGAGATCGAGCGCGTCGAAGAGCCCGTGATCTTCGCGACGATCCACGTACCCGCCGAGTTCGTCGGCGCCGTCCTCGCGCTGTGCCAGGACCGCCGCGGCATCCAGCGCGACATGGTGCAGCACGGCGCGCGCGTCCAGGTTCGGTACGAGCTGCCGCTCAACGAGGTCGTGGTCGACTTCCAGGACCGCCTCAAGTCGGCGACGCGAGGCTACGGCTCCTTCGACTACGAGCTACTCGGCTACCGGCCGGCCGAGCTCGTGAAGCTCGACATCCTCGTGAACGGCGACCCGGTCGATGCGCTCTCGCTGATCGTCCACCGCGACAAGGCGCACACGCGTGGGAGTGAGCTCGCGTCGAAGCTCAAGGAGTTCATTCCTCGCCAGATGTTCGACGTCGCGATCCAGGCGGCGATCGGCTCGAAGATCGTCGCTCGCACCACGGTGAAGGCGCTGCGCAAGAACGTCACTGCGAAGTGCTACGGCGGCGACATCACGCGAAAGCGCAAGCTGCTCGAGAAGCAGAAGGAAGGGAAGAAGCGCATGAAGCGCGTCGGCTCGGTCGAGATCCCGCAAGAGGCCTTCCTGGCCGCGCTGCGGCTGGGCGAGAGTTGAGAGCGAAGGCGAGCGCCGCAGCCGACCGGCAGGCGAACGGCGCGGGGAAGAAGCCCGGTGTGCTTCGCGCGGCGTGGGACCAGGGCGGGACGCTCGTGCTCGCGGTCCTGGTCGCGCTCGGCGTCCGGGCCTGCGTGATCGAGCCCTTCCGGATCCCGTCGAGCTCGATGTTTCCGACGCTCCTCATCGGAGACCATCTGTTCGTCGACAAGCTGGCGTACGGCGCACGGATCCCGTTCACCGACATCCACCTGCCGGCGATGCGAGATCCGAGGCGAGGCGACGTCGTCGTCTTCGACGTCGCGCGCAACGGATCGGGGATCGTTCCCGGCGACCGGCGACCGGACCTTCCGCGCGACACGTTCATCAAGCGGATCGTGGGGATGCCGGGGGACCGCGTCGAGGTTCGTGGCGGTGTCCTCAGCATCAACGGAGAGCCGGTCCCGAATCGGCCGCTTCCCGAGAAGTTCGTCGACGAGAACGGCCGGCAGCTCGACGAGGCGATCGAAGACCTGGGCGGTGTCGAGCACGGAATCCTCGATCTGCCCGGTGCGCCGGGTCTCGACCTGCGCGCGGTCACGGTCGAGCCGGATCGCTACCTCATGATGGGCGACAACCGCGATAACTCGCGCGACAGCCGCGAGTGGGGAACGATCCGGCGCAATGAGATGCGCGGCCCGGCGATGTTCCTCTACTGGTCGTGGGACTCCGAGGGCAAGAGCTGGCTCCAGATGCTCAGCCCCCTCACGTGGTGGGATCTGCTCGTCCACCGCATGCGCTGGAGCCGTATCGGAAGCTGGGTGCACTGA
>JADLGR010000358.1 GCA_020849175.1 Deltaproteobacteria bacterium
CGGAGCGATGACCGACGCCGCGTATCGCGGGCGCGGCCTTTGGGCGCGGATGGGCCAGCACCTCTACGCGCGTCTCGAACGCGAGGGATTCGCCTTCGTCGCCGGCTTCTCGAACGCGGCCTCGCACAGGCTGATGACCGGCCCGCTCGGAAGGACGCCGATCCGGCCGTTTCCGTGGTGCGTTCGTCCCCTCTCACCGGTCGGATACCTGCGCCGCCTGCTCGCTGGTCGCGCGGTCGAGTCTGCTCCATTCGCGGCTTGCGCGGAGGGCGGCGTTCGCGTGAGCGAGGCCCGACCGGGCGACGATCGGCTCGACGCCGTCTGGAAGCGCAGCGCCGATGCAGTCCCGGTGGCGTGCGTTCGAGACGCGGCTTTTACGCGCTGGCGCTACGCCTCGCGGCCGGAGGTGGGCTACCGGATCTTGATCGCCGAGGACGGCGATGGGCCTGCCGGCTTCACGGCTCTTCGCACACTCTCGCTGCGCGGTATCCGGGCCGGCTTTGTGCTGGACTTCGTTCTGGCTCCCGGCGCCGACGTGGCCGGCCGGGTGCTGCTGCGCGCGAGCGCCGGCCTCGCGAAGCAGGACGGGGCGGCGCTCATGAGCGCGCTCCTGCCGGGCGCGGGGCCAGCGCGCGCGGCGCTGCGTCGCGCAGGCTACGTACGGATTCCCGAACGCCTGCATCCGCAGGTGATCCGCTTCAGCGTGCGCGGCTTCGGGCGCTTCGCGAACAGCACGCTCCTCAGCGACCCGGCCGCCTGGCACCTTGGCTGGGGCGATACGGACGTCGTCTGATGAAGAAGCCCGTCGTCAACGGCCTCAGCATCGACGTCGAGGAGTGGTTCCACGTCCTCGACGTTCCCGGATCGCCGCAGCCCGTGAGCTGGGGTTCGCTGCCGCGGACCGTCGAGCGGAACACCCACAAGATCCTCGACATTCTCGAGGACTCGCAGGTCCACGCGACGTTCTTCGTCCTCGGCTGGGTGGCCGACCGCCATGCGAATCTCGTGCGCGAGATCTCACGGCGCGGTCACGAGGTGGCGTGCCATGGCGACCGACACCGGCTGGTGTTCCAGCAGGGCCGCTCCGGCTTCGAGCAAGACCTTCGCCGCGCGCACGACCTGCTTCAAGACCTCGCGCAGATGCCCGTCATCGGCTATCGCGCGCCGGGATTCTCGATCGGGCCTCGGGCGCCGTGGGCCTTCGAGGTGATCCGCGAGGTGGGGTTCCGCTACGACTCATCGCTCTTTCCCGCGCGCCGAATGCACGGCGGAGCGCCGAAAGCGCGCCAGGAGCCGCACGAGCTCCCGCTCGAGAACGGCCTCAGTCTCGTCGAGTTCCCGTCGAGCGTGGTGCGGGTCGGCCCGCTTCGCGTCCCGTTCGCCGGTGGCGGGTATCTCCGACTGCTCCCCTACGAGTTCATTCGCTGGGGACTTCTCCGAATGAACGCCCGGGGGATTCCGGGCTGCGTGTATCTGCATCCGCGCGAGATCGACCCGGCGCACCCGCGACTTCGCATGAGTCCGCTTCGGTACTTCCAGTCGTACGTCGGCCTGCGTACCGCGGAGCGCAAGCTCCGCCAGCTCGTGACGGACTTTCGCTTCGGCCGACTCGCCGACGTTCTCATCGAGCGCAAGCTGCTCGATGCGCCCGGCGTGGCGCTACGCGGCGCCTAGCCGTGGGCGCGCACGGGGCCCGCCGGTGATCGCCCTCGCCGAGCTGGTCTTCTGGCTCTCCATGACCTGGATCGCGTACGCGCTCGTGCTCTATCCGGGTCTCGCGCTCGTCGTGGGGGCCCTGCGGGGCGCCCTGCGCACGCCGGTGCGCGGAGACGCGACGCCGCGCCTGTCCGTCCTCATCTCGGCGTACAACGAGGAGAAGGCGATCGAGGACAAGGTGCGCCGGACGCTCGCCCTCGACTACCCGCCGGATCGCCTCGAAGTGATCGTCGCCTCCGACGGCTCGACGGATCGAACGGACGAGATCGTTCGTGGGATCGACGATCCGCGCGTCCATCTGTTTCGCGCCGAGGGACGAGTCGGAAAGACCGCGACGCTCAACGGCGCGGTCGAGAGCGCGACGGGTGAGATCCTCGTCTTCTCCGACGCGACCGGGATCTACAGCGAGAACGCGCTGCGTGCGCTTGCCGCGCGCTTCGCGGACCCGGCCGTCGGCTGCGTGGCAGGGCGGGTCGCGTATCGCTACGGCGAGGATGGAACCTCGAAGGGATTCCGCGGCTACCAGCGCCTCGTGGTGGCGATCCGCAACGCAGAGAACGCGTTCGGTGACCAGACGAGCGTGAGCGGCTCGATCCATGCCGTGCGCCGTGCGCTCTTCCGCCCGTCGGCGCCGGCCTTCTCGCCGGACGTCCTCGATGCCGTGCACACGGTCGCGCAGGGCTACCGCGTCGTGTACGAGTACGACGCGGTCTCGCTCGAGGACTCGAGGATCTCGAGCCGGCAGGAGTTCGCCGCGAGGGTTCGCATCAGCGTTCAGAACAACAACATGACGCCGTACGTCCTGCGTGAGCTGCTGCACGCGCGCCGCTGGTTCTTCCTGTTCCAGGTGGTGAGCCACAAGATGCTGCGCTGGTGGATGTGGGTTCCGCTCTGCATCCTCGCTGTTTCGAATCTCGTTCTCCTCGAGCAGGGCGGCAAGTACCTGCTCTTCGGCGTCGCACAGGTCGTGTTCTATGCCCTCGCGGCGCTCGGAATGGCTCGTGGTGCGGGAGGCCGTCGCCTCGACGCGATCTCGTCGATGGCGTCGTTCTTCGTGATCGGGAACGCCGCGATGTGCGCCGGTGCGTTCCAGAGCCTCATGGGAGCCCAGAAGGCGGCGTGGGAGCCGGTCCGCTAGTGCTGGACGCGCTCGGGATGCTCGTCTTCGTCGGTGCGCCGGCCGTTGGGGCAGCCTGGCTGGCGGTGGCCTGGTGGCTCGAGCACCGCAGCGACCGCATCCCGATCCTGCTCTACCACCGCCTCGTTCGGAAGGCCGACGTAGACCTGGGGACGGTCGCCGACGACGAGCCGGTCTGGGCGAGCTACGACACCGTCTTCGCTGCACAGATGGATGCGCTTCGCGAAGCAGGGTTCACGACGCTGGACTTCGACGAGTATCTCGAAATCCGCTCCGGCGCGCGGTCGATGCCTTCGAGGCCCGTGATCGTGACCTTCGACGACGGCTACCTGAGCAACTACACGCTGGCGTTCCCCACCCTCCGGAAGAACGGTCAGAAGGCGACGATCTTCGTGGCGCCCGAGCCGGATGCCGAGACGCGCGAGCTCGTGGCGGGGATCGACGGTTTTCTCTCGGCCGAGCAGATGAAGGATCTGGCCGCGAACGGGGTCTCGATTCAGTCACACTCGCTCACGCACCCGGTTCTGACCGAGCTCTCGCCCGAAGCCGTGGACTACGAGCTCGCCGAGTCGAGGCGTCGCCTCGAAGCGATCACCGGGCAGCCCGTTCGTCATCTCGCGATTCCACGCGCCGGGTACAGCCGGGCGATTCGCGCCCGGGCGCGGCGACACGGCTACGCGACGGTGTGCTGCAACAACAAAGGGACGTCGACGGGCTGGTCGGATCCGCTCGCGCTGCCGCGCATCGTCATCGAGCGAGACACGAGCCCCGGCGATCTCCTGCGCTCGCTCACGCCGCGCGCCGGCTTCGCGCTGCGTGTCGTCGGCAATCTGAAGCGCGTTCCCGAGCGGCTCGGAGGCGTGCGCTTCGCGCAGCGCGTCCGGGGCCTACTCTACCGCGAGCCATTTGGCCGCCTGTTCACGACCCGCAACCTGAAGCGCGGCGTGGCGGTCGCCGGAGCGGGCTACCTCGCTGCCGGTCTGCTCTTCGCCTGGCACCTGCTCCATCGATGAGCGGGCGGGAGGCGCCGTCGTGACCGCGCCCGGTCTTCTCGTGGCGCTGGCGGCTGCGGCGTCGGCTGGACTTCTCGCGGCGTGGGTCGTGGCCGCGGCGCAGGCGTCCCGCAGACCCCGCGTCGTGTGTCTCATGTACCACCGCGCGGCGCAGCGCTCCGCGTACGCGCGTCTCCGTGGAGAAGAGCGCGTCTTCACGCTGCCCGAGGAGTCGTTCGACGAGCAGCTCGGATGGCTGCGCGCACGCGGACACCAGTTCGTGTCGGCGGACGACGTGGCGGCGTTCGCGCGGGGCGAGCGTACGCTGGACGACCCGTCGGTGCTGATCACGATCGACGACGGCTGCGCGAGCGCTCACGCGCGAATGCTTCCCGTGCTGCGTCGTCATGGAGCGCCGGCGGTTCTCTTCGTGACGACCGATCCCGCTGCCGTGATCTTCCGGGCGGCGGGCGACGAGAACCGCCGTGTCACCGACGAGGAGATCCGCGTGCTCGCAGCCGCCGGCGTTGCGATCGGGTCTCACGCCGTGTCCCACCGGCCGCTCTCTGCGATGAGCGAGAGCGAGATCCGACACGAGCTCGTGGCGTCGAAGCGAGCGCTCGAGGAGGTCACCGGCGGCGCCGTTCGGCACTTCGCGGTCCCGGCGAACTGGTACGACGATCGCGTGCTCCGGATTGCGCGCGAGGCCGGCTACGACACCGTCTTCTGCTCGCGACCCGACACGGTTCGTGAGGGGACCGGCGCGTTCGGCATTGCGCGAATCAACGTCGAGGGGCACCTCGACCTCGCCGGGTTCGAGCGCGCCCTCTCTCCGAGGGCGATCGCGCAGCGCCGGCTCGTCCTCGCGCTGCGCGGACTCCCAAAGCGCGTCGTCGGCCCCCGCGCGTGGGAGGCGATCCGTCGTGACGTGCTCCCGCGCATCGGCGCCGACCGCCTGTCGCCGTCGCGCATGGGAACCGCGGTCGCGATCGCGATCGGCGGCGGACTGCTGGCCGCTCTCGGCTGGCTCCTTTCACGAGGCGGATGATTCGCCTCGTCTACTACACCGACAGCCTCGCGAGCGGCGGCGCACAGCGCCAGCTCGTGCAGCTCGCGTGTAGGCTGAACGGGCGCGACGGCGTTCGGGTCTCGGTGCTCGTGTATCACGACATTCCCTTCTTCGCGCCGCCGCTGCGCGAGGCGGGGGTGCCGGTCCACGTCCTGCGCAAGCACGGAAAGCTCGACCCGGCCTTCCTGTGGGCCATGCGTCGCTGGCTACTCGCGGAAGGTCCGGACGTGGTCCACGCCTTCCAGCTCTTCCCGGCGCTGTGGGGGATGCTGGTGCAGCGAAGCCTTCCGCGCGCGCGCAGGCCGGCCTTCATCGCTGCCGAACGCAGCGCACTGCTGCGCACTCCCGTGAACGAGATCGCGCAGCGCATCGTGTACCGCGAAGCCGATGCCGTGACGGCGAACTCGGCCGGCGTTGCGGCGGAGATCGTGCGCCGGCTCGGCGTCCCGGCCTCCCGAGTTCACTACCTCCCGAACGGCATCGACCTCGCCGACTGGGATGCGCGGGTCGCGCGGCCCGCGCCGATCAGGGCCGATCCCGGCTGTCTGCACCTCGCGCTCGTGGGCGGGCTGCGTCGCGAGAAGAACCATGCACTGCTGCTCGACTCGCTCGCGCGCCTCGATCCCTCGCTGCGGGCGGCAACGCGCGTGTGGCTGGTGGGCGGTGAGACAGGGGGAAGCGCATACGCGGCATTCGTTCGCGACGAGATCGAGCGGCGCGCGCTCGGCAGCGTCGTTCGCCTCGTTCCTGAGACGCCCGAGATCCCGGCGCTGCTGCGCATCGTGGATGCGCTCGTCCTGCCGTCTCTCTTCGAGGGGTTTCCCAACGTGCTGCTCGAGGCGATGGCGGCGGGAGTTCCGGCGGTGGCGTCCGCCGTGGGTGACGTTCCCGATCTCATCGAAGACGGAGTGACGGGCCTGCTCGTTCCGCCGGGCGACGCGCAGGCGCTGGCGCGCGCACTCGCGCGCCTGCACGCGATGGGTCCGGAGGCACGCCGGGCGATGGGGCGGGCTGGCCGCGCACGCGTCGAGGCGCGCTACCGACTCGACGCCGTCGCCGAGCGCCATCTCGCGCTCTACGCATCGCTCGTCGCGCCGGCTCACACCGGGTAGCCGAGCGAGCGGAGCGTCTCGCCGAGCAGTCCGTCGAGAAGGGCTGCGTCGGCGCCGTTCCCGCTGCGCCGTGCGGGAACGTTCATGTCGCGCAGCGTGTAGCGGCGGCGCAGAAACTCCCGGACGCGTAGTGAAGGAGAGAGGCCGACGTCTGCGAGCATCTGGTCGATGGTCGCTCCAGGGTCCGCCACGAAGCGTTCGTAGCGAACCTCGCGGACGCGCCCGGGGCCGAGGGCCGCGCTCTCCTCGGCCGCGACCTCGATGCAGCGCCGCCACTGCAGAGCGGCGAGCGCGAGCGGCGGGTTCGTGCTCTCGCGCGCGAGGAGCGTGTACGCTTCGGGAAAGCCGTTCTCCCACGCAGGCCGCTCCATGCGCCAGGTGTCGCGCCAGAAGTCGGCATTGAGGAGCGAGCGTGCGACGGCGCGCCCGTCTCGCACCACGTGCAGGAAGATCGCGCCCGGAAACAGGCTCGCGAGGTACGCCATGCGTGGCGGCCCGGTGAGCTTGGCGGCGAAGCGCCGCTTGCCGTGCCAGCGCAGGACGTCCGCAACGAGCTGCGCCGCCGCCGCACGCTCGGCGTCGCTCGCGTGCGCACCGAGGAGCCAGTCGTAGCGGATCCTGTCACCGCAGATCGAGGCCCACGTCTCGTACGCCTCCGCAGGACCGAGCCGCAGCTTCTCGACGAGCGAGCGCTGCTCGTCCGAGCGCTCGATCGCCTTGCGGAACAGGAATCCGTGGTCGCAGAGACGGCTGAAGACGTACAGCCAGCGCTGATTCGGCATGCGGTTCGCGTGGTGCGCGAGCCAGCCGACGTCGGGATGAGTCGCGAGACACTCGAAGAGGATCGTCGAGCCGCTGCGGCCCATGCCGACCATGAAGATCGGTCGGTCCGCCACGGGGGGCCTCGCGCGTGCTCCCGGTGTCGCGTGCTCGCTCACCCCCGCCGCCTCTCGACGTGCCCCTTCCATCCGAAGTGCGGCTCGAAGGTACGGGAGCAGGCGACGGCGCCGAGCGCGAGATCGCGCGTCGAGAAGCCATCGGCGTCGACCTCGCGCACGCCGACGTCGGAGATGCTGTGAACGGCGGTGATGCGCGGTCCGGCGTCGCGCATGGCCTCGTACACCTTGGGCAGCTTCTCCTCCTCGAAGCCCATGAGGCGAACGGCGACGAGGTCGATCGCCGCGGGGTCGGTTCCGGCGATCACCACGCCGAGCGGGACGTCGCGCGGGGCGAGGGGCCCTTCGGCCTCGCCGGCCACGACACCGTCGAGAATGGTCATCACCGTTCGGACGGGACCGGACGCGTCGAGGTGAAGGCCGTGCGCATCGCTGTAGTAGAGGCAGCGGTTCAGGTCGAGGCACATGCGCCACGTGGTGCGGTTGCCGTGCCAGTTGCCGCTCCGGACGAAGTCTCGGCCGCCACGCGCGCGGTTCTCGAAGCGGCGCAGCGCGCGGAACAGGCCGAGCAGCGCGCCGCGCGCGAGGATCGGTCGTGCCAGCTCGGTAGCCCGGCTTCGCGCACGGTCGAGCAGGCGCGCCTGCGGGAACTCGTCACCGCCGCTCGGCGCCGATCCCAGCGAGTGGTGCGGCAGCCAGTTCTTGTCGCCGTTGATGCCCACGAGGTTCTTGAACGCGAGCGTGACGCCCGTCTTCTTGTGGGTCTTCAGCTTCGGAAGATTCACGACGAGGTCGGCCGAGAGCACGGTCTCCGAGAGCAGGTACGCGTGCTGGCCTCCCCTGTGGTGCTCCGCAGTCGGTCCCGGGTCGTAGTCGGCGCCGCGGAAGCGCCTGGGATCGAGGCCGGAGCCCGTGAAGAAGCTGCGCTCGCCGAGATCGACGACTCGATACCCACGCGGATCGCCCGGTAGCGCGTGGCGCGCGACGATGATCCCGTCACGGGTCTCGACCTGCTCGCGGCGAAGATCGATGAGGCCGAGCGTGCGGTCGCAGCGCTGCGCGACGTGAGCCACGAGCGCGTCGAGCCCGACGATCCGCCGAATCTCACCGAAGTCGCAGTCCTGCTGCGGCGCCTCCGCGATCTCGACGCTCCCGGACGGACCTGCGGCGAGGAGCGCATAGTCGGCCGCCGCGCGAAGGATCGCTCCGTGCGTGACCACCGATGCGAGCGTCCCGTCCGGCGCCGGATTCCAGTGCCGGATGAAGTTCGGCTTGAGGACGATTCTACGTCCGGGAGCGACGAGCGCGCCGAGCGGGTTCCATGCCGGCGTCCCGAAGCGCGCAGCATCGAGCCCCGCGCCGAGCAGCGCAGCGCGCACGCCTGCATAGGCAGGGTTCGCAGGGCCCAGGTCGAGCCGGTCGCCGTACAGGGGCCGTAGCTCGGGGTAGGCCGCGCCGGGGCCGAAGGGGGCCGGGACGTCGCCGTATCCCGGCTGCGTGCGTGCGAGGCCGACTCGGATCATGCTGCGAGCCTTCCGACGCGCGACTTGACCGCGCGTAGCTTTCCGTTCGGCTCGCGTGCGATCGCCGCGACACGAACGATCTCGATCGCGAGGCCGGCTCCCACGCGTCGCTCGATCTCCGCACGCAGCCCCAGCTCGGCGGCGGCGTCGAAGCCAGGCCGCGGCACCACGAGGACGCGCAGGGCGCGATCGGTCTCCTGGACGAACTGCGCCTCCGCGACGAGCGGCTGGTCCTTGAAGACGTGGTCCATGCGTCCAATCCGGCGTCCGTCGGACGTCACGACGTAGTCTTCGATTCGACCGTCGATCCACAGGAAGCTCTCGCCCGCGCGGCCGCAGGGGCACGCGCCGCGCGCACGCGTTCCGACATCGCCGATGCGGTAGCGAAGAAAAGGAACCGCGTCGGGTCCGAGAGAGGTCGCCAGCAGCTCGCCGCGTTCCCAGTCGGCGCTCGATTCCGTCACCTCCACCTCGACGAGGCAGAACTCGTGGTCGACGTGCAGGCGGCCCGCGGGGCAGCCCGACATCGCGATGCAGGCTTCGGTCGCGGAGTAGTAGTCGAAGACGGGCGCGCCGAACGCGCGTGCGATGTCGGCGCGCTGAAGGTCGAGGAGCGTCTCGGAGGACGTGAAGACGCCGCGAAGACGCCCGGCCGGCAGGGGGCGGCCGGCATCGAGGAGCGCACGGGCGACGAGATGGACGGCCGACGGGTAGCCCTGAACGTAGCGAGCGGGGAGCGTGTGGACGGCCTCGACGTACGCAGGCAGGTACTCGGGTGCGAGGTGGTAGGTCGAGAACAGCACCTGCCGCGACATGACATTGTGGCGCCAGAAAGGGGGCCGCCGCTGTGCGAGCGGGACGATCGGCTGGCCGCCGAAGGTGAAGTGCGGGTCGCCGAGCGAGACGCCCGCCCGCCGTCGCTGGCGCCAGGCGACGGCGTACCACTCGGCGAGGCGCTCGCGCGTGTGCAGCACGGGGAGCGAGGTGCCGGTGGTGCCGCTCGTCGCGAGCCGCACCAGGCGCCGCCGCGGGAGGTCGCGTGCCACGAGGTCGTCGAAGCGGTCGCGGTAGACGGACTTCTCGAGCACCGGGATCGTCGCGAGTGTCCGCGCGATGGCCGTGTCGGGATCGCCGTCCGCACAGGCGGGCGGCAGGTCGCGGTAGAACGGCGAGGCCGTGCGGGCGCGCTCGACGACGCGGGCCAGCGCCGCGGCCGCTTGCGCGCGAAGCCGCGCGCGTGGCCAGTCGGCGCTCTGCTCCCAGCGTGCGAGCGTCTCACGGAAGTGTGGTGTGAAGCGCTCACGCTCGCGGCGCAGCCCCGAGATCGAGCACGCGAGGTTCTGGGCGAAGATCGGCAGCGCGGCGTACAGCCGGCTCATCGCGCGCGGCGCGCCACCTCCTCGAGAAACTTCGCCATCGCGCGCGCGAGGTCGTCGCGCTGGAAGTTCGCGGCCACCCACTCCCGCCCGGCTAGAGCACGCGTCTTCGCTTCGTCGGGGTGCGCGCGGATGTACCGGACGGCGCGAGCGATCTGGTCCGGGACCTCGGGATCGATCACGAAGCCCGCCTTCGCCTCTTCGATGAGGCGCCGCACCTCGCCGCGGCCCGCGACGAGGACCGGACGCGCCTCGGCGAGCGTCTCGAAGATCTTCGAGGGAACCACCGTCTCCAGCACGGGAATGTCGCGCAGCAGCACGAGTGAGACGTCGATCGACGCGAGCCAGCGCGGGATCTCGCTGCGCGGTCGAAGGCCGAGCAGGCGCACGTTTCGAAGGTCGCGCTCGGCGATCTCCTCTTCGAGGCGCACTCGGTCCGCGCCGTCGCCGATCAGAACGAACACCACGTCGTCGAGGTCGCGGAGCTGCTGGGCCGCGTCGAGCACGGTGACGAGCCCGTGCGCGATCCCGAGGGTCCCCACATAAGCGACGATGAACTTTCCGTCGAGGCCGTTCTCGCGCAGCAGCTCGACGTCACGCTCGCGAGTCTGGAAGAGCGACGGATCGATTCCGTTGTAGATGAGCGCCATGCGGTCGTTCGGAATGCCGAAAGTCGCGATGTGGTCGATGAATGCGCGGCTGTTGACCACGATTCCCGACGTACTCTTGTAGAGCGCCTTCTCGATCAGCTCGAGGAAGCGGACGAGGATGCCGCGCCGGAGCTGTAGGAGCTGCACGATCGAGTCGGGCCAGAGATCGCGAACCTCGAGTACGAACGGCCGGCGCTTCAAGCGCGAGACGAGCACACCGGCCACGCCCGAGAAGAACTGCGGCGTCGTGGCGACCACGACGTCGGGGTCCTTGGCGAGGAACGAGGCGTAGACCACGGTGAATGCGAAGAGAATGTAGTTGAGCGAGCGCGTGATGACGTTCTCGTTCGATCCGAGATACATCCAGGTGCGGATCACGCGGATTCCGTCCCGGTTCTCCTCCTGGATCCACTTGTTCTCGTAGCCCGGAAAGATCTCGCCCTTCGGGTGGTTCGGGACGCCCGTGATGACGGTGACCTGGTGGCCGTCGGCGACCCAGCGGCGCGCGTGCTCGTAGGTGCGGTTCGCCGGCGCGTTCACCTCGGGCGGGAAGTAGTGGCTGATGAAGACGATGTGCACGCGGTCGCCGTCAGTTGGGGACGTAGGCCGGCAGCAGCGGGACGAGCTGGCTCGCGAGGCTCTGGAACGCCGCCTCGGCCTTCTTCTCGTCACCCCGCACGACCGGGAGGGTGAACCGTACCAGCGCTCCGTCCGTCCGGCTCTTCGTGGCGCGGTCCCAGAAGAGCGAGACGAGCTTCTTGTAGTCGTCGGCGATCACGTGGCCGCGCTCCTGATACCAGTAGTAGACGAGCTGACGCGCATCCCCCTTGGCAATGATGACGCGCCGAACTTCCTGCGGGCCCCCCGGCAGACCCGGGAGATCGAGCACGACGTCGCCGGAGGCGATGATGTTCCAGCCCGACCCGGGCAGGCAGTGGGCCGGCGGGTGGATGCGCGTCTCGCCGCCGTCCTCGGTGCCGACCTGCGAGACGTGGTAGCCGACGTAGACGCCGACCGGCACCGGTTCGTCGGGGCTGCGGTACTCGCAAATGAGGTAGTCGGTGACGCCGAGGTTGTCGATCACCTTCTGCTCCATCTGCTCGTGCCGCGGACAGGTCCAGGTCCCGACCTTCAGCGGGAAGATGTCGAACGACGTGCGGGCCGGATGGATCTCGGTGGTCGCGAGGAAGTGATAGACGTAGAAGTTGACCGCGAGGAACAGGAGCGCGACGAGCGTCTTGATCATCGGGCGACTCCCTTCGCATCGCCGGCCGACCGGCTCCCGAACAGGCGCGGCCAGACGAGCGAGAGTAGCCAGGCTTCGCCCAGCAGCAGCAGGAACGCGATGCCGAACGTGAACAGCCCCTGCGTCTCGTGGACGACGCCGCCCGCCGCCTCCGGCCCGAAGTAGTAGGCGAGAACTCCCGTGAGGGCGACGCGGAAGGAGTTGACGACGATCGCGATCGGGATCGTCGACGCCACGATCAGCAGGCGCTCGACGAGGTTCCGGCGGAAGAAGTACGCGAAGACCACGCCGAGCGTGATGAGCGCCATCAGCGATCGCAGGCCGCTGCACGCCTCGGCCACGAAGAGCGGCCCGTTGGCGAGGTGGATGATGTTGCCTTCGAGCAGCGCGGGCACGCCGATCAGGTGCAACGCCTCGACCGCCATCCCCGCGGCGATGAGCTGGAGCGGGAAGGCGATCGTATTCACGATCGACTGGGGCAGCGGGACCATCAGGAACAGAAAGAGCAGCGGGAAGGCGAGGGCGCGGTACATCCTCCGCCCGAGGAGCATCAGCGCGATCCCGTTGACCATCAGCACGAACGAGACGCGCATGTTCATGTACTCGACGCCGAGGCGCCCGATGAACAGCGTCACGCTCGAGAGGACGAGCAGCGGGAGCCCCCACCAGCTCGGATCGACGGGCAGGGCCGCCAGCTTCTCGCGCCGCTCCCAGATGAAGTAGAGCGAGAGCGGAACGATCAGGAAGCCGTGCGAGTAGTCCTCGTTCTCGATCCAGTTGCCGACGAGGCCGCGCAGGATCGGGGTGTAGACCGCGATCGCGAGGGCGAGGGCGACGACCGAGACGACGATCTGTGTCCGGCGCGTGACGGCGCTCCTGCCCGCGCGGGCAGGGGCGCGCGTCTCGGCGACTCCTCCGGACAGACCCTCGGTCATGGATCCTCGCGCGACGCCGGGGCGTCGCTCAGAACAGAGCGTAGATGAACGGCGCCATCGCCGAGCCTTCGGTGAGGACGATCAGCACGGTGAGCAGCAGCATGGTCACGATGATCGGTCCGAGCCACCACTTCTTGCGCACCCGCATGAAGGTCCACAGCTCGCCGAAGATCGAGAGAACTCCGCCCTTCGAGGCCTTCGCCATGCCGCTCTCCTCCAGTACCGAGGTCAATCGAGCGCGTACTTCTCGCGCCAGTCGAAGTCTTCCTTCAGCTCCGGCTGATCCTTCTTCTCGAGAACGAAGCTGCCGAGGACCAGCAGGTCCATGTTCGTCCGCATGAAGCACAGGTAGGCGTCCTCGGGACTGCACACGATCGGCTCGCCGCGGACGTTGAACGAGGTGTTGATGACCACCGGGCAGCCCGTTCGGCGGTCGAACTCGGCGAGCAGGTCGTAGAACTCCGCCTGCTGGTCGCGCCGCACGGTCTGCACGCGCGCGGAGCCGTCGACGTGCGTGACGGCCGGGATCTTGCGGTCGGGGCGCACCTGGCAGACCAGCAGCATGTACGGGCTCTCGCGGTCGAGATCGAACCACTCGCCGCACTTCTCCTCGAGGACGGCCGGGGCGAAGGGGCGGAAGCTCTCTCGGAACTTGATCTTGAGGTTGACCCGCTTCCAGTTCTCCTCGTTGCGTGCGTCGGCCAGGATGCTGCGTGCGCCGAGCGAGCGCGGGCCCCATTCCATGCGGCCCTGGAACCAGCCGACGACGGCCTGCTTCTCGTCGAGATGCCGCGCCGTCTCTCGGATCATGTCCTCCCGCGAGTGGCGCGTGTAGGGGAGACGACGCGCATCGAGGAAGCGCTGGATCTCATCGTCGCAGAACGCGGGGCCCCAGAAGGCGTGGTCCATGCGGACGCTGCGCGGATTGCCGAGGACGGCGTTGTGCGCGAAGAGCGCGGCGCCGAGGGCTCCGCCCGCGTCGCCGGCCGCCGGCTGCACCCAGAGGTTCTCGAACGGCCCCTCGCGAACGACCCGGCCGTTCGCGACGCAGTTGAGGGCCACGCCGCCGGCCATGCACAGGTTCTTCATGCCGGTCTTGCGGTGCAGGTCGCGCGCCATGCGCAGGACGATCTCCTCGGTGATCTTCTGCACGCTCGCCGCCATGTCCCAGTGGAACTCCTCCATCTTCGACTCGGGCTGGCGCACCGGGTGGCCGAAGAGCTTTGCGAAGCGAGCATTCGTCATCGTGAGCCCGTAGTCGTAGGCGAAGTACTTCATGTTCAGCTTGAACGAGCCGTCTTCGCGCAAGTCGACGAGCTCTTCGACGATCTTGTCGTAGTACCGCGGCTTTCCGTAGGGCGCTGCGCCCATCACCTTGTACTCGGCGCTGTTGACCTTGAAGCCGAGATAGTACGTGAAAGCGCTGTACAGCAGGCCGAGCGAGTGGGGAAAGCGGATCTCCTCGGTCAGCTCGAACGAGTTGCCGCGGCCGACCCCGTGCGTCGCGGTCGCCCACTCACCGACGCCGTCGAGTGTGAGGATCGCCGCCTCGTCGAACGGAGACGGGAGGAACGCCGACGCTGCGTGCGACTGATGGTGCTCGGCGAAGAGCACCTCGCCCTCGAAGCCGAGGTGCTTCTGAAGCTGCTTCGGCACCCACAGCTTCTCGCGCATCCAGACGGGTATGGCCTTGGTGAACGACGGAAGCGAGCGCGGGAAGGTCGCGAGATACGTCATGAGGAGGCGTTCGAACTTGACGAACGGCTTGTCGTAGAACACGACATAGTCGACGTCACCGATTCCGATCGCGGCCTCGCGCAGGCAGTAGTCGACCGCCTGCTTCGGGACGTCCGGATCGTGACGCTTGCGCGTGAAGCGTTCCTCGTGTGCTGCAGCGACGAGCTGGCCATCGCGCAGCAGGGCCGCGGCCGAGTCGTGGTAGAAGCACGAGATGCCCAGGATGTTCATGTCTCGCTCCTCGGGGCGCGCTGCACGTTCAGAACTGGTGCTGGGCGCGTTCGAGGTCGGGCTTCGCGCTGTCGGCCTCGTTCCACGCGGAGCCGGACTGCCCGATCCGGCGCTTGTCGAGAAGGTCACGCCGTAGAAGGCGCGCTCCGAGGCCAAAGGGTCCGATCATCACGACGTAGAAGAGCGAGAGGACGACGAGCGTCTGGACGAAGGCGAAGCGCCCGACGATGGCCATCCAGCCGTCGTAGTAGCGCCGGTAGAACGGGACGGCTTCCGGGGCCATCAGGAGACTCCTTCGAGGTCGCGCTCCAGAACGTCGACGATCCGCCGCGCTGTGGTGCCGTCCCAGAGATCAGGAATCCGCCCTTGTCTGTCGCTTCCAGCGAGGATCGCGAGGGCCGCCTCGCGGATGCGCGCAGGATCCTGGCCGACGATCTGGTTGGTTCCCTGCGTCACGGTGACGGGCCGTTCGGTGTTGACGCGGAGGGTGAGGCAGGGAACGCCGAGAACGGTCGTCTCCTCCTGCACGCCTCCCGAGTCGGTCAGCACCAGCTTCGCATCGGCGAGCAGGTGCAGGAACTCGAGATAACCGAGCGGCTCGGTCACGAGCAGTCGCGGAGCTCTCCCGCCGAGCAGCCGCGCGATCGACGCCTGCGTTCGCGGATGCACGGGGAAGACGACGGGGAGGAGCCCGTGAAGCTCCTCGAGAACGCCGAAGAGAGCCGCCAGCCGCTCGGGATCGTCGACGTTGCTCGGCCGGTGCAGCGTGAGCACGGCGTAGCCGCCGGCCTCGAGGCGCAGGCGGCCGAGGACGTCGAGGGTGCGGGCCTGCGCGAGGTTCGCTCGCAGCGTATCGATCATGATGTTGCCGACGAAGTGCACGTGATCCGCAGGCGCGCCCTCCCGCGCGAGGTTCTCCCCCCCGGAAGGCTCGCTGGTGAACAGCCACCGCGCCAGCACGTCGGTCACGAGGCGGTTCACCTCCTCGGGCATCGTGCGGTCGAAGGAGCGTAGGCCCGCCTCGACATGGGCGACCGGGATGCAGAGCTTCGCCGCGGCCAGGCTCGCGGCGAGCGTCGAGTTGACGTCCCCGACGACCACGACCGCGTCGGGCCGGTGCTGGAGCATCACCCCCTCGATCTTGCGCAGGACCTCGGCCGTCTGCTCCGCCTGGCTCCCCGACCCAACCCCGAGATTCACGTCCGGCTCCGGGATTCCGAGGTCGCGGAAGAAGTTCGACGACATCGCGGCGTCGTAGTGCTGTCCCGTGTGGACGAGGAGCGTCTCGAAGCGGGGCCGGCCTGCCAGCTCGCGCAGCAGGGGGGCGATCTTCATGAAGTTCGGTCGGGCGCCCGCGACGGCGAGCAGCCGGATCCGGCGTCTTCCTGCCGCAGCCATCGACCCTCTTCCCCCCTGGCGGTGCATGCGCCGAGCCGCTCTGGCGTCTTCTCATCGGCGTGCGGTGCGGTACGCCGGAGGGCCCCGGCAGAGCCCGGCAGCATACGACGCCGACCCGCGGCTGGCGAGCGTGGGGCGGGCGGCCGGATGACGCCCGGATGGCCGTCCACGGCAACCCACCCGCGCCGGGCCGACTTGCCCGGTCCGGGTTCGTGAGAGAAACTATTTTCCCTGCGGCACGGCTCTTCCGATAAGTGGAAGAGGTTTTCCAATCAGGGCGGGCCGGTGGCCGCCCGCAGCCAGCGGACAGAGCCGATTCAGGATGTCGGAGGCCGGCCGAGGCGGCCGGGCTGCATACGCCATTCGACGCGTGAGGGGTGCACATGGCCGATCCGTTCCGCGTTCTCGTGATCGACGACGATCCGGGAGTCCGGGATTACCTCGAAGCCCTCGTCTCGCGGCAGGGCTACCAGGTGTTCGCGGTCGCGGACGGCGAGCAGGCGCTGCGCACCCTCGACGACACACGCCCGGACCTCGTGACGCTCGACGTGATCCTGCCGGGAATGGACGGGATCGAGACGCTCCAGAAGATCAAACAGCGTTTGCCGGAAGTCCCTGTCGTCATGCTCTCGGGCCACGGACAGGCGCGGACGATCGTCGAAGCGATGCGGCTGGGTGCTTCCGACTTCCTGAGAAAGCCATTCGAAGTCGAGGAGCTCGAGCTCGCCTTTCAGAAGGCGCTGGAGAAGCGCGCACTCAAAGCCGAGGTCGAGGAGCTGCGGGGTCGCGCCCGCACCGAGACCGAGATGCTGCTGCTGTGCGGTGACAACCGGAAGATGCTCGCGGTGCGCGAGATCATCGAGCAGGTTGCTGATACCGACATCACAGTGCTGATCCGTGGTGAGAGCGGGACCGGCAAGGAGGTGGTGGCGCGGACGGTCTTCCAGCTTTCGGGCCGCCGCGATCGTCCCTTCGTCAAGGTGAACTGCGCCGCGCTTCCCTCGGAGCTGCTCGAGAGCGAGCTGTTCGGCTTCGAGAAGGGAGCCTTCACCGGCGCACAGAAGCGGAAGCTGGGAAAGTTCGAGTTCGCGAACCACGGGACGATCTTTCTCGACGAGATCAGCGAGATGCACCCGAGCCTGCAGGCAAAGCTCCTCCAGGTGCTGCAGGACGGCGAGTTCTCACGCCTCGGCGGCGAGGCGGACGTGAAGGTCGATACCCGCATCATCGCCGCGACGAATCGCAATCTCGAAGAGGCCGTCAAGGAGGGGACGTTCCGCGAGGACCTCTTCTACCGCCTCAACGTCGTCACGGTCCAGCTCCCTCCGCTGCGGGACCGAAAGGACGCGATTCCTCTGCTCGTGGACTTCTTTCTGCAGAAATACAACGAGCAGTACCGCAAGAGCCTCTCGCCACTGTCGCCGGAAACCCTCGCCAGCCTCATGGCCTACCACTGGCCGGGCAACGTCCGCGAACTCGAGAACATGATGAAGCGGATGGTGGTGCTGGGCAACGAGCGCATCATGAGCCAGGAGCTCGCGATGAAAGAGGCTCCTCCCCCCCAGGAGGTCACGCCGGGCCTCGATCTCGACGCCCTGGGACCTGACCTCGCGAACGGGAAGGGAATCGATCTCAAGGCAATCTCGAAGCGTGCCGCTCAAGTTGCCGAGAAGCGGGTGATCGAGCGGGTGCTGCAGCAGACGCGGTGGAACCGCAAGGAAGCCGCCGAGCGCCTCCAGATCAGCTACAAAGCCCTGCTTTACAAAATGAAGGAGGCGGGACTCGGCGAGCGCGACTGACGCCGGGGCCGGCCTTCCGGGGGGGGGAAGATGCAACGTCGCAACTGGAGCCGCGCACGGCTCGCCGGCTGCCTGCTCGTGCTCGCGACCCTGGCGTGTGGCCGTCCCGTCCAGCCGCCGCCGCCGGAACCTTCGGGAGTGGAGAAGACCCCGTACGTGATCGGGCCGAGTGACGTCCTCGCGATCACCGTGTGGAAGAACCCCGAGCTCTCGCTCTCGCAGGTGCCCGTGCGGCCGGACGGCCGCATCTCCGTGCCGCTCGTGAACGACGTCCAGGCGGCGGGAGTCACGACCGACCAGCTCAAGCAGGTGCTCACCGAGAAGCTGGCGGAGTACGTGACGGCGCCCGAGGTCAGCGTCGTCGTGCTGCAGATCAACAGCCGCAAGGTCTTCGTGCTCGGCGAGGTGCTGCGCCCCGGGGCCGTCCCGCTCGTACACGACATGCGCGTCCTCGACGCGATCAGCGTGGCGGGTGGATTCAACCAGTACGCGGACAAGAACGACGTCAAGGTGATTCGGCGAGCCCCGAGCGGCGGCGTCACCGAGTACAGCTTCAGCTACGGCGACTTCGTGATGGGCACGAAGGACGAGGCCAACATGCTGCTGGAAAGCGGCGACACGATCGTCGTCACGGACTAGCCGACCCTTGCGACTCCAGGCGCTCGCACTCCTGCTGCTCCTTGTCCTGCCGTTCGATTCGGCGAGGGCCGTCGAGGTCGTGCTCGGAGTCGACGGCGAGACCGGGTACAACAGCAATCTCTTCTACCAGTCGACGGACACCACCGGCGACGGCAGCGTCCGACTCGGTCCGGTGCTCGGACTGCGCGATGCAACGGGGCAGCTCACCTGGGGCTTGCGCTACCGGCCGAGCTATCAGGTCTTCTACACCACGCGTGGCATCGACAGCGTCTATCACGCCGCCAGGGGCGAGATCAGTTGGAAGCCCAGCGCTGCGACGGAGCTCTTCGCGAACGATCGATTCAGCGTCACACCGTCGTTTGCAACGACGACGCAGACCAATCAGGAGGGGCTGCTGGCGGTCTCGGTTCCGGTCCTGTCGAACAGTCCGGTGACACAGAACTATGCCGAGGCGGGGCTGAGGCATTCCTTCAGCCCGCTCTGGCTCGGTGTCATCTCGGCGACGAGCAGCATCGTCGACTATCAGAGCTCGTTCAACGCGGACAGCAGCGCGACCGCAGCACAGGTCTATGTGATCTACGGGCTGCGACCCACGGACCGCATCGGTACGGGGCTCGGTGCGACGCGGCAGACCATCGCCCAGGTGGGCGGCGGAAACAGCGGATCGAACTACTACCAGCTCTTCGGGATCTGGGAGCACGACTTCTCGCCCACGTGGACGATGAGCCTCAATGCCGGCCCGGCACTCGTTCAGCCCGACTCGCCTGATCTGGAGACGACGCAATTCGGCGCACCTCTCTATGCGCGCAATGTCCTCACGCGAAATGGCACGGTCGTCAGCCCCCTCAGCTTCGGCGGATGCACTGCGTTCCAGGGCGTTCTCGTCGCGGAGGGGTGTCCGAACCTGAACGTCGCCGGCGCACCGCTCGACGCCACGCAGACCGTTGCGATCGACAACGCCGGGAATCTGGTCGACCTCGCGCAGACTGGAACGCTCACACAGGTCGGCCCGGCGCCGAAGGCGGCGGGAAGCAGCCTCACCTACTTCGCGAACCTGTCGGTCACGAAGCGCTGGCGCTGGTTCGACTTCACGGCGGCGTACGTGCGAAACGCCACCAACACCTCCGGCTTCAATCAGAGCCTCGTGACCGACACGCTCTCGCTCACGAGCTATTGGGACCCCTCGCCACGCTGGCGTCTCACGGTGTCGGGAATCGTCCAGCGGCGGCAGTCGGATTCCGATCAGGTCTTCCTGCTGACGCCCGTTAGCGCGTTCGCGGTCCCGCTCGCGTTCAATCCGGAGATCGGCGTCTTCTCGTTCACCGGCGCGAGGGCGCAGGGGCTGCAAGCGTTCACGGCCAAGTCCGGGCTCAAGGTCATGAACTACGGCATCACGGCGGAGCTCGACAGGAAGCTCACGCGGAGCAGCTACGTCTTCGGCCGGGCGAGCTGGGACAAGCAGACGACGGACCGAACCGAAATCGGCCGCACCGATCTCGATCGCTACATCGTGACCATCGGATTCCGTTACGAGTTCGAGCCGATTCACGTTCTCAACTGATGCGCACGGGCGCGGGAGACACGCGATGACGGAAGAACAGGGCCTCAAGCTCGGAGATCTCGAGCGGATCGTCCGGCGCCGCCTGCCGCTGATGGCGGCCGTCGCGGGTACGGTCTTCCTCGCGTCGATCGTCGTCGCCGCGCTCCTGCCGAACGTGTACGTCGCGAGCGCGACCCTGCTGGTCGAGCCGCAGACCATCTCGAAGAGGCTGATCGAGTCGGGCGTGGCGGAGAGCGACCTCAACAACCGCCTGCACCTCATGACGATGCAGATCCTCTCGCGACCGCGGCTCTCGAAGCTGATCGACGACTTGAAGCTCTACCCGGACCTCGCGGACGAGGAGACGCGCGAAGAGATCATCGAGGAGATGCGCAAGCACATCCGCGTCGAGCCCGTGCTGCCCGAGCTCGAGACGCAGGAGCTGCGCGGACGCAGCAACCGCGAGATCGTCATCAACACCTTCCGCCTCTACTTCAGCTACGACAACGCCGTGACGGCCGCCGCCGTGGCCAATCGGCTCGCGAACGACTTCATCGACGAGCACATCAAGGAGCGCGTCCAGCTCTCCGGTGACACGTCGGAGTTCATCGAGGCCGAGCTCCAGCGGCTGCAGGGCCGCATCCGCGAGGTGGAGGCGCAGACCGCGCAGGTGAAGGCCGACAATCCGGGCCGGCTGCCGGAGGACCTGGTCTCCAATCAGCGCCTGCTCGAGAACGCGATCGACAATCTGCGGCGGGCGCAGCGCGACCTCGCCGAGGCCCAGAGCGACGAGGCCTTCTACCGCCAGCAGTCGCTCCAGGCGCAGGCGGTCGCGACGCCGAACGACGAGGCCAACCCGCAGCGGCGGCTCGAGATGCTCCAGCTCAAGCTCGGCGAGCACCGCTCGCGCGGCTTCACCGCGAAGCACCCCGACGTCCTCTCGACGGAGCAGGAGATCGCGCAGCTCCAGCAGCGCATCGAGACCGAAGGTGGCGCGACAGAGACGCCGCGTTCGCTGCCCCAGCAGCAGGCCGAGGCCGAGGTGCGGCGCGCGCAGCTCAAGATCCAGTCCGGGCAGCAGGACATCGAGCGGCTGACGAAGCAGGTCGAGGAGATCCAGAGTCGCATCGCGACCTCGCCGCGGGTCGAGGAGCAGCTCGTGGCGCTACGTCGCGAGTACGAGTCGCTGTCGAAGAACGTCGACGAATACGGCGCGAAGCGGCTCGAGGCCGCGACGGCCGCGAACATGGAGCGGCGGCAGAAAGGCGAGCAGTTCCGCGTGCTCGACTCGGCCGTTCCGCCGCCCGAGCCGGCGTCGCCGCGGCGGCTCGTGATCGTCGTCGTCGGGCTCATGCTCGGCGTCGCGCTCGGTGGCGGTGTGGGCCTGCTGCTCGAGAGCGCCGACAGCTCGTTCCACGGGGCGCGCGACTTGCAGCAGAAGCTCCGCATCCCGGTGCTGGCCGAGATTCCTGCGATCCTGCTCGACGCGGACCGCGCGTCTGCACGGCGCCACCGGATCCGGATGGCAGTCGCCACGACGGCCGTCGTGCTGCTCGTCCTCGTAGGCTCGGGCGGGGGGTACTTCTGGGTCAACGTGATGCCGGGTTGGCGCGCTTCGCAGGAGCAGGGGGCGACGCCCGCGAGACCGGGCGCGCCCGCACAGCCGGGCGCACCGGCAGCGCCCGCGGCTCCCGCGTCGCCCGCCGCGGGCGGCGCGACACCGATCACGGAGGGCTGATCGCGGCATGTACCGCCAGTACTACGGACTCCTGCGCAGCCCGTTCGAGATGACGCCCGACCCGGCGTTTCTCTATCTGGGTGAGGCCCATCGCGAGGGGCTGGCGACGCTCGTCTACGGCGTTCGTGCGCGCAAGGGATTCGTTCTGCTGACGGGCGAGGTGGGAACGGGAAAGACCACGCTGCTCCACGCACTGCTCGCGCAGCTCGATTCGACGACGACGGCGGCGTTCATGTTCAACCCGCGCCTCGAGCCGCTGGACTTCTTTCGCGTGCTCTTCGACGAGTACGACATCGAGGAGCGGTGCAGCACGAAGGCCGAGTATCTGCTGGCGCTGAACCGCTTCCTCATTGCACGCCTCGAGAAGGGCCAGCCGACGCTGCTGATCGTCGACGAGGCGCAGAACCTCTCGCCCGAGATGCTCGAAGAGATTCGGCTGCTCTCGAACCTCGAGACGCCGACGTCGAAGCTCCTCCAGATCATGCTCGTGGGGCAGCCCGAGCTGGCCGAGATGCTCGCGCGGCCCGACCTTCGTCAGCTTCGGCAGCGGATCGTGCTGCGCCACCACCTGCGGCCGTTCGACGACGAGGAGTCGGTCGCCTACATCGACGAGCGCCTTCGGCTCGCGGGCTACACGGGGCAGGGCCTGTTCGATCGCGGCGCGCTGCGAGAGATCCACGCCGTGACCGGGGGGATCCCACGGCTGCTCAACACGGTCTGCGACTCGGCGCTGCTGATCGGCTTCTCGCGGGAGATCCCGGTGATCGGCAAGGCAGTGGTGCGGGAGGCGGCGCAGGATCTGGCCCTTCCGGGGCCGACGGAATCGGGCTCACGCCCGGCGGAGGCGGTGGGAGCACCGCCGGCGCGCCGGCGTGGGCTGCTCGGGCTCTTCCGCTAGCGGAGAGAAAGGGGACGCGATGGGCAAGGTGTACGACGCGCTGCGCAGGGCGGAGGAGAGCCGAGGTCGGATGGCTCCGGGCGGGGTCGCCGCCGCGCCCGCAGCCGACTGGGCGCCGGCCGCCGAGGTCGAGAAGGTGCGACGCGTGCCGTTCTGGAAGCGCTGGTTCCAGCGAACGGCCGTGCTTCGCGAGGAGGAGGCGACGTCGGCGAACAAGCGACGCATCGCGCTTCTCCAGCCGGACTCGTTCGTCGCCGAGCAGTACCGCACGCTGCGCACCCGGCTCGAGTCGCTGGCGGCGCAGCGTCCCATCCGCACGCTCGCCGTCGTGAGTGCCCTGCCGGGAGAGGGGAAGACCTCGGCGGCGATCAACCTCGCGATCGTGAGCGAGATGCACCTCGACCGCCGCGTGCTGCTCGTCGACTGCGATCTTCGCAAGCCGAAGGTCCACCGAACGCTCGGCATTACGCCCACCGCCGGTCTCGCGGAGGTGCTCCTCGGCCAGGCATCGGTCGACCAGGCGATCTACAAGGTGACGGGTCCGTCGTTCGAGGGAGGCGCTCTCGAGGTGCTCCCGGTCCACGCGATGCCGCCGAACCCGTCGGAGCTTCTGGCTTCGGCGAAGATGAAGGCGCTGATCGAGGAGCTGGCGCGTCGCTACGACGTCGTGATCCTCGACACGCCGGCCGCGCTCTCGCTGCCCGACGCAAAAACCGTGACGGAGCTGACCGACGGTGCGGTGATGGTGGTGCGCGCGGATACGACACCCGAGTCGGACGTCCAGACGGCGCTCGATCTCATCGATCGAAGGCGGGTCCTCGGCGTGGTGCTGAATGGCTCGGCCGTCGATCAGACCTATTACAGCTACCGTTAGG
Source organism: Deltaproteobacteria bacterium (assembly GCA_020849175.1). Classification (GTDB taxonomy): domain Bacteria; phylum Myxococcota_A; class UBA9160; order UBA9160; family UBA9160; genus MYXO. The sequence goes on from JADLGR010000358.1 coordinate 23,509, forward strand.
ACGCCCGGCGGCGCCTCCGAAGGACGATGACACCCCTCGCGATCGTCATCCCGCTGCTCGTGGCCTTCGTCGTCTCGTTCCTGGCGACGCCCGGAGTCTCGCGCATCGCGCGTGCGCTCGAGGTGATCGATCGCCCGAACGAGCGGAAGGTGAGCCGCCGCGAGAACATCCCGCTGCTCGGCGGGCTTGCGGTAGCGCTCGGCTTCTTTGTCGGGATCGCCATCGCCGTGAGCTTCTTCACCGAGGGCGATCCGTACCGCGGGCATCTCGAGGGGCTGCTACTCGGGGGCCTGCTCATCCTGAGTGTCGGAGCCTTCGACGACCGCTACACGCTCGGTCCGAAGACGAAGCTCGCAGTCCAGGTGCTCGCCGCGGCGATCGCCGTCTACTACGGCTTCGAGATCCGCCATCTCACCGATCCCGTCACGCGGACGGCCTGGCTGATGCCATCCTGGCTGATGACGATCGTCACGATGGTCTGGATCGTCGGAATCACGAACGCCCTCAACCTGCTCGACGGCCTCGACGGGCTGTGTACCGGCGTGGCCGCGATCATCGGCGCCACGCTGACGATCATCTGCTGGCAGGCGAGCCAGGCCCTCGGCGTCGCGGTCGGCGTTTCGTTCGTCGGCGCCCTTCTGGGCTTTCTGCCGCACAACTTCTCGCCGGCACGGATCTTCCTTGGCGACACCGGCGCGCTGTTCATCGGCTACGTGCTCTCGCTGCTCGCGATCGAGGGCTACCGGCAGGGGTCGGTGCTGACGTTCATCGTCCCGCTTCTCGCGCTGGCGGTTCCGATCATGGACGTCGGGCTCTCGGTGCTGCGCCGCCTGCGCCGCCACAGCGCCGTCATGCAGGCCGACCGCTCGCACATCCATCACCGGCTCCTCGAGTCCGAGGGCTCGCACCGTGCCGCCGTCCTCTCGCTCTACTTCTTGACGGCGTGCTTCTGCGTGATCGCGCTCTCGTTCACGCGGCTGCAGGGCTACGTCGCGATCGGATTTCTCGCGGCCGTGCTCGCGCTCACGTTCCGCCTGCTGCGGAACCTCGGCTTCTTCGCAGAATCACCCGCGACGACGTCGCCCGAGCCGCAGGGCAGCGCCGGGAGCGAGCGCCGATGAGCGCGCGCAGAGCGGTGATCACCGGAATCACGGGGCAGGACGGCTCGTATCTGGCCGAGCTTCTGCTGGCGAAGGGCTACGAGGTGCACGGGATGGTGCGCCGGTCGAGTAGCGCATCGCACGAGCGCATCGCGCATCTGGCCGAACGAATCGTGCTGCACCAGGGCGATCTCCTCGATCAGACTTCGCTGCTGAACCTGCTGTACGCGGTGCGTCCGACCGAGGTCTACAACCTGGCCGCGCAGTCGTTCGTACCGGCGTCGTGGAGCCAGCCTTCGCTCACGGGCGAGGTGAACGCGCTCGGCGTCTCGCGGCTGCTCGAAGCCGTTCGGCTGGTCGATTCATCGATCCGCTTCTATCAGGCCTCCAGCTCCGAGATGTTCGGCAAGGTGCGCGAGACGCCACAGAACGAGACGACGCCCTTCCATCCGCGCAGCCCCTACGGGGTCGCGAAGGCCTACGGCCACTGGATCACCGTCAACTACCGCGAGAGCTATGGTCTGTACGCCGTCTCGGGGATCCTGTTCAATCACGAGTCGCCGCGTCGCAGCCGGGAGTTCGTGACGCGGCACGTCAGCGAGAGCGTCGCACGGATCAAGCTTGGCCTCGCGCGCGAGCTTCCGCTCGGCAATCTCGAAGCGCGGCGCGACTGGGGCTTCGCTGGAGAGTACGTGGAAGCGATGTGGAGCATGCTGCAGCAGCCCGAGCCGACCGACTTCGTGATCGGGACCGGCCGCCAGCACTCGGTCGCCGACTTCGCGCGCATGTGCTTCGAGCACGTCGGCCTCGACGCGGACGAGTTCGTGCGAAGCGATCCCCGGCGACTTCGGCCAGCGGAGGTCGACACGCTGCTCGCCGACCCCGCGAAGGCGCGCGAGCAGCTCGGATGGCGAGCCCGGACCACGCTGGAGGAGCTGGCGTCGACGATGGTCGAGGCCGATCTCGAGACGCAGGCGCGACTCGCGGGGCGGTGCGGCGCCGAGGCTGTCACGCGATGAGCCGACCGCAGCGAATTCTCGTGACGGGTGCGGCGGGCTTCATCGGCTCGACGCTGACGGACCATCTGCTGGCGCAGGGCCGCGAGGTGGTCGGACTCGACTCGTTCGACGAGTTCTACGCCGAGGACGCGAAGCTCCGGAACCTCGAGAGCGCGCTCGCGAGCCCGGCGTTTCGGCTCGTCCGCGCTGACATCCGGGACGCCGGGGCGGTGGGCAAGCTCTTCGCGGAGACGCGATTCGACGCGGTCGTCCACCTCGCGGGACTCGCCGGCGTACGCCCCAGCCTCGAGCGGCCCGCGGTCTACGCGGACGTCAACGTCAACGGAACGGCGGTGATGCTCGAGCAGGCCGTTCGTGGCGGCGCCGGAAGGATGGTCTTCGCGTCGTCGTCGTCGGTCTACGGTGAGCGCGAGGACGGGCCGTTTCGCGAGACCGACCCGGTCGAGCGTCCGATCTCTCCGTACGCTGCGACCAAGCGCGCGGGCGAGCTGATCGCCCACACCTTTCACCACGCGCACGGAATCGGCGTCACGTGCGCGCGCATCTTCACGGCGTACGGCCCGCGCCAGCGCCCCGACCTCGCGATCCGCAAGTTCGCGGATCGCATGCTTCGCGGCGAGCCGATTCCGGTGTTCGGTGACGGCTCGGCCGTTCGCGACTTCACGTTCGTCGGCGATCTCGTGTGCGGACTCGTCGCCGCGCTCGATACCGACCTCGGATTCTCGATCCTCAACTTCGGAGGAGGGCGGACGGTGTCCGTGCTCGAGGTGATTCGTATGCTCGAACGCGAGCTCGGGGTCGAGGCACGCATCGACTGGCTTCCACGCCAGACGGGCGACGTGTCGCGGACCTGGGCCGACGTCTCCGCGGCGAACGCCGCCATCGCCTATGCGCCGGCGACGCCCTTCGAGGAGGGGATCGCCCGCTTCGTGGCGTGGCTGCGAGTCGCCCGGTGAGCCGCCGGCGTCTCGCGCTGGTGACCGGCGGCGCCGGGTTCATCGGCAGTCACCTCGTGGACCGCCTGCTCGCGGAGGGATGGGAGGCTCGCGTTCTCGACGACTTCTCGAGCGGTCGCGAGGACAATCTCGCCGAGGCGGGGCATCGCGCCGAGATCTACAAGGGCGACGTCCGCGATGCCGACCTCGTGGCTCGCGCGCTCCGCGGCGTCGAGGTGGTATTTCACCAGGCCGCAGTTCCCTCCGTGCCCCGCAGCATCGCCGAGCCGGTGCGAACGCACGACGTCAACGTGAACGGAACGCTCAACGTGCTGGAGCAGGCGCGGCAGGCCGGCGTTCGCCGCGTGGTGTACGCGGCCTCGTCCTCGGCGTACGGAAACACGCCGACGCTCCCCAAGGTCGAGACCATGCCGCCGACTCCGATGTCGCCGTACGCCCTCCAGAAGTACGTCGGTGAGGTCTACTGCCGGCTGTACGCCGAGCTGTACGGCCTCGAGACCGTCGCACTTCGTTACTTCAACATCTTCGGGCCCCGGCAGAATCCCGACAGCGAGTACGCCGCGGTGATCCCGCGCTTCGTGCGCGCCTGTCTGCGCGGCGAGTCGCCGCGAATTCACGGAGACGGCGAGCAGACCCGCGACTTCACGTTCATTGCCGACGCAGTCTCGGCAAATCTGCTCGCGGCGGACGCTCCACGCGCGTCGGGCCACGTGATGAACGTCGGCGGGGGCGCGCGAACGAGCCTCAACGAGCTGCTCGATTCCATCCGGCACATCACCGGAGCGACGGTCGCTCCGATTCACGAGCCGGCACGCGAGGGCGACGTGCGCGACAGCCTCGCGGCGCTCGACCGGGCGCGCGATCTCATCGGCTACGCGCCGGCGGTCGACCTGCGCGAGGGGCTGCGCAGGACCTTCGAGAGCATGCGCTCGCAGGGGAAGACCGGGGAGTCGGCATGAACGTCTGCGTCGTCGGAACGGGATACGTCGGGCTGGTGACGGGCGCTTGCTTCGCCGAGTTCGGCGTGCGCGTCGTGTGCGCCGACAACAACGAGCAGAAGATCGCGGCGCTCGACCGGGGCGAGATTCCGATCTACGAGCCTGGCCTCGACACGCTCGTGGCGCGAAACGAGGCGGCCGGGCGCCTCTCGTTCACGACCGATACCGCGCAGGCGATCCGAGATTCGCTCGTGATCTTCATCGCCGTCGGGACGCCGCCGCGCGAGGACGGAAGCACGGACCTCTCGTACGTCGAGAGCGTCGCGCGCGAGATCGGACGTGCAATGGACGGCTACAAGGTGGTGGTCACCAAGAGCACGGTCCCGGTCGGCACTTCAGCGAAGGTGAAGCGCTGGATCGACGAGGAGCTGACGAAGGCGAACAAGAAGGTCCGTTTCAGCGTCGCCTCCAACCCCGAGTTCCTGCGCGAGGGCGCCGCGATCCAGGACTTCATGAAGCCCGACCGCGTCGTGATCGGCTGTGAGGACGACGAAGCGATGGCGATCTTGAAGGACCTCTATCGCCCGCTCTACCTCATCTCGGCGCCGTTCGTCGTCACCAACGTGCCGACGGCCGAGCTCACCAAGTACGCGGCCAACGCCTTTCTCGCCACCAAGATCTCGTTCATCAACGAGCTGGCGAATCTGTGCGAGAAGATCGGCGGCGACGTGCACGACATCGCGCGTGGCATCGGCCTCGATGGGCGCATCGGGCAGAAGTTCCTGCACCCGGGCCCCGGCTACGGCGGATCGTGCTTTCCGAAGGACACGTGGTCGGCCGCACACTTTGCCCGCGAGCTCGGCAGCCCGCTCGAGATCGTCGAAGCGGTGATTCGCGTGAACGACCTGCAGCGCGCACGGATGGTCGCGAAGATCGAGACCGCACTCGGCGGCTCGGTTTCGGGCAAGCGGATCGGAGTGCTCGGCCTCTCGTTCAAGCCCGAGACCGACGACATGCGCGACGCGCCGTCGATCGACATCCTGCGCGTGCTCATCGAGCGGGGAGCGCAGGTCCAGGCCTACGATCCGGCGGCGATGGAGCACACGCGCAAGATCCTGCCCGAGGTGAGCCTGTGCAGCGGCGAGTACGAGGCCTGCCAGGGAGCCGATGCGCTGGTGATCATCACGGAGTGGAACCAGTTCCGGATGCTCGATCTCGACCGCGTGAAGCGGTGCATGCGCCAGCCGCTGGTGGTCGACCTGCGCAACATCTACGAGCCGTCCGCGATGCGTGCGGCAGGCTTCCAGTACGCGTGCGTGGGGCGCTGAGCGCGGGGCGGCGGCGCACGCTCCGGGAGCGGCTCCACGTCGTCGTCCTCGCCGGAGGCGCGGGTGAGCGCTTCTGGCCGCGGTCGCGACGACACCACCCCAAGCCCCTCCTCGCGGTGGCGGACGGCAAGAGCCTGCTCGCGGCGACACTCGACCGCGCGCACCGCATGACCACGCCCGACCACGTCTGGATCGTGTGCGGGCACGAGCACGCGGCCGCGCTGCGACGCGAGGCGCGCCTTCCCGCGTCGCGCGTGCTGGTCGAGCCGGTACGACGCAACACGGCGATGGCGGCGGGCTGGGCGGCAGCACGCATCGCGGCAATCGATCCCGAGGCCGTCCTCGTGACGCTCGCCGCGGACCATCGCGTGCCGGACAGCGCGGCGTTCGCGCGGGCGTGCCTGCGCGGTGCGCGCGCCGCCGACGAGGCAGGCGCGCTCGTGACGCTCGGCATTCGGCCGACGCGACCGGAGACCGGGTACGGCTACATCCGTGTGGGTGCGGCGGCGGGGCCGGGCTTTCCGGGGCTCCACCGCGTGCGCAGGTTCGTCGAGAAGCCCGATTCGGCCCGCGCGAAGCGCTTTCTGCGCGAGGGCGGCTTCCTCTGGAACGCCGGCATCTTCATCTGGACGGCCCGGGCCCTCCTGGGCGAGATCGAGCGCTGCGCACCGGAGCTCGCGCTGGCGCTGCGGCCGCTTCGCAGCGCGCCGCGCGGCGTCGCCTCGCCGCGCGTGCTCGCATCGGCCTACCGCCGGGCGCCCGCGCAGCCGATCGACGTCGCCGTGCTCGAGAAGAGCCGGCACGTGTGGACGCTGCCGGTCTCGTTCCGCTGGAGCGACGTCGGCACGTGGGCGTCGCTGGCCGAGGAGCTCGGACTCTCTCGCGCGGGCACCGTGACGCTCGGCGGCCCGGCGCTCTTCGAGCAGAGCGCCGGCAACCTCGTCTGGAGCGACGGGCGACCGGTCGTGCTCTTCGGCGTCGAGGGGCTGGCCGTTGTCGACGCCGGGGATGCCCTGCTGGTGGCGCGTCTGGCGCGGAGCGGGGATCTTCGACGGGTGGTGGAAGCGCTCCGCCACAGCGGGCAAGAGGACCTCACCTAGGGAGGATCCATGGCGGCGTCCGGCCGAAGTCGGGAAGCGCTCGAGTCGCTGCGCGCGATCCCGCTCTTCTCGCAGGCGAGCGACGCGGACCTCGATCTGCTGGGCTCGTACCTGATCGAGCGGCGCTTCGCGCGAAACACGACGATCGTCGAAGAGGGGCTTCCCGGCGATTACATGTACGTGCTGCGTGAAGGGCGCGTCAAAGTCACGAAGCTCGCCGACGAAGGGCGTGAGAAGATTCTCGGCTTCATCGACGCGGGCGGCTTCTTCGGTGAGATGGCGCTCCTCGATCGCGCGCCGCGCGTCGCCTCGGTCAAGACGCTCGAGTCGGTCCGACTGCTGGCGCTGTCGCGCGCCGACTTCCTCAATCTGCTGCGCAAGAGCCCGGACCTCGCGATGGCGGTCATCATGGAGCTGACGCGGCGGCTCCGCGAGATGGACGAGCAGGCGAGCTCCCTCTCGTTCCAGCGCGTGAAGGAGCGCGCGAAAGGCGTCTTCTCGCGACTCGCGAACGATCCGGCCTCGCGGGAGGGCCTGCGAACGACTCCCGCCCTGACGCATCAGCAGATCGCCGACATGATCGGCACCTCGCGTGAGACGGTGACCCGGGTCGTGAAGGATCTGAAGCAGGAAGGCTGGCTGCAGCAGGAGGGCAAGCGCTACCTGGTGCCGGCTCGCGGCGCGACGGCCGAGTAGGTCAACCCGGCCCCCGAACGCGCCGATACGGACGCCGTGGCGGAGAGCGACCCGCGCTTTCTCGGCTGGCTGCTGGACTCGATGCGTTCGGGGCTGGTGGCGATCGACCGCGCGGGCGTCGTGGTCCGCGTGAACCCGGGCGCGCGCCGCATGCTCGGTCTGGCGGGCCGTGTCGTCGGCCAACCGTGCCGCGACGCGCTGCCGGGGCAGCCGGCGATCGCGTCGATGCTCGAGAGCGCGCTCGACGGTCGCGAGCGGCCGAGCCGCGCCGAGCTGGTACTCGAGCCGGCGGCAGGCGAGTCCGCCCGAACGATCGGCTTCACGCTCGATCCAGTACGAAGCCCGGAGGGAGAGGTCAGCGGCGCCGTCCTCGTCTTTCGCGATCTCACGCCGTTCGAGCGCCAGGATGAGCAGGAGCGGCTGCGCGATCGCCTCGCCGCATTGGGTCAGATGGCGGCGGGTCTCGCCCACGAGCTGCGAAACCCGCTCGCGGGAATGGAGGTTCTCGCGGGACTGCTGAAGCGCCGGCTGGCCGGCCGCCCCGAGGAGCTCGCGATGCTCGCCGAGCTCTCGACCGAGCTGCGCTCGCTCTCGCGGACCGTGACCGAGAGCCTCGAGTTCGTGCGCCCACTTCGCCTCGCGCGGGAGAAGGTCGACCCGGTGGGGATGCTCGAGGAGGCGCTCGCGCTCGCGCGCTCGCGCGTTCCGTTCGAGGGCGCGATCGAGCGCGCCTACGACGAGGACGTTCCTGAGATCCTCGCCGATGCGGAGCAGATCCGCGCCGTCGAGACGAATCTCATCGTGAACGCATTCGAGGCGATGCACGGCTTCACACGGCCCGAGGGCCATCGCCTGCGTCTTGGGCTCGGCGTCGGCGCGCGTCGCGAGGTTCCGGCCACGGGCGAGACGACGAGCGCTCACGAGCTGCTGATCACGGTCTGCGATAGCGGTCCAGGGATCGAGTCGGAGCTTCGCGAGCGTGTCTTCCATCCATTCTTCAGTACGAAGCCGCGCGGCTCGGGCGTCGGGCTCGCACACGCCCAGAAGGTCGTCGCGAGCCACGGAGGCCTGCTCGAGCTCGACGGCCACCCGGGGCAGGGGGCCGTGTTTCGGATCCGGCTGCCGATCGAAGCGGAGGCGATCGCATGAGCGCTGTCCGATCGGTACGCGTCCTCGTGGTCGAGGACAATGCCGTGCTGCGGCGCGGGATCGCGACCGCGCTTCGCGAGCGCTGGCCGCAGATCGAGGAGGAGGACGACGGTGCGCGCGCGATCGATCGGCTGCGCGACGTGTCGGTGGATCCCTTCGACGTCGTCGTCACCGACCTTCGCCTTCCGGGTGCGGACGGAACGGCCGTGCTGCATGCGGCACGAAGGCGCGACCCGAATACGGCCGTGCTGGTGATGACGGCGCACGGAAGCGTCGAGTCCGCGGTCGAAGCCATGAAGCTCGGCGCGTTCGACTTCCTCCAGAAGCCGTTCGACCTCGAGCAGCTCGAGGTGCACGTCGTCCGTGCGGCCGAGCACGCACGCCTGGGTCGTGAAGTGGAGGAGCTTCGAGCGGAGCGTGCGGCTGGCCTCGCGCCGCCGCTCATCGTCGGCTCGAGTCCGGCCTTGTGCGAGGCGCTCGATCTCGCGCGCCGCGTCGCGCCCGGTCGATCGACCGTTCTCGTCACGGGAGAGACGGGAACCGGCAAGGAGCTTCTCGCAGGCCTGATCCACGCCGGATCGCCACGGTCGGCGCAGCCGTTCGTGAAGGTCAACTGCGCCGCGCTTCCGGAGACGCTGCTCGAGTCGGAGCTGTTCGGCCACGAGCGCGGAGCCTTCACGGGGGCCGACCGGCTGCGCGTGGGGCGCTTCGAGCAGGCCCACGGCGGGACGCTGCTGCTCGACGAGGTCGGCGACCTCACGCCGGCGACGCAGGTGCGGCTCCTGCGGGTGCTGCAGGAGCAGGAGTTCCATCGTCTCGGGGGGCGGCGGTCGATTCGCACCGACGTGCGCATCATCGCCGCGACCCACCAGCCGCTCGAGCAGCAACTCGAAGCGGGTCGTTTTCGCGAAGACCTCTATTTCCGGCTGAACGTGATCCGCATCCATCTGCCGCCGCTGCGCGAGCGCCCCGGCGACCTGCTGTCGCTCGCAGAGCACTTCCTCGCAACGTTCACCCGAGAGCTCGGGAGGCCGGGCGCTCGCTTCACGCAGGCCGCGCGCGAGCGCATCCTCGGTCACGCCTGGCCGGGCAACGTTCGCGAGCTGCGAAACGCCGTCGAGCGCGCGCTCCTGCTCTCGGACGGCACCGACGTCGACGCGAGCCACTTCGGCCTGCCGCCGCCGGACGTCGCGGCCATGGCGCCGCGACGAGCACCGGAGGCGCAGACCCTCTCGCTCGAGGAGATGCAGCGAAGGCTCGTGGTCGAAGCCCTGCGCTCGACAGGGCACGTGCAGCGGCAGGCGGCCGGCCTGCTCGGCATCAGCCCTCGCAAGCTCAACTACCTGATTCGGAAGCTCGCGATCACCCATCCGAGCTGGCGCCGCAACCGATCGGTCGCCTGACACCCGGCCGGGCTCTCGCTTGAATTGGAAGCGGAGTTCCGATATCCAAGCCCGGCTAACCTTGGGGGTGCCTCAATGTCCCGTTCCCGACGGCTCGCGTCTCTCTGTGCCGTGCTCGCGCTCGCGATGGGGGGCTCCCTGCTCGGAGCCTGCCAGAGCCAGGAGACGAAGATCTCCGAGCATCAGGAGCGCGGCGAGCAGTACGCGAAGGACGGCAAGTACGCCGAGGCCGTGATCGAGTTCAAGAACGTCCTCCAGCTCGACCCGAACCAGGCGAAGGCGCACTACGGGCTCGCGAAGGC
>JADLGR010000359.1 GCA_020849175.1 Deltaproteobacteria bacterium
AACCCAGAGCTCGGGCGCGCTTCGCTCGATGACGCTCGCGCAGGGTCTGCTCATCTTCCCGGCCGAGGCCACCGAGCTTCGCGCCGGGCAGACCGCGACCGTACAGGTGCTCGACGAGAGCTTCCTGGCGGCCGGCGATCCGGGCTACTGAGCAGGACGATGGCTGGCCTCTCGGGCGCCGTCCTCATCGGTGGCGCGTCGTCGCGCATGGGGCGAGACAAGGCCGCGATCGAGCTCGGCGGCGTTGCGCTCGCGACACGCCTGGCGCGCCTTCTTGCCGCGCTCTGTGACGAGGTGCTCCTCGTCGGCGGCGCCGCGCCGCCGGACGCGCCGGGCCGCGCGATCGCCGATCCGGACGGGCCCCGCTGCGCGCTTCGCGGACTCGTCGCGGCGCTCGAAGCGGCGCGCGGTGAGCGCGTACTGGTGGTCGCGACCGACCTTCCGCTCGTCACCGCCGTGCTGCTGCGCGGCATCGCCGGGCCGAGCGAGGCCGACGCGGTCGTGCCGCGGCCGGGGCCGAAGCCGCAGCCCCTGTGCGCCGTCTATCGGCGCGCGCCAGCTCTCGCGGCCGCCCGCGACCGGCTCGCGCGAGGCCTTCTTCCGGTACGCGGCCTGCTGGACGTGCTGCGCGTCGAGTGGGTCGAGGGTGAGCGCCTGCGCGCGCTCGACCCCGACGCGTCGGCGCTCGTGAACGTCAACACGCCCGATGATCTCGCGCGTGCCGAGGCGCTGCTCGCGGCGGGTTGTGCGCCCGGCGTACGCGCGCAAGAGTGAGTGGCGATGCCGAATCCTCCCGCGCCCGGTGCGCCGCGCCGCTCGCCGTACGTCACGCCCGAAGGGCGGCGCCGTCTCGAAGCGGAGCTCGATGCGCTGTGGCGCGTCGAGCGCCCGCGTGTGACGCGCGAGGTCTCCGTGGCCGCCGCGCAGGGTGACCGCTCCGAGAACGCCGAGTACATCTACGGCAAGAAGCGGCTGCGCGAGATCGATCGCCGCGTGCACTTCCTGCGCAAGCGCCTCGACGAGCTCCAGGTCGTGGTGCCGTCCGCCGAGCAGGAGGGGCGGATCTTCTTCGGCGCCTTCGTCACCCTCGAGAGCGAGGAAGGCGAGGTGGTCGAATACCGAATCGTCGGCCCCGACGAGTCCGACGCTGCCACCGGCGCCATCAGCATCGACTCGCCGATGGCGCGTGCGCTGCTGCGAAGAGAAGAGGACGACGAGGTCGTCGTCGCGCGACCGGCCGGTCGCGCACGCTTCACCGTGCTCCGGATCCGCTACGCCGCCTGCGACGAGCCCTCCGACTGACGTGAGCGCTCCGCGAGGACCGCTCGCGCTCCGTCAGTGCGCTTCGGGAGGTCTCGCAGCTTCGCGCCGGCGCCGCTGATCACGCAGGTTCTGGATCGTGTAGTAGATTGCGCCGGCGAGCCAGAGCGGCGCCATCACGCGGTTGAAGGTGACCGACTTGATGTTCGGGTTGAGCCACCCGTCGTAGCCGAACCAGACAGCGAACGCATAGAGCAGGCCCGGCAGGAACCACGGGTGATCGAAAGGCCCCATCGAGCGCTTCGCCGAAGCGCTCTCGGTGGCCGTGCTCCTGCCTTCGGGCTCGATCTCGTCGGACATCCGCCTCTCCGTGCTGTTCGCGTGCATCCTAGCGCAACGACGGGCCTTCGAGCTGCGAGACCGCGCTCCGGCGCTCAGCCGTCACGGTCCACTGTCGCAAGCGCCGTCCGCAGCCGCGCGAGCTGCTCGGGTCTCGCGCGCAGCCGAACGCACGTGCCGCGCTCATCGTGCGACTCCGAGAGGACGCGGCAGCTCGCATGGATTTCAGCCAGCAGCTTCCCCAGCGCATACGGGACGCGCAGCTCGGTCTCCTCCATGTCCTGCTCGAAGAAAGCGAGGATGCGCTCGCGAAGTCGTGCGACGTCGTCGGGCCGTTTCGCCGAGACGAGGATCGCGTCCGGAAACTCGGCCGCGAGCGTCTGCTCGTGCTCCGGTCCGATCCGGTCGCGCTTGTTCAGGACGAGCAGCACCGGCGCCCCGTCGGCGCCGATCTCGCGCAGCACCTCGCGCGTCACTGCGAGCTGCGCGCGGAAGGCCGGATCCGACGCGTCCACGACGTGGATCTGAAGGTCGGCGTCGCGCGCCTCTTCGAGCGTCGAGCGGAACGAGGCGACGAGATCGTGCGGGAGCTTCTTGATGAAGCCCACCGTATCCGAGACGAGGATGCGCGGACGCGTCGGCGGCTCGATCGCACGTACCGTCGTGTCGAGCGTCGCGAAGAGCTGGTCGGCGACGAGGACCGGGCTCCCCGTGAGCGCACGCATGAGCGAGGACTTCCCGGCGTTCGTGTAGCCGACGAGTGCGGCCGTGGCGTGCTCGCCGCGCCGTCGCCGGCGCGTTCCGCCTTCGCGCTCGATCGCGACGAGCTCGCGTCGCAGCTCCGCCATGCGGTCACGCAGCTTGCGCCGGTCGAGCTCGAGGTGCGATTCGCCTGCCCCCTTCGCGCCGATGCCGCCCGCCTGCCGGTCTCGGCCGGCGCCGCTCTCGCGGAGCCGCGGCGCGAGGTACGCAAGGCGTGCGAGCTCGACTTGCAGCCGCGCCTCGCGGCTTCGCGCGTGGCGGTGGAAGATCGCGAGGATCACCGCCGTGCGGTCGAGCACCTCCTTGCCGGTCGCCTTCTCGAGATTGCGAGCCTGTGACGGCGTGATCTCGTGATCGACCAGCACGGCGTCGGCCTCGGCCGCGAGTCGCACCAGCTCCTCGAGCTTGCCTTCGCCGACCACCGCCCCGGGCGCGAGGGCCGAGCGCTTCTGCGTCACGCGCGCCGCGACGACGTAGCCCAGCGTCTTCGCGAGGCGCGCGAGCTCGGCGAGCGATGCCGCGTGCTCGTCGTCGGCGACGCCCGGAAGCTGTACGCCGAGCGCGATCGCGCGCGGCCGTGCCGGCGAGGTCTCGCTCACGTGCCGATCCTCCGCATGCAGAGGATCGGGCCCTCGGGCGCCGTATCCTCCGTGAGATCGACGTGGCCGAACACGCACCAGAGCTCGTCGCCCTGCGGGTCGACGAGGGTCTGGAGCACCTCCCAGGTTCGATGCCCGGTTTCACGGATCGTCGTGCGATCGGCGCGGCGCGCGTCGGGGGTCGTCACGATGTCGCCGTACTCGGCGAAGAACGGAGCGAGCGCCTCGTGGAAGCGGCGCGGCTCCCACGGATCGCCGGGCTCCTGTCGCACGCAGCGCGCGGCCTCTTCCCAGTCGTGCGCGGCGAGCGCCTGCACCAATCGATGGGCCTCTTGCCGCACGCGCGCGGCGAAGACGCGCGGGTCGGCGGCGACGTCGCGTGCGCGGCGAACGGGCGGAGCTTCGGGGCCGGCGGCAGGTAGCGAGAGATCGGGGTGCACGAGCATCTCCCACTCCTCGACGAGGCTCGCGTCGACCTGCTCGAGCATGGCGCGCAGGTACGCGCGGACTTCCTCCAGCTCGCCGCTTCGGAGCGCTTCCGGGACCGACTGACCGAGCGTCGTGTAGACCTGCCCGAGATAGCGCAGCAGCAGGCCCTCGCTGCGCTCGAGGCCGAGCGCACGCACGTAGTCGTGGAAGCCGAGAAAGCTCTCGGCCATCTCGCGGGCGATGGACTTCGGCCGGATGCTCTCGGCCTCGAGCCACGGGTGCTTCTCGGCGAAGAGATCGAAGCTCGCGTACACGAAATCCGCGAGCGGCTTTGGCCAGCCGACGTCCTCGAGCTCGCGGATCCGGTCCTCGTACGGGACGCCCTGTGCCTTCAGCTCCGCGACGCGCCGGGCCTTCTCGCGGTCGACCTGTCGCAGCAGGATCGGCCGCGGGTTCTCGAGGATCGCCTCGACGAGGCTCACGACGTCGAGCGCGTGGGTCAGGGACGCAGGATCGAGGGCGCTGGCGGCGTCGACGAGATACAGCGACAGGGTCTGGTGCAGTGAGAAGTCGCGCTGAAGATCCTCGTGCACGCGAACGCGCCGCCGGCTGCTGCGCGCGTCGGTCACGAGCTCGACGATCCCGGCCCGTCGCAGCGACCGGAAGACCATCGCGGCGTCGCGGCGAAGGCGGCGCTTCACGCGCTCGTCCTCGTGGCAGCGCGCGACGAGGTCGATCACCGCGCGGTAGCCGCCGCCGGGCCGGTCGGCCTCTCGCTCGCGCTGCAGGACGCTCACCAGCATGCCGTGCGTCACGCGAAAGCGAGAGACGAGCGGCTCGGGGTCGCGGTCGACGAGGCGTCGAAAGGTCTCGTCGTTCCACGGCAGGAAGCCCTTCGTCGGCGGCCTGACCCGGACCGCTTTCTTGCGACCGGAACGCGGATCGGCCGCCTTCGCTTCGGCGCGCCGGTTCAGCACGACGTGCTCGGGCGCGATGCTCACGACCGCACCGCGATCGTCGAACCCCTTGCGCCCGGCGCGGCCCGCGATCTGCTTGAAGTCGCGAACCGACAGGATCGTCGTCTTCTCACCATCGAACTTGCACAGCTTCGTGAAGAGCACGCTGCGGATCGGCACGTTCACGCCGACACCGAGGGTGTCCGTGCCGCAGATCACCTTGAGCAGGCCCTGCTGGGAGAGGCGTTCGACGAGCAGACGGTACTTCGGGAGCAGGCCCGCGTGGTGGATGCCGATGCCGGAACGGACGAAGCGCTGCACGTCCCTTCCGTACGGACTGTCGAAGCGAAAGCCTCCGATCGCTTCGGCGATGCGCTGGCGCTCGTCGCGGCTCGCCACGGTCGTGCTCGTGAGGGCCTGCGCCAGCTCGGCGCACTCGCGCTGCGTGAAGCTGACGACGTAGACCGGCGCCTTGCCCTCCTTCACCAGCTTCTCGACCGATTCGTGCAGCAGCTCCTCGCGGTACTCGAAGTCGAGCGGAACGGGCCGGTCGCGAGAGGTGACGTGCGCGATCTTGCGTCCGGTTCGGCGTTCGAGCGCTTCCTCGATGCCGAGCGTCGGACCGAGCGTCGCCGACATGAGCAGGAACGTCGTGTCCGGAAGCGCGAGCAGCGGGATCTGCCACGCCATCCCACGATCGCGATCCGAGTAGTAGTGGAACTCGTCCATCACGACGTAGGGCGCGTCGAGGGCCTCGCCCTGCCGAAGCGCCATGTTGGAGAGCACCTCGGCAGTGCAGCAGACGATCGGCGCGGCGTAGTTGATGCTGGCGTCGCCGGTCAGCATGCCGACGTTGACGGCGCCGAAGTCCTGGCAGAGCGCAAAGAACTTCTCGCTCGCGAGCGCCTTCACCGGGCAGGTGTAGAACGAGCGCCGGCCCTCGGCGAGCGCCTTGAAGTGGAGTGCGGTCGCAACGAGCGACTTCCCGGACCCGGTCGGTGTCGAGAGGATCACGTGGCGGCCGGCCATCAGCTCGAGGAGGGCCTCCTCCTGCGCCGGATACGGCGCAACGCCGCTGGCTGCGACCCAGCCGAGGAATCGGTCGAGGAGGATCGCGGGGTCGGCTCCCTCCGCGGGGTCGGGGAGCCACGACAGAAGGAGCGGGCGCGTGGGGGCGGGAGCCGACACGAAGCGAAGGGTATGCCAGCCGGCGATCCGAACGAACCCCTCCACTTCGAGCGCCTTCCTGCCGATGGCCCCCTGCGGGCCGGGGCGCATCCCCGGGGCCATCGAAGGGGGCCGCCTGAACCTCGAGATCTACACCCTGGTCCTGCTCGCGCTCGGCGCCGCGCTCCTCGCGATCTCGCGCGCCCGGGCGCGTGCGCTCGCGACCGAGCTCGCTCGGAGCCAGACCCGCCTCGAGTTCGTCGTTCAGGCGATCTCGGATGGCTACATGGAGTGGGAGGTCGCGACCGACACCCTCCGGTTCTCGGACCGGTTCCGTGAACTCGTGGGGCTGCAGGAGGAGGCGACGACGGTCTACGCCACGTTCGAGGAGCGCCTCCACCCGGACGACCGCGCTCAGACCTTCGCCGCGATGCAGGCGCACCTCGAGCATGGATCGACGTACTTCGTCGAGTACCGGCTGCGCGCGCGCGACGGCGGCTGGCGCTGGTTCGAATCGCGAGCGATGACGGTCCGCGACGCCGAGGGCCGCCCCCTGCGCGTGATCGGCAGCATCACCGACATCGACTCGCGCAAGCGCGCCGAGGAGTCTGCACGCGCCCGGACCGCAGAGGTCGAGCAGGCGCGCGACCGGATCGCCGAGCAGGCGCGCTCGCTCGCAGCGCTCAACGACGAGCTCTCGCTCGCGCGCGATCAGGCGCTCGACGCGGCGCGCGTGAAGGCGGCCTTCCTCACCAACATGAGCCACGAGATCCGAACGCCGATGAATGCGGTGATCGGAATGACGGGGCTGCTGCTCGATACCGATCTCGGCCCGGACCAGCGCGAGCTCGCCCTGACGCTGCGCGCGGCCGGCGATCAGCTCCTCGGCATCGTCGATTCGATCCTCGACTTCTCGCGCATCGAAGAGGGACGCATGCTCCTCGAACACGCCGATTTCGCGGTGCGCAACGTCGTCGAGGACTGCGTCTCCCGTTCGCGGCCGGCGGCGACGGCGAAGGGTCTCGAAATCGAAGCTCGCATCGATGCCGACGTCCCGGCTTACGTCACGAGCGATCCTCGCAGGCTGCGGCAGGTGCTCGACCACCTGATCGGAAACGCGATCAAGTTCACGCAGCGCGGCGGCGTGAGCGTCACCGTGAGCGCAGGCGACGCGGACGGAGCCGGGACGTGGCTGCGTTTCGCGGTCACCGATACCGGAATCGGCGTTTCTCCAGAGCTGCACACGCACCTGTTCCAGCCTTTCACACAGGCCGACGAGTCGAACTCGCGCAGCTTCGGCGGAACCGGTCTCGGCCTCGCGATCTGCAAGCGCGTGGTCGAGATGCTCGGCGGAGAGATCGGCCTCGAGAGTCGGCCCGGCGAGGGCGCGAGCTTCCGCTTCACCGTGCGCGTCGAGGTCAAGCACACGGCGCCCGCGCTCGCGCTGGCGTCGGCCGAGCTGCGAGGCGTGCGCGCACTCGTCGCCGAGCCGCGCGAGCGGGAGCGCGCACGGCTCCGCGAGCAGCTCGAGGGCCTCGGTGTCGAGGTCGAGTGCGTGGCCGACGCGGAGGCCGTCGTCACACGCGCCCGCACCGCCGCCGGCGAGGGACGGCCCTTCGACTTCGCATTCCTCTCGGAGGCGCTCGCGAGCGATCACGCCTTCGCGCTGCCGGAGCGGATTCGTTCGCTTCCCGAGCTCGCGCGGCTCCGCCCGTTCCTGCTCTCGGCCGCGATCTCACGCCGCACGGTCGAGCGTGCGCACGAAGCGGGCTTCGTCGCGCAGCTCATGCCTCCCCTCCGGCAGTCGCACCTGCACGACTGCATGCTCGCCGCGCTGCCCGCGCGCGCGGGTGGGGGGGACGCGGCAGTGCCGGCTGCCGGCGCGCACGGAGTCGGGTCGTCTGCGCCGCGTGTCCTCGTGGCCGAAGACAACCCCGTCAACCAGAAGCTCGCCCGCCGGTTGCTCGAGAAGCTCGGCTTCGAGGTCGAGCTGGTCGAGAACGGTCTCGAGGCCCTCAGGGCCATGGCCGCCACGCCCTACGCGGCCGTGCTGATGGACTGCCAGATGCCACGCATGGACGGCTTCGAGGCCACGCGCGAGATTCGGCGCCGCGAGGGTACGAGCCGGCACACGCCGATCATCGCCGTCACCGCGAACGCCATGCCCGGCGACCGCGAGCGCTGCCTCGAGGCGGGCATGGACGACTACGT
>JADLGR010000360.1 GCA_020849175.1 Deltaproteobacteria bacterium
CGGCGTTCATACTCGAGAACGCACTCTTCGCGCGCGTCCAAAGGTCGGAAGACGCGCAGGAGGGCCCGCGGGCGTACGCCGAGCGCAGAAAGCCGCGCTTTCGCGGGCGCTGACGAGAGCCCGGTCGTACGGAGATCGTCCCGCCTCGGCGTCTGCCAGGTGGTGCTGAGCCCCTGACGACCCCGTGGCGATCGGCTCGCGTCACGCGAGAAATCCGTTCGCCTCGCGACTCGCGTCGGCCCAGCGAAGCCGTAGCGCGTGGCCGCCGTGCGCGAGCGTCACGACGTCGGAGGGGAAGTCGGCGGCTCCATACGGCGTGTCGTAGCGGGAGAAACCGGCGAGCGGCACCGGGCGGCCTTCGCGCAGCAGCGGCCCTCGCCACCCGAACGAGATCCGGCCTTGCGAGGGTGATCGGTAGGCGACGCGGCGCCGGCCGAACGTGATCGGCGCATGTGCGATGCGATCGACGAACTCCTCGAACGAGCCTGAGGTCGCACGGCGGCCGAGCTCGCACACCCAGACGTTGTCGCGGCCCGGTGCGACGATCTCTCGGCCGGCATCCTCACCGGTCGCGTCGCTCCAGCGCGCGGGCCGCTGCGAGCGCAGCGCGAGGAAGCCATCGCCGCGCCGCGCGAAGAACCAGCCGCCGCGCTCCACCACCTCGTCGAAGCGATCGCGCGGGAGCCAGGCGTGCGTGTAGAGATTGCGGTTCGGATACAGCAGGAACGGACGCCGCGGAATCGAGTAGATCGCGACGAGGAGGTTCTCGATCTGTCCGACGCGGGGTAGTGTCGCGCTCCCGGTCCAGTGCCCCGGCGACCGCGCTCTCCGTGGCCCCGGATGCGTCGTGAAGCAGACGGCATCGGGCCCGAGCGTCGCCTGCCAGACGTGCTGCTGATCGCCGCCCTTTCCCGCGCGCCAGTCGAGCGCGGAGCTGATCTGGCCGTCGGGGGTTCGGTACGTGAGCACGTTCACCTCCGGCCGGACGTTTCGTGCGGCGTCGGCCTCGAGGAGTCGGAACACGGTGCGCAGGAGTCCGAGCCGGCGAAGTCGCGCGATCAGCGGACGAACGCGCGCGAACGGCCGGAAGAACTCGTTGTCCCACCAGCCGAAGCGGTCGAG
Organism: Deltaproteobacteria bacterium; assembly: GCA_020849175.1. GTDB lineage: Bacteria > Myxococcota_A > UBA9160 > UBA9160 > UBA9160 > MYXO. Next base: position 1,123 of record JADLGR010000360.1, read on the forward strand.
AAGCCGCACGAACCCCTCGATCGTCGCCGGGTGCGCGTAGGCTTCCAGCGAGAGCAGCACCATCATGTCCTCCGGATCGAGCGGGTCGAGCCGCCAGCGCCTCTTCAGCTCGTCGAGGCGTAGCCCCATGCGCTGGCGAACGACGAGAGGCTCGGCGGAGGCGTCGGTCGCGATCGCGCGCAAGACCAAGGGCGACCGGTAGCGCGAGAGGGCGAGGCACACGGCGGCCATGTTCTCGCGACGCGCGAAGGACCCCGCCCCGAACAGCAGGCGAGACGTGTCGGTGGTGCTCTCCTCGGCGGCCCACTTCTTCGAGCTCTCGTACGAGCGGCCGTGCGTCGACGCGAAGACGCCGCGGAAGCCGTGCAGTGCGAGGTCGAGCAGCAGCAGGTCGGTGACCATCTCGGCGCGGCGACGGATCTCGTCGTCCTGCGCGAAGTCGACGAGCGTGAGCAGCGCGACGAGATCTTCGTCGTAGTAGACGTTCGAGAGCCACTCGCTAAAGCCCGTTCGGAACCGCAGGTCGAGCCAGCGAAGGATCCTGCGTCGCGCGATCTCCTGCTTGCGCAGGCCCGTCTCTCCGGAGTTCGAGAAGACGGCATCGGGGTGCATCTGGCCGGCGATGAGCGCCGCCGACGCGAAGAGGATCTGGTGGTTCTCGGTCCACGTACACATCGAGTCGCGTCCGGGCTCGTCGGGCCAGTACTTGAAGCCGAGAAGGCTCCGGTGGGCGTGCTCGACGAGCGCGCGCGAAACGCGCAGGTCGTCGCCGAACTGGAGCACGAGCCGCAGCACGCCGTGCAGCACGAAGTCGGCGCAGTCGAGCCGCGCGTCGACGTAGGCGAGCGCAGCCTCGAAGATGCCGGTGTGCGCGGGGCCTCCGGCCGCGAGCCGGCCGATCTCGTGGAAGATGGCCGAGACGTGCGGGGGCGCCGGGCTTCGAAGGATGTGCGCGAGAAGCTCCGCGCGGCGCTCCGCGAGGGTCGAAGCCGCGGCGTGCTCGGCATGGATGGGCGCAACCGGCTCGGTGGGGATTCCCGCCGGCGCGGGTGCGGTCGGCGCCAGGACGTACGGCGCGAACGGATTCCCGGTGGCAGCGTGAGGATCGAAGGCGGTGGGGCTCGTGGGGTCGGTCATGGCCGACGGGTAGCGTACGTGACGGGGCGGGCAGACTACTCTCGCTTCATGTCGGTCCCCCAGCGCCGAGGCCCTCCCGCGATCCTCGTTGCCTGCGTCGTCGTCATGATGGCTGCGGGAGCGGCTCGGGCTGCGGAAGAGGCCGATCCGTTCGAGGTGCGCACACTGCGCGTCGAAGGCCGCCCGATCGGGATTGCGCCGCTCCGTCTGGGCGGTGGCGAGCGAGGTCTCGGCGTCGTCGCCGCACGCGGCACACCGCCGGACGAGGTCCGCACGGTGGCGGTGCTGCGAACCGGGCAGGGTGGTCTCGTCGAACCGGAGCGTTCGATCGCGATCGGTCCCGATGTCGTTGCCATCGACGTCGCAGACGTCGATCCCGCGCCGGGCGACGATCTCGTCCTCGTCTCGGCCGCACGCATCGAAGTCGTCTCGGTGACCGGAGCGGGGCTCTCCCGCGGCATCGTTCTCGATCCGCCACTGCCTCTTCCGCCGCGATCGCACGGCCTGTCGCTGCTCGGGGCCACCAGTGACTGGACCGACTCCGGCGAGCCGTCGGTCCTGCTTCCGACCGCGGACGGTGCTCGTCTGGTGGGCCTTCGCGCGGGCGGTGTGCGGCGCCTCGCGTCTGCGCCGTGGGCCGACTACGAAAGTCTCGAGCCCGCTCCGACGTGGGGCACCTCGTTCTTCGCGCAGCTCTCGTGGCCGGCCTTCGTGCGCGGTCGCGACATCGCCAGCGATCGAAGTGATCTGTTCGCGCTCTCGCGCTACCGGATCGACGTATTCCGCTCCGAGAGCGGCGCTTTCCCGGCACGGCCGTCGCGGACGATGCGACTTCACCCGTTCTCTTCCGAAGAGGAAATGCGGCGCAGGGCGACGAGGATCCGCATTCTCGCACGTGACCTCGACGGCGATGGCCTCACGGACATCCTCCTTCACCGAACCTTCGGAACGCTGATGCGAAGCGAGCATCGGCTCGAGATTCATCGCAACGCGAGCAGCGGCGCCGATGTCGAGGCGCCGCCGGACGCTCGCTTCGGGCCGGAGGCTGGCCTTGCCGTGCTCGATGCCGTCGACCTCGACGGTGATGGCCGACACGAGATCGTTCAGGCCCGCATCGAGTTCGGCATCGTGCAGATCCTTCGGGTGCTCACGACGCAGCGCGCGCAGGTCGAGCTGCGTGTCGATCGCATCGAGGGCCCGGGCCTCGCGGGCCTCTCGCGCGCATGGACCGAGTCGATCTCCGTCGGGCTCGATTTCGAGCAGGGAAGGCTCGAAGGGCTCTTCCCGACGGTCGATGGCGACTGGAACGGCGACGGGCAGCGTGATCTGCTGCTCGGGCTCTCGGAAGGCGAGATCGGAATCCTCCTCGGGGCGTCCGGCGAGAAGGGTCCGGGCTTCTCGTCCGCAGCCATCCGGCAGCGAGTGCCCGCGTCGGGAAGGGCGGTCGTGGCGGATCTCGACGCAGATGGCCTAGACGATCTCGTGGTCCACGATCCGAACGACGCGAGCGGGACGGTGCGCTGGCTTCGCAACGCGGGCGTGCTTCCCGGCGGCGCTCCCACCCTGCGGGCGACCTCTCGGCGCGCGCCGTAGACCCGGCCGCTCCGTCAGCGCTCACGCGCGAGGGTGCGGCGGATCGCCGCCACGAACGCCGGGCTCGTTCCGCAGCAGCCGCCGACGAACGTGGCGCCGGCGCGGACGACCTCGGAGAGACTCTCGGCGAACCGATCCGGTGTCATCCGGTAGGCGGCTCTCTCACCGTCGAGCTCGGGGAGCCCCGCGCTGGGCTTGATCCAGATCGGTCGATCGGACACGGCGCGCATCCGCGCGCACAGCGCTGCGAATCCTTCGATGCCACGGCCGCAGTTCGCACCGATCACGCTCGCGCCCGCATCGAGCAGCGCACGAATCGCCGTCTCGAGGGTCGCTCCGGTGAAGGTGTGGTCATCATCGGAGCCGGAATCGAAGACCATGCAGGCGACCGTGGGAAGTCCCGTGTCACGGGCGGCGGCGACCGCGATCGCGGCCTCGTCGGGGTCGCTCATCGTCTCGATCACGATCGCGTCGGCTCCCGCCTCGGCGAGCGCCCGCGCCTGCTCGGCGAACGTCTCCTCGAGCCTGCGCTCGCTGATCTCGCCGGCGGCGAGTAGCCGGCCACTCGGCCCCATCGACGCGAACACGTGCGCGCGGCCGGCCGCAGCGCGCCGTGAGATCTCGACTCCCGCTCGGTTGACCTCGCGCACCCGGTCCGCGAAGCCGGTCCCCTCGAGCGCGACGCAGTTCGCCCGAAACGTGTTCGTGAGGATCACCTCGCTGCCTGCGGCGACGTAGCTGCGCGCCACATCGAGCACGCCATCGGGCCGGGAGAGATTCCACGTGTCCGGAAGCTCGCCGAGCGAGAGTCCGCGCGCCTGCAGCTCGGTTCCCCACGCGCCATCGAGTACGACCGGGCCTCGCGCGGCGAGCGTCTCGATGAGCGTGCCCGTGCCTCAGCCCAGCCGCTCGAGGTACGAATCGGTGCTGGCGCGGATTCGCAGCGCGCGAGCGTCGGGATCCTCTTCGACGACGTGCTCGTCGGGAACGATGCGGAACAGCGGCTGGCCCTTGCGAACCGTGATGCCGTTCTCGCGGACGAGCAGCTCACGGACCGTTCCCGAGAAGGGAGCGTAGACCTTGTTGAACATCTTCATCACTTCGATGATGTAGAGCGGTGCGCCCTTCTCGAAGTGACCGCCTTCGTCGACGAACGGCGGAAGGTGCGGCGCCTCGCGGTTGTAGAACATCCCGCCCATCGCGGCGACGATCTCGTCGGAACGCGTGGCCGGCGGCGGTACGAGCACGCGGCGCGTCGCCTCTTGCAGCTTGCGGTCGAGGAGGCGTTCGGGGATCCGAATGCCGAGATCGTCGTCCATCGAGAGCTCGTAGAAGCCGACCGTGTCCGCGATCATCGGCAGCACCGTGAGGATCTCGAGGCCGAGCTGATGGCCGGCGTGCGCCGCGCACAGCCGCTCCCACTGCGCGGCGTCGAAGCCGAACGCAGGCTTCGCCCGGCGAAGCGTCTGGTCGAGCTCTCGCCACGAGACCCCGGCGGGCACACGCTCCGAGAGCTTCGCGTAGAAGCCGAGCGCGAGATCGAGCAGCTCGGCGTCGTGGTCCCAGATGCGGTCTGCGGCGGCCTGGTCTCGCTCGTCGAGGTGTAAGAGACGATACGTGTCGGCGAGGACCTCGACGGGGTTTCGCTGCCAGACGACGCCGCGCGGCTCGACGACGAAATCGAGGCGGTGCTGCGAGAGCCACGCGGACAGATGGTGCGGCTCCAGGAAGAGCATCCGGATCGGACGCTCGACGAGCGTCTCCTTCAGCTCGAAGAGCTTCGCCGTAGCAGCCCGCGCCTCGGGCACGGCCGCTCCGACCGCTCGGCGCTCGATCTGGTGGAAGGCGTAGTCGAGATCGATCGACTGCGCCTCTCGCGCCAGCTCACCGACCAGCGTGAGGTACGGGACCACGAAGGCCGTCGTCGGCTTCGCCCAGGGATTGCGGGCCCCAAACCAGTGCATGAGGCCGTAGAGGAACTCGTGATTGGTCGCGAGGTCGATGCCGCGGATCGTGGTACGCCTCAGCACCTCGGTGAGCCGCGCCCAGCTCTGCTCGCGGCTCTCACCCGTGGCGAGCAGGAGGGCGATGTTCGAATCGTAGGCGCCCGCGAGGCCGTAACGCATGAACAGATCGGTGTCGGGGTTCTTGAGCGAGATGCCCTGGTCGTCGCGGATCTCGCCTTCGATCGGGTCCGACCACGAGACGATGACGCCGCCCGCGGCCGGCTGCAGCGCACGGTCCGTCGCATTGAGGCGGACTTCGAGGGCGGCGCCCTCGCGCCGAACGCGTGCAGGCTGCGGCAGGCGCTGGCCGTGTCGCGCGACGAGCGCCATCGCTTCGACCAGCGAGTCGACGTCGAAGCAGTCGTTCGGGTCGTCGGGGTTGGTGAAGCGCAGCGCATAGCAGAGCTCCGAGACGCGGTGCTCCACCTGGATGCGCGTGTTCACTTCCATGAAGTAATGACGGTCGCCCTCGACGATGCACTCGAACGTCGACGCGCTGTCGAGCTTCACGGCGCGGCCGAAGCGCTCGGCCTCGGCCTCCATGCGCTGTAGCACGCGCAGATCGCTCTCGAGGACCTTCGCCTCGAGCGCATTGCCGCGTTCGCGTGCGGCCTCGATCGACGCCTCGAGACCCTCCTGCGTGATCGAGACCTCGACGAGCTTTTGCTCGTGCATCTGGAGCGAGCAGTCGCGGCTTCCGAGCGAGATGCACCACTGGCCATTGCCGAGGATCTGAATCTCGTTGTGGCGTGTCGACTCGACATTGAGCTCGATCAACATGTTCTTGTTGTCGCCCCGGCCCGTGGCCTTCACCTCGGACAGGACCTCGCGAACGAGCCCGGGGACGACGTCGGCACGCTGGAAGATGCGCTGGCCCTTGCCGCCGCCGCCGCCGATCGCCTTCAGCCGGAAGCGCCGACCGGGGTTCTCTTCGAGAAGACGCGCAGCCTCGATCGCGACCGACTCCGCGAGCTCGTCGATCGAGAAGAGGTCGACGTGCCGGCGATGGGACGCGTCGAGCAGGCGCTCGGCGACCGCCGGCAGCGGAAGGCTCGCGTCGCGGAGCGCCGCATCGTCGAGGCCGTGCTGCTTCGCGAGCTTCGCGAGCGCGGCCCGGTCGGGTGCGATCCGCAGCAAGGTGCGGACCGTCACGTCGTTCACGCCCGGCGTGACGGAGACCTGGTTCTCGATCGCCGTCCGCTTGGCTTCGTCCTTCGCACCCGCCGCCGTCTGTGTGTACGAGCACGGGCCGACGAAGCCGATCCCCGCGTCCTCGAGTGCGCGGACGAAGCTCGCGTCCTCGGCCATGAAGCCGTAGCCGGCGAAGACGTGCCCGTATCCGTGGCGCCGGCAGATCTCGATGATCTGACCGATGCGTTCCTGCCGCTCTTCCTTCGTCGCTCCCGTGTAGTCGGGGACGGCGTGGACGTGGTCCGGATCCATGATCCGCAGCTCGGGGGAGAGCGCGCGGGGGAAGACGATGCTGTCGCGCTCCGAGAGCAGCATGCCGACGTTCGTCATGCCCATCTCGCGGAAGACGTCGATCGCCTCCTTGCGAATCGGTCCCCGGCACACGATCAGCACGCCCATGTCGTCGCACGCGAACGAGCGAACCCAAGGCGACGCCGCGCTGGAAAGCCGGCGATCGCGGTGGACGAGCGAGCTCTCGCCCTCGGAGGCGCCGGGACGGTCCGACGGCATCAGTGGAACTCCCGCTGGATCGTTTGCCACGGCCCGGGCTGGTAGCGCCGCAGCATGAACTCGAGGTTCCGTACCAGCGCCGAGCGCAGCTCGGCCGGCATCACGATCTCGGAGATCGATCCGAGCGAGAGCGCCTCCCGCGGGTTCATGAGCTCGCGCTCGTAGCGGCGGTTGAACTCGGCCTCCTGCGTCTTCAACCACTCGGCCGCCTCGCGTTCGGCCTCGGCGCGCGCCGTCTGGGCATCGATGCCGGACTCGACCCGCTGGCTGATCCCCTCCTCGGCGCGCACCGCAGCCGCGTCTCGCACCTTCTTGAGATCGGTCTTGTAGACGTACTCCTTGCCCGCCGGGCCCATCACCGCGACGCGCGTCGTCGGAAGGGCGAGCACGAGGTCGGCGCCGGTGAACGTCGAGTTGAACGCCGCGTACGCGCCGCCAAAGGCGTTTCGAATGATGCACAGGATTCGCGGCGTTCGGATGTCGATGATCGCGTCGAGCATCGCGCGGCCCGCCTGCACGATGCCGCGGCTCTCCTGGTCGCGGCCCGGGAGGAAGCCGGTCGTGTCCTCCATGAAGACCACGGGCACGTTGTAGATCGAGCAGAACCGGACGAAACGCGCGATCTTGTAGGCGGCGTCGACGTCGATCTGGCCCGACGCCCAGGCGCTGTTGTTGGCGATGAAGCCGACGACGTGGCCGCCGAGGCGACCGAAGGCCGTGACCGCGTTGCGCGCGCGGTCGGGCTGCAGCTCGAAGTAGTCGCCGTGGTCGCAGATGCGCTCGATCAGGATGCGAACGTCGAAGGGCGTGTTGAAGCCCGTCGGCGAGTTGAAGGCCTTTCGAAGCAAAACGTCGATCTCGGTGGTCGGCCGGTCGGCCGGATCGCTCGTTCGCTGGAAGGGCGGCATCACCTTGCTCGAGTCCGGCAGGTAGGAGAGGAGGCGCTGTGCGGTGCGCAGCGCTCCGACCTCGTCGGCGACGGTCAGATCGACGACGCCGCTCGCGCTGTGGACCTTGGGGCCGCCGAGATCGTCGGGTGTCACGTCCTCGCCGAGCACGCTCTTGACCACCCCCGGACCCGTGAGCCCGAAGAAGGTCGCCGACGGCTGGATCATGAAGCTGCCCTGGCGAGGCAGATAGGCGCCTCCGCCGGCGTTGAAGCCGAACATGCACATGATGCTCGGCACCACGCCCGAAACCTTGCGCAGCGCGGTGAAGGCTTCCGAGTAGCCGTCGAGTCCGCCGACACCGGCCGGAACGTAGGCGCCCGCAGAGTCGTTCATGCCGATGAGGGGGATTCCGCGATTGCCCGCGAGGTAGATGAGGTTCGCGAGCTTGCGGCCGTTGGTCGCGTCCATTGATCCGGCACGCACGGTGAAGTCGTGTCCGTAGATCGCGACGTCGCGGCCGTGGATCGTCGTCACCACCGTGACGATCGACGCGCCATCGAGGCTCTTGCCCCAGTTCTGCCAGAGGACCGTTGGCCGCGCGCCCGGATCCTGGAGGACGTCGATGCGCTCCCAGACCGTCATTCGGTCCTTGGCGTGCTGGCGAAGGATCTGGACGGGGCCGGCCGCCGCGAACGGCTTGCGCCGCAGGTCCTCGCCCTCGCGAAGCGCCTCGTCGTACGGCCCGGCCGGACCGGCGGGGCTCGGGGGGGAGGTTTCGGGGGCTTCGGAGGCCAGCGGGTCGTCGAGGGAGGGGACGACGGGGTTCGCGGTCTTCATGCAGGGCGAGACTCTAGCGAGCCCGGCCTCGATCGGCGGGGGGCGAGGAG
>JADLGR010000361.1 GCA_020849175.1 Deltaproteobacteria bacterium
AACGCGCTCCGCAAGAGCGTTCTGCTGTATCGCCTCGTGACCGGCGCACAGGCTGCTGCGGCGCTCGTCTCGCCGCCCACCGACGGCTACAGCGTCGTGCAGCGCGCGCTGCTCTCGGGGGACGCCGACACGCTCGCGCCGTACTGGAAGGAGACCGGCGAGCGCCTGCTCCAGCTCGCCGACGCGGCGAAGTCGCACAGCACGCCGGTCATCCTGCTCGTCTTCCCGTCCGAGAACGAGGTGCGTCGCGACTACCCGAAGCTCGTCTTCGGCGAGAAGCTGAGCGCGATCTGGGCGCCGACGGGGTTTCCGATGCTCGATCTCACGCAGGCCTACCGTGCGTCGCTTCGCGCCGGCGAGAACCCGTTTCTTCCGTACGACCTGCACCCGAACGCGATCGGGATGCGAATCGCTGCGGACGCGCTCTACGACGTGATCCGACAGAAGGGCTATCTCGGAATGGGCGCGGCGGCGGCCGCGGCTGCGGGGGCTCCATGACCGCGACGGACCGCATCGCCGCAGCGCTGGGCGCGACCGGCATCCCGCGCCTCCTCGGCTCACACGGCCCGCTCGTGCTCATGCTCCACGGCCTCGGCGGGGCAGACGGCGTCGACCCCGGTCTCTTCGACGCGACGCTCGACGAGCTGCGCGCCCGGCGGCGTGTCGTTCCTCTCGCGCAGGCCGTCGCGGCGCTCGGCACGCCGGAGGCGCGCGGCCTCGCCGCCGTCACCTTCGACGACGGCTACGTCGACTTCGCCGAGCACGCGCTGCCGGCGCTCGCGCGACGGGGCCTTCACGCGACCCTGTTCGTTCCGGCTGGCCGCCTCGGCGAGACGAACGTCTGGGACGCCGGCCGCGCCGCCGAGCGCAAGCTCCTCGACGCCGCGGCCCTGCGCGCTCTCGACCCCGCGCACGTCGAGATCGGCGCGCACGGGATGACACATTGCCGCCTCGCCGGCCTTGCCCCGCACGCGCTGTGCGAGGAGACCGCGGGCGCCAAGTGCGCGCTCGAAGACGCATGCGGGCGTGCCGTACGTTTCTTTGCGTATCCGTACGGCCAGATCGGCGACTTCGACGCCGCCGCCGAGGCGGCCGTCGCCGCCGCTGGCTTCGCGGCCGCCTGCTCGACGCACTTCGGGCGGGGCAGCGCCCCCGCCGAGCGCTTCCGGCTGCGACGCGTCGGCATCGAAGCGCACGACACGCTCGCGACCGTCACCCGCAAGCTCGACGGCGCCTACGACTGGACGGCGGGGAAGGAGCGGCTCGGGGCGTGGGCGCGGCGTGGAAGGGAGACATGACGCGGGCGGACCGGATACGAGTGTGCCACCTGGTCTCGGATGATGCCTGGGGCGGCGCGGAGTCCGTGATCGCAGCTCTGCTCGAGGCGCAGGTCGCAAGCCCAGACATCGACGTGTGGCTTCTGGGACTGAACGAGGGACGGCTCGCGAGGATCGCGCGAGGCCGTGGTATCCCGACGGAGATTGCGCCTGAAACCGGGCGCAGCTTCGTCGATCTTCTCCGTGACGTCGACGGTCTCCTCGCGCAGATCCGCCCGGACATCGTGCACTCCCACCGCTACAAGGAAAACCTGCTTTCCTACCTGACTGCGCGGCGCCACGGCGCCCACAGTGTCGTGACCCTTCACGGGAGCGAGCCGCCCGCGGACTCGGTGCAGCGACTCAAGACCAGGATCCGGCAGTCCATCACGCACCGCATCGCCCGCTGGGTAGGTGCCGAGTTCGTGGCAGTCTCGGCAGATCTTCGGGAACGGCTCGGGCTGTCACCGTCACGATGCATCGTGATCCCGAATGGCGTGAAGCTCCCGGCTCACGTAGTCGAGCGGCGACCATTGAGCGTGGGAACGGCTCGCTCGTGCATCGGATGGGTTGGCCGGCTCGTCCCGATCAAGGGGCTTTCTCTGCTGCTCGAGGCCTTCGCGCTCCTCCCTCCGTCGCTCGCAGCCACCCGGCTCTTGCTCATCGGCGACGGGCCTGAGCGTGCCGCGCTGGAGGAGCTCTCACGTCGGCTCGGCCTGGAGGACCGGGTGGAGTTCGCAGGGTTCGTCGCGGATCCAGCGCCATCGCGCGCGAGAATGGCGCTGTTCGCGCTCCCGTCGGAGCACGAGGGCATCCCCGTCGCGCTACTCGAGGCGATGGCCGAAGGCATCCCATGCGTCGCCGCGGCGGTGGGAGGCATTGTCGAGATAGACGGAGGCACGGGCTCTGTCCGCCTCGTGAGATCTCGCGATCCGGCCGACTGGGCACGAGAGATCTCCTTGCTACTGGCGGATCCGGCGCTCTGCGAGTCGCTCGGAGCTCGAGGTCGTGCGCGCGTCGCGCAGAGCTTCGCGCTCGATGTCACGGCGGGCGCGTATCTCGCACTCTACAGAAAGGTTGCTGCTGAGCAGGTGAAGCGAAGACAATCCGATCCCGACTTCGGCGAAGGCGCCGCGGAGCCGGCGAGCGCTCGCAGAGAGCGCTAGGCGCCATCGTAGCCGCATACCCACCATCGCAATTCGGCCGCGGAGCGTCCTCCCGGCCACGACCACCTCATGCACATCCCTCGCTTCGTCCGCCCACGCGAGCTTGTATCGCTCGTCGCCACGGAGCAGATCGACCTCGCGCCACCCTGCATCGAAGCTGTCACGAACGATGTGGGACAAGAGCAGCGTCCCTGCGTCGGAGTAGCGCTCTCGAAACGAGGGCAGGTAGTAGAACCGGGCGCTTCCAGAAAGGAAGACCACGGCGAAGCCCGCCAGCTCTCCATTCGAGCGGAGAGTCCAGATCTCATGAGGGACGGGTTCGACGAGGAGAACTCGCTCGAGGAATGCCCGCGCATCCTCTCTCCGCAGAAATGCGGAACCTGCAGGCCACTTCCACGACTCTCGCTCGACCGACATCATCTCGGCGAGTAGCGTCGCGGTCGAGGGTTCACGGCTCATCACGGGGTTGCCGTGCCTCGCCAAACGGCGAGCTGCGCGTTTCAGGTTCGCGCGAAACCTCCTCCGACGCGAGGCCAGGAAGTTCGCCCACTGGCCTTGCGTAGTGATCACGGGACAGACGTCGTAGATGCGCTCTGCCCATGGGGAGCCGATTCCTTCGGTGAACGCCCGCCGGCGCGTCTCGTCTGCGTACAGACTCTGCAGGTCGACGAGGTCGACGTGCCGCAACTGGTTCGCGAGCGCCAGACCGAAGGCGTGATACACCCCCGCTGGCGCGTTCAGCGGAACCGCTCCGAGGTAGTCGGATACACCGTGCCCCAGGAACCGGAGGATGCGGAAGCCATGCCGTCGAACCAGCGCAAGCGGTAGGAGCGCGGATGCGGGGTCGCCGGCCACGAGGATCCACGGCTCGGCCTGCTTCCCGAGCGTCGCGAGCCACGCGTCGGCCCAGGCTCGCCGCTGGAAGGGGCCAACTGCATCAGACGATTCCAGGCGATGCCAGCACGCCGACGCTTTGAGAACGCTGGCCCTTCCGCGGAGAAGTCTAGCTGCCACGTGGGCGGGACTGCGAGCGGGCGCCTGCGCGCTGGCAGGAGTCGGCCTCTCGACTGCGCTCGAGTGGAGGGTGCCCACCCGGGGAGGATCGGCCGGGCCTTCACGGTTCCTGAGCGCGGTGCATCGCCGGTGGGCGTATCGACCACAAACAGCCGCCTCGGCTCCTGCCCGCTCCTCGAGCGGCAGCTCGAATCCTGCCGGCAGCTCTGGGTGCATGAGTGCATCGCGTGTCTGGTTGACGAGCTCGTACGCAGGTGAGTAGCATCTCGTGGGTGCAATTCTTCGCGACTGCGGGGTATTGCGGGCGAGGCAGCCCGCCACCCGGCTGCCTCGCGAGTGCCCAAGCAGGGGGCGTTGATGAGGCTGACGACCTCGATCGCGCTGGCAGCGACGGTCGCCGCGCTGCCCTTCGACGCAGCGGCAGACGTGTGCACCAAGGGAACGGACTGCTACTGCGACTGCGTGACACGGGACCCGCCGAGCGCTCCTTGCAGGGCCAAGTATCCGGGCATCACGCATGACTCGTCCCTGCGTCTGTGCATGGATTTCGAGCAGGCGCCCCTGTACGACGGGAGTGGTCTGGGGAACGGCCCGCCGGAATATGGGCCCGCCTACGACCCCACCGGGTCGAGCGCTACCTACGGTCGCGGGTTCAACTCGGCCTGGGTTCAGCTCTACGGCAACGGGGCGTCCGGCTGTATCCGACAGAACGGA
>JADLGR010000362.1 GCA_020849175.1 Deltaproteobacteria bacterium
CCGAAGCGGGTCGTGACGAGTTCCTGCGCTACTGCGCCGCGTGCCACGGAATGCAGGCGTCGGGCGGCGGCCCGGTGGCGCCGGTTCTGAAAGCGGTGCCGCCGGATCTGACGGCTCTCGCACGAGGCAGGGGCGGGGTCTTCCCCGTCGCGGACGTGCGTGCCGTCATCGACGGCCGCTTCGTGGTCGACGCACACGGGACGCGCACGATGCCGGTCTGGGGCCGCGTCCTCGGCAAGCCGATCGCCGACGAGGCGACCGCCGACGAGGTGAGCCGCGGCCGCATCGACGCCCTCGTTCGCTACCTCGAGTCGATCCAGCGCTGATGAACACGGCGCCGGTGTGCGCCTTCGCCCCGCTCGCCGCTGCGACGACTCCCGGGTAGAGTGCCGGCCATGCTCGAGCTGGTGCGGCACGTCGAGGAGGCCTGTGCGCTCGGCGGCGGCTTCCTCTCCGTTTCGATCGGGATGCTGTGTCTGACCCTGCTGCTGCGGAGGATCCATCCGGCCGCGCGTGGTCGTCTGCGCGTTGCGACGTTGATGCAAGTCGCAGGTCTCGCGGGACTCGTGATCGCGGGCGCGCTGCTCGGCCTCGGGCTCGAGGGCGGTGCATTCCCGTTCCGACTGCTACGCGACACGGCCGACGTCTCTCTCGCGGTCTCGATCGTCACGATCTCCGGCGTTCTGCTCTTCGACTACGTGCTCGGCCCGCTGCGCCTTCGCCCGCCGGGTATCCTCACCGACCTCATTCTCGCTGCCGGCTACGTCGCGGTGACGATCCTCGTCCTCGCGAAGCTCGGTCACGACGTGTCGAGCGTGCTGACGACCGGCGCCATCGCGACCGCCGCGATCGGTTTCTCGCTCCAGGACACGCTGCGCTCCGTGATGGGCGGAATGTCGCTGCAGATCGACAGGAGCGTGAGCCAGGGAGACTGGATCCGCGTCGACTCGACCGAGGGACGCGTGTCGGAGATCCGTTGGCGGCGGACATCGATCGTGACACGAGACGGCAACACGGTCGTGATTCCGAACGCGCACCTTGCGAGCACGCTCGTGACGATCCTCGGAAAGAACGACGGGCGGGAAGTCCAGTCGCGGCGCTCGATCTACTTCGAGGTCGACCACGGCGTCCCGACCGGTGAGGTGATCGCGGCCGTCGAGGCCGCCTTGCGCGGAAACCCCGTTCGCGGAATGGCCGTCACCCCGCCCGCGGACTGCGTGCTCATGGACCTGCGCAGCGGCTGGCAGACGTTCGCGGCGCGCTACTGGCTGCGCAATCTGGCCGACGACGCTCCGAGCGACTCGGCGGTGCGCGCGCGGGTGATCGCGGCGCTCCAACGGATCGGGGTGGGCTTCTCGTTTCCGAGCCACAGCGTGCTGCTCCACCCGAAGGACGCCCGGCATCTCGATCTGGCGCACGAGCACGAACGCCAGCGCCGCCTGCGGGCGCTCGCGAGCGTGGCGCTGTTCGCGCCGCTCACGAGTGAAGAGCTCGCCGCCCTGGCCGAACGGCTCCGGCTCACCACCTTCTCGCCCGGCGAGGTCATCACGCGACAAGGCGCGACCGCGAACTGGCTCTACATCGTCGTGCGCGGCGTCGCCGGCGTGCGCGTCACCGCCGACGCGGGCGGCCCGGATCGCCGCGTCGCATCGCTCGAGCCCGGAAGCTTCTTCGGCGAGATGGCGCTCCTCACCGGCGCGCCGCGCAGCGCGACCGTGATCGCCGAGTCGGACGTGAGCTGTTACAAGCTCGACAAGGAGAGCTTTCTCGACGTCCTCCAGGCGCGCCCCGGCCTCGCCGAGGAGATCTCCCGCCTGCTCGCACGCCGACGTGTCGAGCTCGACGCAGCACGCGAACAGCTGGGCGAAGAGGCGCGCCGCAAGCGGCTCGAAGTGGCCGAGCACGACATGCTCGCGCGCATCCGGAACTTCTTCCGCCTTCACTAGTCGCGCGCAGCGGTTGACGAGTCCGTGCCACGAGCCATCGTGAAGAGAGACCGGAGGCCTGCGTGAGGGCTCCCCGCTCCTCTCCGCGCGGACTCTGGGACGACGGCCGCCCCCCGCCGCCCCGCGGCCCTCCCCGCGTCCGAATCGAGCCTGCAGCTCCTCCCCACGAACTCCGATCGCTCGCGATCGGAAGGAGACGCGACATGGCACTGACGAGTGTACTCTCCGTCATGCTCCGGCCCGACAAGGCTCGGGCCTACCAGCAGTGCGTGGCAAAGATCGCCGACCGCGCACGCGCAAAGAAGGACCCGTTCCGCTGGACGGCGCACCAGACGGTGGGCGGCGAGGTGGGAATGATCCACTTCGTGTCGGAAGCTCCCGATTGGGCGTCGATCGGCGCGCGGGATGCGACGCCGGAGCTCCTCATCCTGCGACTGTTCGGCGAGACCGACGGCGCGCGCATGCTCGACGAGATGTCCGCGTGCACGATGAGCGCGCGCCAGACGACCGGGAGGGATCGCCCCGACCTCAGCTACCCGCCCGACACGAAGGAGCTCGCTCGCGAGCGCGCACCGTTCGCGGTCGTGACGACGATCCGAGCGCGCCCCGGACAGCAGGACGCCTGCGAGGAGCTGATCCGAAAGATCGCCGAAGCGATCCCGAAGGTGGACGACCCCGCGCACATCTCGACGTACCAGGCGCTGATCGGGGATCTTCGTGCTTACTGGACCGTTCGGCCGCTGCGCGCGCTCGGCGATCTCGATCGGCACGCACAGCCGTCCGACCTGCTCTCCCGCGCGTTCGGAGCGGGAGAGGGCGGGCTGGTCTATCGCACCGGGCTCGAGGCAATGGAGTCGGTCGAGCGCTCGCTCGTGATCCTGCGACCGGATCTGTCGAACGCTGGCTGACTCCGCGGCGACCGAAGGAGCGGGGAGAGAGGGGACGCTTCGCCCCCTCTCTCCCCCTCGCTCTATCGACGCAGCTCTGCGTAGGTAGCCAGCGCTGCGAGAGCCTGCACGGCGCGGTGCGCACTCGGGTAGCAGATGCGCCCGCCTTCACGGACGGCGAGCGGGCCGGCGTTCGAGGGATCGGCGACGGCGAGCTCCGTCGCGACGAGAACGGGCTTGCCGTGGCGCTCGGACGCCTCCTGCGCAGCCTGCGCGTAGCGCCGGTCCTGGCTCTCGTGGAACGCCGTGATGCGGTCGAGGCCATGCGCCGGGAAGAACGACCCCGAGCGGAAGGCGCGCGCCTGATTGGCCTGGATTCCGATACCGAGGTGCAGGACGGCGTCGATCTCGGAATGCGCGCACAGCAGGTCGAGAACGGCGGGAATCGTATCCCGCGTCTCGCCGCCGGCGAGGTCGATCGGATTACTGCGGCTCCAGCGCGCGGGAACCATGGCGTCGATCGCACGCCGAACGTCGCCGGGGAGCGGTGCGAGGACGAGGCCCGCAGCCGCGCACGCGTCGGCCGCCAGCACGCCCCAGCCTCCCGCAGACGTGAGGACCGCAACGCGACGACCGCGCGGAAGCGGCTGCGTCGCGAAGCTCGCCGCCCACTCGAAGGCGTGCTCGGCCGTCGGCGCCCGGATCGCGCCGACATGGTGCGCGATGCCGTCGAAGACGCGGTCGTCGCTCGCGAGCGACCCGGTGTGGCTCGCCGCGGCGCGCTTGCCCTCGGCGGCGACGCCGCCCTTCAAGACCACCAGCGGCTTGCGCTGAACGAGCGCACGCATGGCCGCGAGTAGCCGTCGTCCGTCGCCAACGCCTTCGAGGTACGAGAGAACGACGGCCGTCTCCGGGTCTTCGGCGAAGTACGCGTAGTAGTCGGCGAGCGTCAGCTGCGCCGCGTTTCCGGCCGAGACCGCCTTGCTTACGCCAACGCCCGTCTGCACGGCGTAGTTGAGGAACGACGAGACGAGATTCCCGCTCTGGCTCACGACCGAGATTCGTCCGGGCGGTGGGTAGGGTGCGACGATCTGCGCGCACATCGAGACGGACGTCGAGACGACGCCCTGCCCGTTCGGGCCGGCGATCACCATGCCGAGCTCGTCGGCGGTCCGAACCAGCTCGCGCTCGAGCGCGCGGCCTTCGTCGCCCGCCTCGGCGTAGCCGCCGCTCGCGATGAACGCGGCCTTCACGCCCCGAGCCGCACACGCACGGAGGAGGGGAACGTTGACCGCGTTCGGCGTGCAGACGAAGACGAGGTCGGCACGGCCCTCGGGCAGCTCGGACACGTCCCGCAGCGACGCGCGGCCGAGGATCTCGCTCCCTTCGCGATTCACCGCAAAGACCTCGCCGCGGTAGCCGAATCGCAGCAGGTTGTGCAGCGCGACGAAGCCGAACTTGCCGGGATGCGTCGATGCGCCGGCGACCACGACGCCGCGCGGGTGGAACAGCGGGCGAAGACGCTCGACGATCCCGACTGGGTCGCCCGCGCGAGCGGCCGGAGGTTCCGCGGCCGCTGCTTCTTCTCCGAGCACGACGAGCGCGTCGACCGCGACGGGCAGGCCTTCGCGAACGATCAGGGGGTTCACGTCGACGCTGCGAACGTCCGGGCGCTCGGCGGCGAGCCGGCCGAGTCCGACCAGCGCGTCGGCGAGCGCCTCCGCACGAACGGACGGCTCTCCGCGGAAGGGCTGCGTGAGCAGGTGGCTCGCGCGAAGCCGGCGAATCATTGCGCTCGCCTCGGCATGCGTCAGGGGTGCCGGCGCGAACACCACGTCGGCGAGCGCTTCGGTGAGGATGCCGCCAAGGCCGAGCACGACGCACGGGCCGAACTGCGGGTCGCGGACGAAGCCAGCGATCAGCTCACGCCGGCCTCGCACCATCTCGGCGACCAGCAGGGACACTTCGCCATCTTCGGGACGGCGACGTGAGAGAAGCTCGCGGGCCGCAGCGCGCACCGCATCGGCGTCGGTGAGAGCGAGTCGAACCAGATCGCGCTCGGTCTTGTGCGCGATGGTGTCGCCACACAGCTTGAGGGCGACCGGGAAGCCGATGGTCGCCGCCTCGCGAGCGGCGGCGTCGGGGTCAGCGGCGAGCGCGCCGCGCGCCACGGCAACGCCGTAGCGCGCGATCAGGTCCCTGGAGTCGTACTCGGAGAGGGTTCTCGCACCCGAGGCGAGCGCGTCATCGGGGGCCGACACGTCAGCGGTCAGCGTCGCTCGCGGGGGGCGGGCTCCTCGTCCTCGACCAGGCCGTATCCGCGAAGATCGTCGTGCGACGCGATCTGCGGACCCTCGGAGCGCGGCTCATCGACGCGACGCTCGCGCTTGAGCGCAGCCTTCTCCGCCTTCTTGAGCTCGCGCTGGCGCTTGAGGACCGATGTTCCCTTCTTGCCCATGCCCGTGAGTCTACCGGAAGGCCGTGGCCCCGTCACGCTCTCGAGCCGCAACTCTCGGGTGCAACTCCCCTACTTAGCACCCCTTCCACTCGGGGCGCCGCTTCTGGGCGAAGGCCAGGGACCCTTCGCGCAGGTCGGCGCTGCGGAGCATGAGGCCGACCTGCTCGTAGCGGCCCGAGACGGCTGCCTCGAGGGCCGGCCTGTCGAGCCCCTGCATCGCGGCCTGCTTCGTCGCGCGGACGGAGAGCGGGGCGCACTCGAGGATCAGATCGGCCCAGCGGCGCGCCGCCGGCATGAGATCCGCCGGCGCGACGACCTCGTTCACGAGACCGAGCCGCTCGGCCTCGCGCGCGTCGATGGCACGGCCGGTCAGCAGTAGGCCCATCGCGGGCTTGAGGCCGATCTGGCGCGGCAGGCGGTGCATGCCGCCGGTGAGCGCTGCAATCCCGACGCGCGGCTCGGGGAGCGCGAAGCGCGCGCTCTCGGACGCGATCACGAGATCACATGCGAGCGCGATCTCGAAGCCGCCTCCGAAGGCAAGCCCGTTGACTGCGGCGATCAGCGGCTTCACACACCCGTAGCGCGATGTCAGGCCTCCAAAGCCCTTGTCGCTTGCCCCCAGATGCCCCGTCTCGGCGTGGTACCTGAGATCGTTCCCAGCGCAAAAAGCGCGCTCTCCGGCTCCCGTCACGATCGCGACCCACAGCTCGGGATCCGCCTCGAAGACGTCGAAGACCTCGCACAGCTCCTGATTGGCCGGCGGGTGAAGGGCATTCATCCGTTCGGGTCGATCCAGGGTGACGACGAGCAGATGTCCCTCGCGTTCGACACGGCAGAACTCGGTCACGGCGGTCTCCTTCCTCGGCGCCGGCCCAACATAGCCGCACTCGCCGGGCGGCTCGCCCTCGCAGCGCAGTGAGCGTTCGGAGCCCAGCGCGCTCCCTAGTCCAGCAGCTCGGCCGCGATGCGACCGTCGACTGGCCGGCCCGGCGCGATCGAGAGCAGATGCATCACCGTGGGGTGCAGATCGATCGCACGCAGGCTCTGCACCTCGCGCCCCTTCGCGATCCCCGAGCCCCGCGCGTAGAGAATGCCTTCCATGCCCGGCGTGTCGGGCGGATAGCCGTGCGAGGCCTTCAGCGAGAAGCGCGCCCAGAGCAGCTCGGGACCCCAGCGCTCGATCCAGCGCGCCCACGCGGGCCAGCGCTCGACGTCCTCGATGAAGTACGGCGGGCGCGCCGAGACGACGAGGTCTCCGACGCGCGGAGAGCGGCCGATGTGCGCCCATGCCGGCGCTGCTGCCGGCCGGAAGACCTCGAGCGCCTCGTACCCTGCGAGCGTCTGCTCGGCGCGCGCTACCTGCGATGGATCCTCGAAGTAGAGAATCGCGGTCGTCCCCGTGGAGATCGCGCGCGCCGCGATCTCGTGATTGGAGAGGATCTTGCGCAGATTCACCAGCGTCGTCACGGATCGCATGCCGTGGTCCGTCGTCACGAAGAGCGAGATGCGCTCGCGGTCGGGCATCGCATCGATCGCGGACAGCACCGCGCCGACATTGGCGTCCGCAGCGCGCGCCGCCTGCTTTGCGGCCTCCGACATCTCTCCCTCGAAGTGCTCGGCGTCGTCCGGCCCCTTGAAATAGGCGAGAACGAGGCGCGGGCGCTGCACGGGCGGAAGACGCAGCAGCCGGGCCACCTCCTGCGCGCGCGCGTCGTCCGGCGGGTACTCCGAGAACGTGCGACCTTCGGAGACGACGGTCGCCTGCGGTCCCTTCGACGCCGAGTAGGCGCCGTACCAGCCGAGCGCCGCCGCACGAACCCCCTGCCGCTCGGCGGCCTGGTGCATGCCCTCGCAGCCCGTCACCCAATCTGCGTCGGCCGAATGGTCGTACAGGCCGCGCTTCGGATCGAGGAATCGGTTCGAGACGATGCCGTGACGCTCTGGCCAGCACCCCGTCGAGAGCGTGAAGCCGTTCACGAGCGAGATCGTCGGGAACGCCGGAACGAGCCGGCTCGTGAAGCTCCCCTCACGTCGCAGCCGATCGAAGGCCGGCGCCGCGATGCTCGCGAGCAGCGCCGGTGCGAAGCCGTCGAAGACCAGGACCACGACCGTTCGTGCGGCGTGGTCGCCGAGCGGCGCCTCGTCGGCACGCACGCGCACCGGTATGAAGCCCGTAGCGAGCGCCGCAGCGAGTGCGAGCCAGAGCACGATCGATCGTCGAATCATCCCCCCTCCAGCCCGCACAACGTGCAGGTGGAGAGGCGGTCTTGCCAGCGACGCGACCCTGCACGCGTTACGGCGCGACCTTGATCTGCTTGACCGGCGAGAAGCGCACGCGTCCCGACGCGCCCGTGAAGCCGCCCACCGGCATCTTGCGCTGCAGCGGATCCTTCGGGTCGATCCGCGTGCCGAGCGGCGAAGCCAGCTCCGTGCCGTAGAAGAAGACGGCGGCGAGCGGATACGTCCCCGGCGTCTGCGGTGCGGTGAGCGTGTAGATCACCTGCGCGCTCGGGAAGGCGGCTTTTGCGGCGTCCGACGAGACACCCTCGACGTTGACGTACGAGATGTTCCGCCCGAGCGAGGCGGGCCGCTTCTCGATCCACTTCGTCTGCTGCTTTCCGTCGGCGCCTCGGATCTCGGGAGCGTCGACGATCGACCAGCCCGCAGACCCTGCGGGACGTGCGAACCAGCGCTGATCGACGTCGACGAGCGCGATGCCGGCCACCGGGCCGCCGCCGCCATGGACGATCACCTCGACGCGGAACGTCTGCCCGGGATTGAGCGTCGCCGGCGCGACGATCTCGACGGTCGAGGCCTTGTCGAGCGCCTCGATCTGCTGCGCCAGGAGGTTCCGGTCGACCTCGCTCATCGTCTGGTAGCCGGTGTTCGCAGCACCCGCGCGAAGCTGCGCCAGGTGCTTGTTCGCTGCGAGCTCTTTGCTCGCGCGCTCCGGCGGCGCGCCGGCAAGGCCCGCTGCGTCGACCGACGAGTGGCACGACGCGCAGAACGGTGCGACGTCGGTCTGATATTCGGGCGTTCCGCCCGGGTAGGCGCGCGCGCCGAGCGGTGCGAGCAGCGCAGCGACCGTTGCGAGAACGAGCGAGCCACGAGTGTTCATGATCCTCCCTCCGAGTATTCAGGGTGACAACGAGCGCAAAGCGGCCGGAGCCGCGAGGCGTCCATGAAATGGGCCTGCGGGTCGACTCCCGTCTCGTGTGCGGCGTGACACGCTACGCAGCGTACCTCGAAGTCGACGTTGTGGATGGGGATGGCGTGAAAGGGCGCTGCGCCGCCCGCGTCGGCAGCCGGCGCGCTGAAGCTCCCGTGACACTTCGTGCAGTCCTCGTCCCGTAGGGGCCAGCGCATCTCCCGGGGCTCCTCGAAGCGTCCTGCGGCCCACCAGAAAGCATCCTTCGCTGCAAGGACCTTCACGCGAGCGCGCCCGACGAGGCCCACCCCCCCGTGGCAGTCGATGCAGCGAAAGGCGCCGTCGTCGCGCTCGCGGTTGCCGGCGTGCGCGTGTGCCGCGGCGAGATCCGCGGGCGGGCGGGCGTCGAAGTCGTGACGGATGCGCTCGTGGAGGGGCCTGCCGGGCTCGATGTGGCAGGCGTTGCAGAAATCGTTTCTGCTCTCGAGACGATCCGTCACCAGCCATCCCGCCGGGGCGAGGAGCACGGCCGCGAGCGCACCCACGCCCAGCCACCTGCTCCACGCCCTCCGTCCGGAGAACATGATCCGCAGTCTGTCACGACTCCCCACGAGGCCGCTACAGTCGAGCAGCGCGCCCGTGAGAGGAGGGATTCGTGGAGCTCGACCGCATCGGCCGGCTCGGTGTCTGGACCTGGCTCGACACACTCTCCGCGGCCGAGGCGGCCGTGGCGGCCCGCCGCATCGAAGACCTCGGCTACTCGATGCTGTGGATCCCCGAAGCGGTGGGGCGCGACCCCTTCGCTCTCGTCTCCTTTCTCGCGCCACAGACGGCGCGACTCGTCTTCGCAACGGGCATCGCCAATCTCTATGCGCGCGACGCCATGACGATGAACACCCTTCGCCAGACCGTCGGCGACCTGACGAACGGCCGCTTCGTGCTCGGCATCGGCGTCTCGCATGCACACCTCGTGAAGGGCGTTCGCGGACACGACTACGGCAAGCCCGTTGCCACGATGCGCTCCTATCTCGACGCGATGGCGAAGGGCCTCTACATGGCGCCGAAGGCCCCATCCGAGCCGCCGATCGTCCTCGCGGCGCTGCGGCCGAAGATGCTCGCGCTCGCGGCGGAGAAGGCGCAGGGCGCTCATCCGTATTTCGTCCCGCCCGAACACACGGCGCGCGCCCGCGACCTGCTCGGTCCGAAGGCTTGGCTCGCGCCCGAGCAGATGGTCCTGCGCGAGCGCGACGCCTCGAAGGCGCGCGCAATCGCGCGCGCCAGCATGCGCGTGTATGCGGGGCTTCCCAACTATCAGAACAATCTGCGCTGGCTCGGGTTCGCAGACGCCGACTTCGCGGACGGTGGCAGCGACCGGCTCGTCGACGCGATCGTCGCCTGGGGCGACGATCGCGCGATCGAGGCGAGGGTGAAGGCCCACCTCGACGCAGGAGCGAACCACGTCTGCATCCAGCCGCTGCGGTCGGACGGAAAGCCCGGACCCGACATGGAGGCGCTCGAGGCGCTGGCGCCGAGATAGCGCGCCGTCGCACGAGCGGACCGCGAACGAGGAGCCAGACCCAGGCGGCTGCGCCCGGGCGGCCGCGAGCCGGAGAAGAGCCGTGGGCGAAGGCGTGCGCAAGTTCTGGGGATGGGGCGTCGAGGGCGAAGGCCCGGGGCCGGAACAGGCTCGCGGCATCGGCAAGATCCTATCGACACGATTTGGTGTCGATCTCGATCTCGCTTCGCCGCCGCGCATCGAAGACGTCACGCTCCCACGGCCGCGCATCGCGCCACCGCCGGCCCTCGCCACGCTGTGCTCGGAGACGACGTTCGACCGAGCGTCGCACACGTACGGGAAGTCGTATCGCGACATCGTCCGCGGGCATGCGCGCCGCTTCGAGCACCCGCCCGATTTCGTCGCCCGACCACGCGGCGAGGCCGACGTCGTCCGGCTGCTCGACTGGGCCGGCTCGGCTGGCGTCGCCGTCGTTCCCTACGGCGGCGGCTCGAGCGTGGTGGGCGGCGTCGCGTGCGAGACCGGCGGCGGATACGCGGGCGTCGTGAGCCTCGACCTCGGTGCAATGGGACGCGTCCTCGAGATCGACCGCGTCTCGCGCGCCGCGCGCATCGAGGCCGGAGTACTCGGTCCGGCGCTCGAAGCGCAGATCCGGCCGCACGGCATGACGCTCCGCCACTACCCGCAATCCTTCGAGTTCTCGACGCTCGGCGGCTGGATCGCAACGCGATCGGGTGGGCACTACGCCACGCTCTACACGCACATCGACGAGTTCGTCGAGGGACTGCGCATCGTGACACCTACGGGTGTCGTCGAGACGCGACGCTTGCCTGGATCGGGCGCGGGGCCGAGCCCCGATCGCCTCTTCATCGGCTCCGAAGGCATCCTCGGCGTCATCACCGAGGCGTGGATGCGCCTCCAGGACCGGCCAGTCTTCCGTGCGCAGGCTTCCGTGCGTTTCGACGGCCCTGATGCCTTCGTGCGCGGCAGCTCGGCGGTTCGGCGCCTCGCGCAGTCGGGTCTCCATCCCACCAACTGTCGACTCCTCGATCCGGGCGAGGCCGCGACGTCCGGCGCGTCGAGCGCACCCGGCGAGGCCGTCCTCGTCCTCGGCTTCGAGTCGGCCGACCATCCGCTCGATGCGTGGATGGCGCGCGCACTCGAGCTGTGCCGCGACGCGGGTGGCGCTGCGCCCGAGGGATCGGGCGCAACGGGCCGCGGTGACGCCGCTCCGCGCGACGCTGCCGCCGGCGCGTGGCGCGACGCCTTCCTGAAGGCGCCGTATCTACGCGATACGCTCGTGTGCCTGGGTGTCCTGTCCGAGACCTTCGAGACCGCCGTCACCTGGGACCGCTTCGAGGCGTTCCACGCCGGCGTGATGCAGGCGGCTCAGGAGGCGGTCACACGCGTCTGCGGCACCGGGAGCGTCGCCTGCCGCTTCACGCACGCGTACCCCGACGGACCCGCGCCTTACTACACCGTCCTCGCCCCCGCCCGCCGTGGTGGCGAGCTGGCGCAGTGGGCCGAGATCAAGGCCGCGGCGACCGAGGCCATCCTGCGCCTCGGCGGAACGATCACGCACCACCACAGCGTCGGCCGTGATCACCGATCGGGCTACGATCGCGAGCGGCCCGACGGCTTCGCCCGCGCCCTCTCCGCCGCGAAGTCCGCACTCGATCCCGCGTGGACGCTCAACCCCGGCGTGCTCATCGACCGGGGCTGAGCGCGGTGGCGTGGGGGCGTGGGGGCGGCGCCGAGCACCGTCCCTGCAAGGCTCGCGGAGAAGTCGATTCCGTTCCCAGAGAGGCTGTTGTGAGTCAGCGCAAACGGCGTGCCAGCTTCGGGCCTTCTGGATGCGTCCTGGAAGGCCTCCGCGGCTCGCGAGCGGGCCGCTCCCGCCATCGGGAAGGAGCCGAAATCCTCGACTGTGGAAACAAACTTCCACCCGGCCGCCGTCCGGCAGGCCCGCGCGGGGCCATCCCCGCCGGCCCGCGCTGCCGCTAAGCTGCGCGCCGTGGCACGCATCAACGAGAGCTACCGGAAGCTTCGCGCCGGGTATCTGTTTCCCGAGATCGGCCGTCGCCTCCGGGCGCACGAAGCGGCGCACCCCGGAGCCCGCGTCATCCGCCTCGGCATCGGCGACGTCGTCCTTCCGCTCGCGGCAGCGGTCGTCTCCGCACTGCGCGCCGCAGCCGACGAGATGGGCACACCGCAGGGCTTCCGCGGCTATGGCCCCGAGCAGGGCTACGACTTCCTGATCGACGCCATCCGCGAGAACGACTTCGCGGCGCGGGGCGTCGCGCTCGAACGCGACGAGATCTTCGTCTCGGACGGCAGCAAGTGCGACACCGGCAACATCCAGGAGATCTTCGGTGCGGAGTGCCGCATCGCCGTTCCCGATCCGGTGTATCCCGTCTACGTCGACACCAGCGTGATGGCGGGCCGCAGCGGCGCAGCCGGGGACGACGGGCGCTTCGCGGGTCTTTGCTACCTCGAAGCGAACGAGGCCAACGGCTTCGTTCCCGACCCTCCGAGCGAGCGCGCCGACGTGGCGTTCCTGTGCACTCCCAACAATCCGACCGGCGCGGCCGCGACGCGCGAGCAGCTCGCACGCTGGGTCGCGTGGGCTCGTGCGACCGATGCGGTGATTCTGTTCGACGCGGCCTACGAGGGGTACGTGAAGGACCCCGCCCTTCCCCGCTCGATCTACGAAGTCGACGGCGCGAAGGAGTGCGCGATCGAGTTTCGCAGCTTCAGCAAGCGAGCCGGCTTCACCGGGCTTCGCTGTGCGTACACGGTCGTTCCGAAGGCGCTCACCGGAAGCACCGCCGCGGGAGAGCGCGCTTCGCTCAATGCGCTCTGGCTGCGCCGTCAGACGACGAAGTTCAACGGCGTCTCGTATCCCGTGCAGCGCGCGGCCGCGGCCGTCTACTCGCGCGAAGGCCTCGCGCAGACCGCCGAGCAGATCTCGTTCTACATGGAGAATGCTCGACTGCTGCGCGAGGAGCTCGGCGCCGCCGGCTTCACGCTCTTCGGCGGCGTCCACGCGCCGTACGTCTGGATGCGAACGCCGCGCGGCATGGGGTCGTGGGAGTTCTTCGACCGTCTGCTCGCCGAGGCGAACGTCGCCGGCACGCCCGGCGCGGGCTTCGGTCCGGCCGGCGAGGGCTATCTGCGCCTCTCGGCCTTCAGCACGCGCGAGAACGTCGCCGAGGCGATCGAGCGCATCCGCAAGGCCTTCGCCTCGTGAAGCCGCGCGACGTCCGGACGCCCGCCGACGCACGAAAGATCGTGCAGGAGCGCGGGCTCACGCACGTGAAGGTGGGTCTGTTCGACGTCGATGGCGTGATGCGAGGCAAGTCCATGTCGCGCGAGAAGTTCTTCTCGTCGCTCGAGACCGGCTTCGGCTTCTGCGACGTCGTCCTCGGCTGGGACTCGCAGGACCAGCTCTACGACAGCGTGAAGTTCACCGGCTGGCACACGGCATATCCCGATGCGCCGGTCCGCATCGTTCCAGAGAGCTGCCGCGAGGTGGATGGCGAGCCCGGAACGCTGCTCTTCCTCGTCGAGTTCGCGCCGCCGGCCGATGCTCTGTGCCCGCGCGGCGTGCTGCGCCGCGTCCTCGGGAAGGCGCGCAGCCTGGGCTTCGAGGCGCGCGCCGCGCTGGAGTACGAGGTCTTCCTCTTCGACGAGACGCCCGACAGCGTTCGCGCGAAGGGCTACCGCGACCTGCGGCCGATCACTCCCGGCCATTTCGGCTACTCGATCCTGCGCAGCTCGGTCCACGCCGACTTTCATCAGGCGCTGCTCGGCGCGTGCGAGGCGATGGACATGCCGCTCGAGGGCCTGCACACCGAGACCGGGCCGGGCGTGATCGAGGCCGCGATCGCGGTCGACGACGCCCTTGCCGCCGCCGACAAGGCCGCGCTCTTCAAGACTTTCACCAAGGTGCTCGCACAGCGGCGTGGCTGGATGGCGACCTTCATGGCGAAGTGGTCGATGAGCTGGCCGGGACAGAGCGGCCACATCCATCTCTCGCTGAAGGCAAAGAGCGGGAAGTCGGCCTTCCACGACGCGAAGGACCCGCACGGCATGAGCCGCACCATGCGGCGCTTCGTTGCGGGGCAGCAGGCGCTGCTACCCGAGCTGCTCGCGCTCGTCGCGCCGACGATCAATTCCTACCGCCGGCTCGTCCCCGGCTACTGGGCTCCGACGAGCGCGACGTGGGGGATCGAGAACCGCACCTGCGCGCTGCGCGTCATCCCGGGGTCGGAGAAGTCGCAGCGCGTCGAGTACCGGATCGCGGCCGCCGATGGCAACCCCTATCTCGCCATCGCCGCGGCGCTCGCCTCGGGGCTGTACGGCATCGAGAACGAGCTCGAGCTCGGCGCGCCCGTCACCGGAAATGCCTACGGAGAAGAGGCCCCCGCGAAGCTGCGGCTGCCGGCGACGCTCTGGGACGCAGCGCAGCGCTTCAAGGCGTCGAAGGCCGCGCGGACTGCGTTCGGCGACGCCTTCGTCGATCACTTTGCTGCGACGCGCGAGTGGGAGGAGCGCGAGTTCCGAAAGCACGTGAGCGACTGGGAGCTCGCGCGCTACTTCGAGATCACGTGAGCGGCCGCCTCGACGTCACGAGCCCGGTCGACGGTCGAGTGCTCGCGACCCGAACGCTCGCG
>JADLGR010000363.1 GCA_020849175.1 Deltaproteobacteria bacterium
CAGCTCTTCGAGCGAGCCTTCGGGCAGCTTCGAGAGATCGAACCGTTCGAGCAGCCGCATCACCTGCAGCACCGTGACGCCGCCCGACGGAGGCGGCATGCCGCAGAGCCGCCACCTCCGGTAGCCGATGCAGAGCGGCTCGCGCTCGAGGGGCTCGTAGCGGGCGAGATCATCGGCCGTCAGCCCGCCCGCGTTCTCGACCGTCGACTCGCCTTCGGCAGCCACGCCCAATTGGCGCGCGACCATGTTGAACAGCACGCGTGCCAGCGACGGGCGCCGCGCACTGCGCACCACCTCCACGATGTCGGCGGCGATGGGGCCCGTGTAGAACGCGCTCGCGCCCGACGCGGCCACCTGCTCGAGCGTGCCGGCAAGCGCCTCGTTCTCGAGCGGCTTCCCCGGAGCGACCGCCCACCCGTCCGCGCCATGGAGGTACGTGCGTCCCGCTGGTAGCGCGGACAGCACCGGGTCCAGGCCGATGATCGTGCTGAGCCGCGGCGTCACGATGAAGCCTCGGCGCGCGAGCGCGATGGGCTCGTCGAAGAGCCGGCTCCAGGCCGTGCGCCCGAAGCGGCGGTGCGCGCGCTCGAGCATGCGCAGTACCCCGGGCACGCCGACCGAGCGGCCGCCGATGAGCGCCGCGGGGAACGAGAGCGGCTTGCCCGTGTCGTCGAAGAACAGCTTCGGCGTGGATGCAGCGGGCGCGACCTCACGACCGTCGAACGCGGTGAGCGTGCGCGTGGGAGCGTGCCAGTAGAGCAGGAAGGCGCCTCCGCCGATGCCGGAGGACTGCGGCTCGACGAGCGTGAGCGCAGCCTGCACCGCGACCGCAGCATCGATGGCGGTGCCTCCGTCGGCCAGCACCGCGTAGCCCGTCTGCGCCGCGTCTGGGTGCGCCGCGACGACGGCGGTCCGCGCGAACGGCTTCGCGTCGACGGCGCGCAGGCCGGTGGCCGCCTCGGGCGCCGGCACGCTGCGCAGCATCGTCGAGCGGAGCTGGTACAGCGCGTAGCCCATCGCCGCTGCCGGCGGGACGCCGACGATGAGCAGCATCACGACCCCCCGCTGGAGCAGCTGTCGCCACCGGGGAGTCGGATCGTTCATGGTCCTGCACCGTAACGCGGGGCTCCGCGCCCGGCATCACGAGCTACGAGGCGTAGCGGCTTGCCGACGGCAGTGCCGCCGGTACCGCAGCCGCAGGCGATCCACGCCGGCAGCGGCACCCGGAGGGTGCGTGTCGGCCGAGCGATTGAAGGCGCCGTCGATGCGGTGGATCGCCCGGGCTTGCCAGCTTCTGGAGCGCGCCATGCTCGCGAGAAAGAGAGGTCACATCATCAACGTGAGCTCACTCAGCGGGCGCGTTGGAGAGATCTACAACAGTCTGTACTCGACCTCGAAAGGCGGGCTGGAGCTGTGGACGGATGCCTTGCGCCAGGAATTGCACGAGTCTGGCGTGCGGGTCTCTTCGGTTGCTCCCGGTGGAGTCACCGATAGCGGCATGATCCACGACATCGGCGTGCCCTACCCTTCTGTCATCGGATCGTGCACGTCGAAGGATGTTGCAAGGGCCGTGATTCGGTGCACCGCCGGAGATCACGCCCGGGTGTTCGTCAACAGCCTTCCGGTGCGACCTCTCCTTCTCCTGGGCTTGATCGCGCCGCGCTTCTTCGACGCATTGCTGAGACGGATCGGGCTGGCGAAGAGAAATCAGGAGAAGGTGTACAGGCGAATGCGATCGGACCAGGAGATCTCGAATCGAAGCTCCGCATCCTGAAGAACGAGGAACGAGGCGAGCGAGCGGCCATCGAGAGCGAGGTCGTGCAGGAGGAGTAGGCGTGGTCGCGCCCGTCGTCCCGGTTGCCGCGAAAGGACGTTGCACGAACCCGTCGCGGACGGCGGGTCCGCTGTCGGAACCGACCTTTTGGTCGTTGTCGTGATCTCGCCGCGCGACAAGGTGCGTCACGCGATGCGGGCGCTGTCGTACTGCGGGCTCGACGCCTGGACAGCCCTCGCAGCGGGTCTGCTCTGGCTCTCGGTCGGGGCGTGGCATGGCGTTCTCGGGATCGTGCTCGCGGTGCCTCCGGGCGTGCTGCTCACCGGCGCGGGCTGTGCCCGGCTTCTCTGGCGCGAGAGCCGGCGCGTGCTGCGGTTCGTCGCCCTCGGAGCGGCGGTCGGCTGCATCCTCGCACTTCCCGCTGCCCTCGTCTTTTCCGGCACGAAGGTGCTCGGGCTCCTGGTGATCTCGGGCGCTGTGTTCGTGGCGGCGGGGCACGCATCGCTGCGCTCGGACCCGCCTCGTCGCGCGGTTCCGGAGGCTCGCCGCTCGCTCGCGATGGCGGCTCGCGTGGCCGTCGATGAAGTCGTTCTGGCAGGTCAGGATCTCGTCGCGGCCCCGCCCTCAGCTTCCGCGCTCGAACGCGTCCATCGTGAAGTCGCCGCGGCTCGCGAGCTCTTCGCCCAGCGGGGGTGGCTCGCCGATCCCAGCACCTACCACCGGAAGCCGCCGTCGCTCGAGGTCGTACGGCTCGACACCCGTCGGCTGAGGCGCGGCGCCGGCGTGATCGCGTACGAGGCGCTCGAGTTCGAGAGCGGCTACGCGCCGGAGGCGGCCGAGCCCGGTCAGATTCGCTGGCTGGGATACGCGGCGAATCGAACGGCGCACGCCGTGATCTTGCGGCACCCGGGTGCACCGCGGCCATGGCTCGTCTGCGTGCATGGCTACAGGATGGGCCACACCGGCTTCGGGATGTGGATCTTCGACGCGACACGGCAGCACCAGCGCCTCGGGCTCAACGTGGCGCTTCCGGTGCTACCGCTGCATGGGCCCCGGCGGGCGGGGCGCTTTAGTGGCGAGGGATTTCTCGGAGCGGATGTACTGGACACGATCCACGCCGAAGCGCAGGCGGTGTGGGATCTCAGGAGATTGCTCAGTTGGATTCGGACGCAGGGTGCGACAACACTCGGCATCCACGGCGTGTCGCTCGGAGGATACACGGCGGCGCTGCTCGCGGGAATCGATGCCGACCTCTCCTGCGTGATCGCCGGGATTCCCCCGACCGACCTGGCGAGCCTCGTCTGGCACCATGCCCCTCCGCCGAGCGTGCGGCTGATCGAGCGCTCGGGCCTCGTGTACGACGAGATCGCGGAGCTCCATCGCGTGGTGTCGCCGCTCGCGATTTCCCCGAAGGTTCCCGCCCGCGGCCGCGCCATCTATGCCGGGATCGGCGATCGCCTCGTTCCCGCCGGCCATCCTCGCGATCTGTGGGAGCACTGGGATCGACCGCGCATCGTGTGGATGCAGAGCGGGCATGACCCTCGCACTCCGCAGGCGCGCCGACTCGTCGAGGAGACGCTGCGGTCGTCGCTCAACTGGCCGCCGCGTTCTCGAGCTCCGTGAACTCTTCCGCGCAGTACTCGACCAGATCGTGCAGATCGTCGATCGCATCCCAGTCGGCGTTGAAGCCCCAGTAGAGCCCACCGGCGTAGCTGAGCAGCGCGATCCCCAGGGCCTGGTTGGCCATCATCGGAACGAACGGGTAGCCCTCCAGCAGCCGCGCTCCGAGGAGATAGAGAGGGAACTGCGGCCCGGGGACATTGGTGACGATCAAGTTGCCCGACCACCAGCGAGTGGCGCGACGCATTAGCTCGGAGATCAGGGGCGTGTTGGCCCAGTTGGCGATGTCCTCGAACAGCTCGACGGCGCGCACCTCCTTCGAGGCCTTGAGCGTCTGGGTCACTTCGGTGATGACCCGCATCCGTTCGCGGGCGCCGCGAATCTCCAGCGGCAGTCGCGCCAGCGTCGGCACCACGCGATTGCCGAGCTCGCCGATGGCCGAAGCGGGGCGCCGGTTGATCGGCACGACGACGCGGAAGTCGAGGCCGGTCACAGGTGTCTCGTGTGCCCGCAGGTAGCGCCGTACGGCGCCCGCAACCGTGGCCAGAACGACGTCGTTGACCTTGCCGCCCAGGCGGTTCTTCACCGCTTTCACCTCGTCGAGATCGAAACGAATCCAGTCGACGCGACGGTGCGGTCCCACCTCGCCGGTGTTGAGCGGTGTCGTGGCCGCGGGCTGCAGCTTGCCCACCACTGCCTCGAGCGCCCCCTCGGCGGTATCGCGTACCGCGCGCACGGTTTGCGCGGGGCTTGCCAGCGCCGCCGCGATGGCGCGCGCCAGCACCAGCGGCCCGCCGGCTCGCCGTTGCAGCTCCTCCACTGCGAGATCGATCGAACGCGGCGCGGGTCGCGGCTCCCAGTTCGAAGGCGGGCGCGCCGGCGCGTCGGGATCGGGAGAGAAGAACGCCGAGAGCACCTTGACCGCCGACAGGCCGTCGACCATGCAGTGGTGGAGCTTGCTCACGATCGCGAATCGACCACCCTCCATCCCCTCGACGATCCACATCTCCCACAGCGGCTTCGAGAGATCGAGCTTCTGCGACAGGATGCGTCCGACCAGGCGCTTGAGCTGGCGGATCGTTCCGGGAGGCGGCAGTGCAGTGTGCCGCACGTGGTAATCGAGCGTGAAACGGTCGTCGTCCACCCAGACCGGATGGCTCTCGATGGGAATGAAAGCCAGCCGCTGCCGGTGACGCGGGATTTGGTCGAGGCCGCTGGCCACGTGAGCGCGGATGCGCTCGATGTCGAGCCTGCCGTTGCCGGTGACGAGTGGTCCCGGGTCCAGTATGCCCACCTCGGCGATGTGCATGTGGGTGCGGCTGGTCTCCATGAAGACCATCGACGCGTCGAGCGCGGAAAGCCGTTCGTAGTAGGGGTGGCTCGTGCTCACGTCGGCCTCGCCGCCCGCCACAGTCTCACGATCCGACGATTTACGCCAGGGATCGACACGTGGTGACGACTTCGTCGGGCTGTCGGTAGCATGACGGCCCAGGTTGACGCAGCGAAGGTCGCCGGACCTTCGCCTTCATCCTGCCATTCTCGACGCAGGGAGTCGCCATGAAGGTCGCAGTTACCGGAGCAGCGGGCTTCGTCGGCACCAACCTGCTCGACCAGCTCGTGGCGGACGGCCACGAGGTCGCCGCGATCGACCGCACTTCGCAGATCGCACCCACCCCAGGCGTCACCTGGCGCGACGCGAACGTGCTCGATCCCGCGAGCATGGCGCAGGCCCTCGACGGAGCAGAGGTGGTCTACCACCTCGCCGCCATGGTCACCCTCAAGCAGGAGGACCCGATCGCGTGGCGAGTCAACACCGAGGGCGTCGCCACTGTCGCGGCGGCCGCGCTCACCGTGGGTGCGCGCCGGATGGTGCACTGCTCGTCGGTGCACTCGTTCGACCAGGCGCACTGCGGCGGCGTGCTCTCCGAGACCTCTCCCCGCGCCGACGACCGGTCGGGCCTGCCGGTGTACGACCGGTCGAAGTATGCCGGAGAGCTCGCACTTGCCCGATTCATCGATCAGGGGCTCGACGCGGTGACGTGCAACCCGACGGGCATCTACGGTCCG
>JADLGR010000364.1 GCA_020849175.1 Deltaproteobacteria bacterium
GGCGAAGCGAGGCAGAACCCAACGCCCTCGCGCTGCGCGGCGCGGAAGCCCCCGACCAGCGCCGTCACGCCGTGCGCGGTCATCGCGGTCACGCGTGCGAGGTCGACGACCAGACCCACGCCCGACTCGGCGAGCTGCGTGAGCATGCTCTTGAGCTCGGCGAGCGCGTGATCGTCGAGGCATCCGACGGGAGTCACGATCGCGGTGTCGAGATTGCGGCTCCGGTGCACCTCGATCGCGAGCGCGTGGTCCACCGACTCGCGCCAGAAGTGGCGCCGATCAGGGAGGACGCGCTGTCCGGAGCGGATCCGTCGCGCCACGAACCGCGCGAGTGTCCGAAGCCCGTAGCACGAGCCCTCGGCGCGCGTCGTTCGCCCGAGCAGCGCGCTTCGAAGGTCGCCGGCCGTGGTGCCCGGAAAGGTCGTGAAGCAGCGGCCGACCGATTCGAGGAAGTGTCCATCGGAGGAGCCCGTCTGCGCCTTGCCGTCGAGCCGGCGGGTCGCCTTCCGGTTCGCGAAGACCT
Source organism: Deltaproteobacteria bacterium (assembly GCA_020849175.1). GTDB lineage: Bacteria > Myxococcota_A > UBA9160 > UBA9160 > UBA9160 > MYXO. The sequence goes on from JADLGR010000364.1 coordinate 524, forward strand.
CGGTGAAGTTCGCGTTGCGGATCTCGACGGCGTCGAACGGAAGGCTGCGGATGAGGTCGCCGACACCGACGAGATTGTTCCACTTCATGAGGTTCGTGTACGGGTGCGCCGCGATCGCGATTCCGCCCTGACGGTGGATGGCTTCGATGGTTCGCGCCGCGTCCATTCCCGGCGCGATCCACTCCTCGAGGAACAGGCCGATCACGTGTCCTTCGCGCGCGGAGATCTCCTCGCCGACGATCACGTGCATGCCGGAGAAGACGTCGGGGTTCTCCTCGGCGTAGCGGCGCGCGCGAAGCGCACCGTCGATCGTGTCGTGGTCGGTGATGGCGACGACGCGAAGCTTCGTACGCGTCATGCAGAAGTTGAGAGTCTCCTCGGGCGTCGCCGTGCCGTCGCTGAACGTCGTGTGCAGGTGGAGGTCGGCCCGGCCGACCTCCTGCTCGCCGGCTGCGTCTGCCATGCGCTCAGCATCGGCACCCGCCGGCGGCGGCTCAAGTGGGCTCGATGTGCCCATTGCAGCGCAGTCGGGAGCCGTCTCGTGGGCCTCTCGGGACAGGGCCGCTCCTCCGATGAGACAGGAGCGGTATGATGCCTGCGGGGGGCCTCCGCGGCCACATACCGGGTGCGGAGGTCGAGAGGAGAGCCGTGGCGCGGAGCGACAGGGCGGCCGGCTCGCCGGTCGAGATTGCGGCTTTCGAGGAGGCCGTGCAGCGGCACGTCCGCTACTCGCTCGGCAAGCAGCAGTCGCAGGCATCGGCATACGACGTCTTCATGGCCGCCTCGCTCGCCGTCCGCGACCTGCTGATCGACCGGATGTTCGAGACCGAGGCGCGCTATCAGGCGGCCGAGGCCAAACGCCTCTACTACCTGTCGATGGAGTTCCTGATGGGCCGCTCACTCGGGAGCAGCCTCCAGGCCCTCGGAATTCTCGATCTGGGTCACCGAGCGCTCGAAGAGCTCGGGATCGACGTCGACGAGGTGCGCGAGGCCGAGCCCGACGCCGGCCTCGGCAACGGCGGCCTGGGACGCCTCGCCGCGTGCTTTCTCGACTCGCTCGCGACCCTCGGCATGCCCGGCTACGGCTACGGCATCAACTACGAGTACGGCCTGTTCCGGCAGGTGCTCGAGAACGGCCACCAGCGCGAGCGGCCCGACGGCTGGCGATCGCTCGGAACGCCGTGGCTGATCGAGCGCTCCGAAGAGGCGTGTCTCGTTCCGGTCTACGGCCGCGTCGAGCATCAGGCCGACCGCTTCGGAAACGACCGCGCGACGTGGGTCGACTGGCGCGTCATCGTCGGCGTCCCGCACGACATGCCGATCGTCGGCTACGGCGGGCACGCCGTGAACGTGCTGCGTCTGTATGGCGCGCGCGCATCGTCGGACTTCGACATCGAGATCTTCAACCGCGGAGACTACGTCCGCGCGGTCGAAGAGAAGATGCACTCCGAGCGCATCTCGAAGGTGCTCTATCCGGCCGATTCGTACGAGGCCGGCAAGGAGCTGCGGCTGCTCCAGGAGTACTTCTTCGTCGCGTGCGCCATCCGGGACATCGTGGCGCGCTATTTGCGGACGCACAGCTCGTTCGACGCCTTTCCGAGCCAGATCGCGATCCAGATGAACGACACGCACCCGGCGCTCGCGGTCGCCGAGCTGATGCGCATGTTCGTCGACCAGCACCGTCTCCCGTGGGAGCGCGCGTTCGATCTGACGGTTCGTACGCTCGGCTACACGAACCACACGCTCCTGCCCGAGGCCCTCGAGAAGTGGCCGCAGCCCCTTCTCGCGCGGTTGCTGCCACGGCACCTCGAGATCATCGAGCGCATCAACCTCGACTTCCTCTCCGACGTAAACCGCCGCTGGCCTGGCGACATCGATCGCCTGCGGCGAACGTCGATCATCGAGGAAGGCTTCCCGAAGCAGGTGCGGATGGGGCACCTCGCGATCGTCGGATCTCATTCCGTGAACGGGGTCGCGCGCCTCCACACCGAGCTGCTCCGCACGCGCGTGATCCCCGACTTCGACGAGATCTACCCGGGCCGGATCAACAACAAGACCAACGGCATCACGCCGCGTCGCTGGCTGCTGCGCGCGAACCCCGGGCTCTCGAAGCTCGTGACGGGCCGGATCGGCGACGGCTGGATCTGCGACCTCGAGCGGCTTCGCGAGCTCGAGCCGCTGGCCGACGACCCCGGCTTCCGGACCGAGTTCGACGCCGTGAAGCGCGCGAACAAGGCCCGGCTCGAGAAGCTGATCCTCGATTTGACACGCGTCACCGTCGACCCCGAATCGATCTTCGATGTCCAGGTCAAGCGCATCCACGAGTACAAGCGGCAGCTCCTGTTCGTGATGCGCGTGATCCACCACTATCTCGCGATCGTCGAAGACGGCGTGATGCCCGCGCAGCCACTCACCTGCGTGTTCGCCGGGAAGGCGGCTCCCGAGTACTTCCTCGCGAAGCTGATCATCAAGCTCGTGAACAACGTGGCCCAGATCGTGAACTCGGACCCCGCGACGGCCGGCGCGCTGCGCGTGGTCTTCGTCCCGGACTACAGGGTCTCGCTCGCCGAGGCGATCATTCCGGCGGCGAATCTGTCGGAGCAGATCTCGACCGCTGGGAAAGAAGCCTCGGGCACCGGCAACATGAAGTTCGCCCTCAGCGGTGCGCTCACGATCGGGACGCTCGACGGCGCGAACGTCGAGATCCGTGATGCCGTCGGTGACGAGAACATCTACATCTTCGGTCTCCGGGTCGAAGAGGTCGAGCTGCTGCGCGAGAACGGCAACTACGATCCGCGCGTGGTCGCACGCGAGAGCCGTCATGCGTCGCGCGTGATCGAGTGCCTCGAGAACGATCGCTTCTGCCCGCGCGAACACGGGCTGTTCCGGCCGCTTTGGGAGAGCCTCATGCTCCATCGCGATCCGTACTTCGTCGTCGCGGACTTCGACGCGTACGTCGCGACGCACGAGCGCGCGGCACGAGACTACGCCGACCGTGACGGCTGGTCGCACCGCGCGATCCTCAACGTCGCGCGCATGGGCGCCTTCTCGAGCGACCGCACGATCCGCGAGTACGCAGCGGGGATCTGGGGGATCGAGCCCGTCGCGTGATGCTTCGGCCGAGGGGCGCCGGTCGCGACGGCGTCGCTTCGTCCGAGTTCTTGTGGTACGCTCGGTCGCCTTCTCGCGACTCGTGGAACCACGCCCCGGCTCGCGGGGACCCATCCGTCGTGCGCCTCCGGGTTTCTCCGGAGATCTGCGAGGTGCTGCCGGGGAGGGGGGCCTCGATGCCGATCTCACGCCGTCTCGCCGTGCTCGCGCCGCTGCTCCTCGCGTCGGTGCCGGCGCTCGCGTCCGAGCAGGCAGGGGTCTCCGCCGCCGTCCGGGGCCAGGTTGCGCTCACGCGCCCGCAGGAGGCTGCTGGCCGACAGATCGCCGGCGGTGAGCCGATTCTCATGCAGGACGCGATCCGCAGCGGGTTGCGCTCCGGGGCGCAGATCCTGCTGCTCGATCAGACCGTCTTCACGATCGGCGCCGAGAGCGAGGTCGTGGTCGACGAGTTCGTCTACGACCCGCAGACGAGCGCGGGCAGGATGAGCGCGCGCGTCGCACAGGGCGTCTTCCGCTTCGTCTCGGGGAAGATGGCGAAGGACCAGCCGCAGGACGTCACCGTCAGGCTGCCGACGGGAACGCTTGGAATCCGCGGAACGCTCGTGGCCGGACGCGTCGACGACGCGACGAAGCGCGCGCTCATCGTCTTGCTCGGTGAGGGCCGCGAGAACGACCTCGGGTCGCCGGCCGGCGCCATCGACGTGTGCAATGCAGGGACCTGCGTGAGCGTGCGCAGCGCCGGCTTCGGTACGCGCATCGACGGACCGGACTCGCCTCCTGTCGAGCCGTACCGCATTCCGGAACAAGAGATCCTCCTGCTCACGCAGTCGGTGTCGGATCCGGAAGGCTGGCTCGCGCGTGCGGGATCCGACGGCGGCCTGCCGGCGGTGTCCGCGGGCGCACCTGGCCACGACCCGCGATCGCCGACCGAGGTTTCGCGACGAAGTACGGCAGCGGCAGGCTCCTCTGCGACGCAGGTACTCCGCCAGCTCAGCGACGTGACGGACGTCGATTCCGAGACCATTCCCGCGACGCAGGACGCGCAGAAGAGCATCGAGACACCGTTCGGCGTGGTGACGCCGGGAAGCGCCGATTTGCAGGCCTATTTCGGCCCCATGCGGCCCGCAACCTACGATGACCTGCCCGCGGTCGCGTCGGCCGGTGTGCAGACCGCCGTGTACGAACGATCGGGCGTCGCGCTCTCCGATGGCGGCGCCTACGACTTCTCGCTGATGCTCGACCTCGGCGCGAAGAGCCTGCTGATGCAGGTGAACAACGTCGAAGCGCCGAGCCTCGGAGTCAGCGGCGAGTCGCTGAGCCACGTTGCGGCCTTCGAGCCGCCCGGGTTCGGCACGCCCATCGTCGTGCAGGACGCCGGTCGCTTCGCGGGTGAGGGCTGCGGCAGCGGCTGCAACGCATTCGTGCAGGCCTACGTCTTCAGCGATAACGGCCGTCTTGCAGACTCCGTGCTCCAGTCGCTCAAGATCGTACCGCCAGCCTCGGAGGGCCGAGCGGTCTTCACGGCCCAGCCGTACGTCGAGCTTCGGCGACCGGACGCTCCCTAGCGCGGCAGCCGCGCCCGGAGCGCGCGCAGCGGCTCGGCGGTGCGATCCTTGTCCGAGAGCGTCGGTGCGGTGACCGGCCACGGGATCGCGAGCTCGGGATCGTTCCAGAGCACGCGCAGCTCGTCCTCGGGGTGGTAGTAGTCGGTGCACTTGTACTCGACCTGCGCGCGCTCCGAGAGCACGCAGAAGCCGTGCGCGAAGCCGGCGGGAACGAAGATCTGACGCTGGTCGTCCGCCGACAGCGTCACCCCGACGTGCCGGCCGAAGGTCGGCGAGCCGACGCGGATGTCGACCGCGACGTCCCAGATCTCGCCCTCGATCACACGGACCAGCTTCGCCTGCGCAAAGCGCTCCTGCGCGTGCAGCCCGCGCAGCGTTCCGCGCTCCGAGGACGAATGGTTGTCCTGCACGAACTCGACATCGATTCCCGCGGCGCGGTAGCGCTCGGCGTGATAGGTCTCGACGAAGAACCCGCGCGGATCGCGGAACACCGCGGGCTCGATCACGACCACGCCTGCAAGCTCGGTGGTGACGACCTTCAACCGCGGCCTCCGTCGCGCGCCAGCGCTGCGAGGTACGCGCCGTAGCGGTTGGTCTTCATCTCGGCGGCGATCTCGAGGAGCGCTTCGGCGCCGATCCAGCCCTTGCGGAAGGCGATCTCCTCGACGCACGCCACCTCGAGGCCCTGCCGCTCCTGGATCGCCTGGATGAAGTTCGCGGCCTGCAGCAGCGATTCGTGGGTTCCCGTGTCGAGCCACGCGATGCCGCGACCGAGCAGCTCGACGTGCAGCTCGCCGAGCCGCAGGTAGGCGACGTTCACGTCGGTGATCTCGAGCTCTCCGCGCGCAGACGGCTTCAGTGCGGCCGCGATGTCGAGCACGCGGTTGTCGTAGAAGTAGAGGCCCGTCACCGCGTAGCTCGAGCGCGGCGTCTTCGGCTTCTCCTCGATCGAGAGCACGCGTCCGTCGGCGCCGAACTCGACCACGCCGTAGCGTTCGGGATCGCGCACCTGATACCCGAAGACGGTGGCGCCCCGCGTTCGCGCCGCCGCGGCCTCGAGGCTCTGTGGGAAGCCGTGGCCGTAGAAGACGTTGTCGCCGAGCGCGAGTGCGACACGGTCGCTGCCGACGAAGTCGCGGCCGATGAGGAAGGCCTGCGCGAGGCCCTCGGGGCGAGGCTGTGCGGCGTACGAGATCTGCATGCCGAGCGCGCTTCCGTCGCCGAGCAGGCGCTCGAAGGCACCGAGGTCGTGCGGCGTCGAGATCAGGAGCACCTCGCGGATTCCCGCCAGCATGAGAGACGAGAGCGGGTAGTAGACCATCGGCTTGTCGTAGATCGGCAGGAGCTGCTTCGAGACGCCGCGCGTCACCGGGTACAGGCGTGTCCCCGATCCGCCCGCGAGGAGGATTCCCTTCATCGACCGGTCTCCGTCTCGGCCACGCCGGTTCCGAGCCGCTCGCGACGATACTTGCCCGACTGCACCGCCTCGCACCAGTCGCGGTTCTCGAGGTACCAGCGAACGGTTCGCGCGAGGCCCGACTCGAAGTCGTGGCGCGGGCGCCAGCCGAGCTGATCGCGGATGCGCGCCGCGTCGATCGCGTAGCGGCGGTCGTGGCCCGGCCGGTCCGCGACGAAGGTCTTGAGCGCCGCGTAGCTCGCGATGCCACGCGCGCCGAGCGCGGAGTTCTCGCGCGAGGGAAGCAGCTTCTCGAGCGTCTCGCACAGCCGATCGACGATCTCGAGGTTCGTTCGCTCGTTGCCGCCGCCGATGTTGTACTTCTCGCCGACGCGGCCGTGCTCGAGGGCGAGCAGGATGCCGTCGCAGTGGTCCTCGACGTAGAGCCAGTCGCGAACGTTCGCGCCGTCGCCGTAGATCGGGAGCGGCCGGCCTTCGATCGCGTTGAGCGTCATCAGCGGGATCAGCTTCTCGGGGAACTGGTACGGCCCGTAGTTGTTCGAGCAGTTCGTGATGATCGTCGGCAGCCCGTACGTGTGCAGGTACGCCCGCACCAGATGGTCCGCGCCGGCTTTGCTCGCGGCGTACGGTGAGTTCGGCGCGTACGGCGTGTCCTCGCTGAACAGCCCGGTGGGGCCGAGCGAGCCGTAGACCTCGTCGGTCGAGACGTGCAGGAAGCGGAAGCGGTCGCGCTCCTCTTCGTCGCGCTCGCGAATCGCGGCGCGCGCCGCCTCGAGCAGCTCGAAGGTGCCGACGAGGTTCGTCTCGACGAACGCGGCCGGCCCGTCGATCGAGCGGTCGACGTGCGTCTCGGCGGCGAAGTTGACGACGCGGTCCGGCCGGTGTTCGCGGAAGACCGCCGCGAGCGCGCGGCGGTCGCAGATGTCGGCCTGCACGAAGTGGACGCGCGGATCCGAGAGGCAGTCGTCGAGGCTGCGCAGGTTCCCGGCGTAGGTGAGCTTGTCGAGCACCACGACCCGGGCGCGGGTGCTCGCGAGCAGGTGCCGCACGAAGTTCGAGCCGATGAAGCCCGCCCCGCCGGTGACGAGGACCGAGCCCGGCCCCTGCGCGTCGCGTCCCTGCATCCTGCCGCTCCTCCCGCCCTGGGGCGGACCCCGTAGTATGCGGCAACCCGCGCCGCGCCGGCCCCCCGCCCGGATCGGTGCGGCGGGCGGCGGGATTGAGGCCGGTCGGAGCGGCTCGCGACGATGCCCCGAGAAGAGTCGATCCGATCGAGGAGGAGCCGTTCGGGGTACCCACCGCGGATGGCTCTACTTCGCTCTTGACAACCGGGGGGGGGGGCTGTGCATCGTCGGCGCGCTGATGCAGGAGGGAACGACCCGGAGTGAACGCGGATGCTGCCCGGTCTTGCCCCGAGGATCTTGCCGCTCTTCGTCGTGCTGTCCGTCCTGCCCGGCCTGGGCCCCGGTGTCGCACGCGCGGCGATCAGCTCCTGCCCCGGCCTGATCGCGACGTGGGGCTGGACGCAGCGGCCGAGCGCATACTGCGAGCAGCAGGGCAAGATCGCGCAGGAGAGCTTCTACATCGCCGTCGACTGCCGGACGGGCGGGCCGGCTGGGATCTTTCCGATGACATGCAGCGGTGTCACGCTGGAGGAGTACGACGCCAAGGGCGGCCCTCACCCGCCGAACGACTGCGTCTCGTCCGTGACGCCCGTCTTTCAGATCAACGACTGCGACGCCACGGGCAAGGCCCCGGATCCGTCGAAGGCCGAGGCCTCGAAGTGCGAGGCCTACTTCGCGGATCCCGTGGCCCTCGCGACGGGCGCTCTCCAGCAGCGCGCGACCGATCTCGACCTCGGCTCGGGCCTTCGCTTCGAGCGCTTCTACAGCAGCGACCTCTACGGCGCTGCCTACGCGCCAACCGCCGAGCTCGCTCCCATGGGCCAGAAGTGGGAGCACGGGCTCGACTGGCGCATGCGCTCGGCCCTCACTCCGGAGCAGGCGTCCTACGGCGAGGCCTACTTCATCCGCCGGCCGCTGCGCGTGGGTGTGGTCTTCGTCCGGCCGGCATCCTTCGCGACTTTCTCGACGTCGGCCAGCTTCGGCGGCTCGCTCGCAAAGCTCGCGGGCGGGAGCTTTCTGTTCACCGACGAGGACGGCACCCGCGTCCGCTTCGATGCGGCCCTGCAGCTCACGGGGATCCAGACGCCGGGCGCGCCGCCGATCATGGTGACGGCGAGCGAGGGCACGCAGACCTTCACGCAGGGCGCGAAGAGCCTTGCGATCACGCTGTACGGCGGCCCCGCCCACGCGGGCCGCGTGGCGAGCGTTGCCGGCGGTGGGCAGACCTGGACGTACTCCTACGACGCGAACGAGAACCTCGAGACCGTGACGGGGCCCGACACCTCGAGCGGTGAGAGCGGCGCCACGGTCACCTGGACGTACGGCTACGATGCCACCGATCCGGCCGGCCACCTGGTCTCGGTCGAGCGGACGGCGGCCAATGCGACGAAGATCCTCGGCTCCTGGAGCTTCGACGACCAGAGCCCGCGCCGGGTGATCTCGGCCGACGA
>JADLGR010000365.1 GCA_020849175.1 Deltaproteobacteria bacterium
CGGTACTGGTTCTCCATCAGCTCGCCGACCGAGCGCACGCGCCGGTTGCCGAGATGGTCGATGTCGTCGATCTCGCCCTTGCCGTCGCGTAGATCGACGAGCGTGCGCACGACCGCCAGGATGTCCTGAGGCCTCAGCACGCGCACCGTGTCCTCGGCAGGAACGAAGTCCTTGATGTCGCCGAGGCGCATGTTCATCTTCACGCGGCCGACGGCCGAGAGATCGTAGCGCTCGGGATCGAACATCAGGCCGTGGAAGAGCGTCTCGGCCGCATCGATCGTCGGCGGCTCACCGGGGCGCATGACGCGGTAGATGTCGAGCAGCGCCTCGTCGCGGTTGGCGTTCTTGTCGACCTTGAGCGTCAGGCGGATGTGATCGCCGACCGTGACGTGGTCGATATCGAGCACCGTGAACTCGGCGACGCCGGCCTCGGTCAGCTTGTCGAGCAGCTTCTGATCGAGTTCGTTGGCGGCTTCACCGTAGATCTGGCCCGTCGAAAGATCGACGATGTCCTCGGCAAGGTACTTGCCGACCAGGTCCTCGGGGGCGATCAGGATTTCCTTGATGCCGCTCTCGGCAAGCTCTCGCGCACGACGCACGGAAACCTTCTCGCCGGCCTTGGCGATGACACTGCCGGTCTTGGCATCGACAATGTCGGCTGCCGGCGTCACGCCGCGCATCTTCTCGGGGATGAACGGCATGGTCCATCCCTTCTTGGTCTGACGGACCAAGATCGAGCCGTAGAACGTGCCGAGAATCTGCTCGTCGTCGAGGCCGAGGGCATAGAGCAGCGTTGTCACCGGCAGCTTGCGACGACGGTCGATGCGCACATAGACGACGTCCTTGGCGTCGAACTCGAAGTCGAGCCAGGAGCCGCGATAGGGAATGATGCGCGCTGCGAACAGCAGCTTGCCCGAGGCGTGCGTGCGGCCGCGGTCATGATCGAAGAAGACGCCGGGCGAGCGGTGCATCTGGGAGACGATGACGCGCTCTGTGCCGTTGATAATGAACGTGCCGTTCTGGGTCATGAACGGCATATCGCCCATATAGACGTCCTGCTCCTTCACGCCCTTGATGGAGCGCGAGCCGGTCTCCTCGTTGATATCGAACACGATGAGACGCAGCTTGACGCGCAGCGGCGCCGCGTACGTCATGTCGCGCTGCTGGCACTCGTCGACGTCGAACTTCGGCGGGTCGAAATCGTAGCGGACGAACTCGAGCGTGGCCTTGCCCGAGAAGTCCGAAATCGGGAACACCGACTTGAACACCGCCTGCAGGCCGGTCTCGGGACGGCCGCCAGCCGGCTCCTTGACCATCAGGAAGTCATCGTAGGAGCTCTTCTGCACCTCGATCAGGTTCGGCATCTCCGCCACTTCGGCGATCGAGCCGAACCGCTTCCTCATCCGCCTGCGGCCGGTGAAATTTTCAGCCATGTGCGCTCCTCTCGCGTCGCAGATGCCGGGATGGGCCTCACCTCCCATCGACGCATCTCGTGAATGTCATCTCGCAGGCGCGGGACCGGGGTCTCATCCGATCCTCGCGAACTCGCCGGAGGGTCCTTTGCCGTGCCTCATGGCAGCAGGGCCCTCGGGGGAGTTGTCCGGGTCGGCGCAAGGCCGACCCGGACACCTGGAACTACTTGACCTCGACGGTCGCGCCCTGATCCTCGAGCTGCTTCTTGAGCTTTGCAGCCTCGTCCTTCGGCACGCCTTCCTTGACCGGCTTGCCGCCGGCCTCGACGAGATCCTTCGCCTCCTTGAGGCCGAGACCGGTGATGGCGCGGACTTCCTTGATGACGTTGATCTTCTTGTCGCCGGCCGCCTTCAGGATGACGGTGAACTCCGTCTGCTCCTCGACGGCAGCAGCGGCGCCACCAGCAGCCGGAGCGGCAGCCACGGCCACGGCGGCCGCAGCCGAGACGCCCCACTTCTCTTCCAGCATCTTGGCGAGGTCAGCCGCCTCGAGAACGGTCAGCTTCGACAGGTCGTCGACGATTTTCGCAAGATCGGTCATTTCAATGTTTCCTTGAGTTCGGTTCGAACCGCTCGGCGGTCCAGGTTCTGATGTTCATTCGGCTCGCGGCGATCAGTGCCACACCACGTCTCAAGCGGCTTCGCCCTTGCTCGCCTGCGCCTGGATGACGCGCGCGAGCTTGGCTCCCGGCTCCTTGATCGTGCGGGCGATCTTCGTCGCCGGCGCGTTGAGGAGACCGATGAGCTTCGCCCTCAGCTCGTCCAGCGAGGGGAGATCGGCGAGTGCCTTGACGCTCGCGGAGTCGAGGATGTTGCTGCCCATCGCACCGCCGAGGATCACGAGCTTGTCGTTCTCCCGGCTGTACTTGACGGCAATCCTCGCAGCCACCATCGGATCGTTCGAGTCGGCAACGCATGTTTGCCCCTTGAAGAGATCCGAGATGCCTTCCGAGTTGGTCTCCTTGAGCGCCAGAACCGCCAGCTTGTTCTTCGCCACCTTGACCGTCCCGCCCGCTTCTTTCATGCGCTTGCGGAAATCGGTCATCTGGGCGACGGTCATGCCGGCATAGTGGGCCACAACGATCACGCCCGTGTCCTTGAACACGTCGTGGAGCGTCGTGACGAGCTCTTGCTTGGCAGCTCTATCCACCTGGCTACACTCCA
>JADLGR010000366.1 GCA_020849175.1 Deltaproteobacteria bacterium
CGATCTCGCCCACCGTTCGCGAGAGCGATCACGACGGCGAAGGCCCCGACGTTCATGAACAGGTAGACGAGGAGGAAGTAGAGAATGGCCTGGTGCGCGGCCGGGGTTCCCACAGCGAAGCCGATCAGGATGTAGCCGGCGTTGGCCACGCTCGAGTACGCGAGCATGCGTTTCACGTTGTCCTGGATCACGGCCATCACGTTGCCGACGATGACGCTCGCGGCGGAGAGCGCCCAGAACAGATCGGAGAGCCTCGCGTCGAGGGGGCCGAAGGCCGTCGCGACGAGGCGCAGCAGCGCGACGAAGGCCGCCACCTTGACGCCAGCGGCCATGTACGACGTGATCGGAGTCGGCGCTCCCTCGTAGACGTCGGGCGTCCACTGGTGGAACGGGACCGCGGCCACCTTGAACCCGAAGCCGACGACGAGGAAGCCGAGCCCTGCGAGCGCGATCGGGTTCGTGGCATCGAACGCGCCACGAATCCTCTCGAAGTCGGTATGTCCGGTCGTCCCGTAGAGCAGCGCCATCCCGTAGAGCAGAATCGCGCTCGTGAACGATCCGATGAGGAAGTACTTCAGCGCCGCCTCGTTGCTCTCCAGACTTCGCCGGATGAATCCGGCCATGGCGTAGATCGGGATGCTCATCAGCTCGATGCCGAGGAAGAGCGTCATGAGATCGACCGCCTGCACGGTGAGGATCATCCCCGACGACGCCAGCAGCAGCAGCGCGTAGTACTCGCCATGGTTGATCCCGAGCTCGACGAGATACGACGCGGAGAGCCAGCACGTGAAGATCGCGACGATGCAGATGAGCGCCGCCGAGAAAGCCGTCAGATGATCCATCGCCACCATGGGATTGGCGGGATCGAAGACGAGGCGCTGCGCCGGGAGCGAGACGAAGAACTGCATCGACACCACGAGTGCGATGAACAGGAACAGCGACGAGACGCCGGCCAGCACGGTCCCGATCCACTCGCGCGTGACGGGGCGGCCGACGAAGCTACGGCGGCGGGCGAGAAAGACTTCGCACAGGAGCACCACGAGCGCTCCGCAGGCGACGATGCCGAAGGGCGCGAGGACGCTCGGCAGGAGAGCCGCGGACTGCGCCGGCGTCACGGCTTCTCCTCCCCGAAGGCGTCTGCGACCGCTCGTGCGGAGGCCACGGCCGACGCGCGCGCGACTCCTGCTTCGACGCGCCGCAGCAGTGCGGACGTCGACGTGTCGAGCCGGCGCAGCAGCGGCTGCGGATGGACCCCGATCCAGACGATCGGGACGATCATCGCCATCATCACGATCCTCTCGCGCAGCCCGAGATCGAGGAGCCCTCGATTCTCGGCGCGCTCGACCGGCCCGAACAGCACCCGGCGCAGCATCCACAGCATGTACATCGCAGCGAGAACCACGCCAAACGTCGCCGCCGTCGCGACGGCCGGGCTCACGAGGAACGTTCCGATCAGGATCAGGAACTCTCCGACGAATCCGTTCAGCAGCGGGAGTCCGATGCTCGACATCGCGACGATCACGAAGAGCGCCGCATAGACCGGCATCGGCTTCGAAAGGCCGCTGAACTCCGCGATGAGATGCGTGTGGCGTCGCTCGTAGACGACACCGACCAGAAGGAACAGGGCGCCGCTCGAGAGCCCGTGGTTCACCATCTGGAGTACGCTTCCCTCGAGGCCCTCGCGGTTGAAGGTGAACATCCCGAGCATCACGAAGCCGAGGTGCGCGACCGACGAGTAGGCGACGAGCTTCTTCATGTCGTCCTGCACCATCGCGACGAGCGCACCGTAGAGGATCCCCGCGAGGCCGAGACCGAAGAAGACCGGCGCCAGCTCGACGGCCGCGGCCGGGAACAATGGCAGGGCGAGGCGAACGAAGCCGTAGGTTCCCATCTTGAGCAGGACGCCCGCGAGGATCACCGACCCCGCGGTCGGCGCTTCGACGTGCGCGTCGGGGAGCCAGGTGTGGAGCGGAACGATCGGGACCTTGATGCCGAACGCGAGGGCGAACGCAGCGAAGAGCCATACCTGCGTCTGCCACCACGGCGCCTCACCCGAGATCGGGACCACGGTGTCGAGAAGGCCGTGCGCAGGCCCTCCCGGCCCGGCGACGAGATCGAAGTTCAGCGTCCCGAACTGCTGGAAGTACAGGTAATAGACCGACAGCACCGCGACCAGCATGAACAGCGAGCCGACGACGGTGTAGAGGAAGAACTTGACCGCAGCATAGATGCGCCGCTCGGCGCCCCAGATGCCGATCAAGAACATCATCGGCACCAGCATCAGCTCCCAGAACACGTAGAACTGAAAGAGATTGAGCGCCGCGAAGGTCCCGACCATCGCCGTCTCGAGGAAGAGCATGAAGAACACGAAGCTCGTCGTTCGCTCGCGGATCGCGTTCCACGCGGAGAGCAGGGCGACGGGGACGAGGAACGTCGTCATGACGATCAGCAGCAGGCTGATCCCGTCGATGCCCACGAAGTAGTGGACGCCGTAGTCGACGAACCACGGGTGGCGTTCGACGAGCTGGAAGCCCTCGCGCACCGGGTCGAAGAGCGCAAAGAGCCGGAGCGAGAGCACGAAGGTCGCGAGGCTCCCGGCGAAGCCGATCACGGAGACGGCGCGCGGCGAGAGGCCGCGCAGCGCGAGCAGAAGCAGCCCCACCCCGACGGGCAGGAAGGTGATGATCGTCAACAGGTGTGCGTCGAGAAGGGCCAGGGCTCTCATCCGAGCAGGTAGACGACCACTGCGGCCGCTCCTGCGATCATGAACGCGAAGTACGTCTGCGTGAAGCCGGTCTGTGCGAAGCGCAGCCCACGGCTCGCGAGGCTGCGAACGGAGCGCGCCGTCCCCATCACGGCGAGGCCGTCGATGAGCCCGGCATCGATCCCGCGGAACAGCACGCGCTCCGAGATCCACACGAGCGGACGCACGATCGTGCGGTCGTAGAGCTCGTCGATCCAGTAACGACCGACGAGCAGGCGGTACACCCCCGGAAGGGCCGACGCGAGGCGGTCGGCGAGCCCCGGACGCCGCAGGTAGAGGACGAAGGCCACGAGTACGCCGGCGACCGCGACCGCGACGGCAACGCCACCGAGCCCGAGCTCGGTCTGCGCCGACACCGCGTGGCCATGTCCTCCAGCGAGCGACGGCGCGAGGAAGTTGCCGAGGCTGTTCGAGTGCGCGATGCCGAGCATGTCGCCGTAGACCTGCGGCAGCCCGGCATAGCCGCCGAAGATCGCGAGCAGCGCCAGCACGACGAGCGGAACCGTGACGGTCGGCGCCGCCTCGTGAACGTGCCCCTGGAGCGATGCGGCGATACGCGTCTGGCCGAAGAAGACGCGGAAGTGCAGCCGGAACATGTAGAAGGCCGTGAGACCCGCGGTGACGACGCCGATTCCCCAGAGCCAGACGTGCCCGGGAATCTTCTCGGCCGTGTACGCGGCGAGCAGGATCTCGTCCTTCGAGAAGAAGCCCGAGAACCCGGGTGTCCCGGCGATCGCGAGCACGCCCATGAGGAAGCACAGGTGCGTCGGCCGCCACCACGGAATGAATCGGTTGAGGCCGCCCATCTTCTCCATGTCCTGCTCGTGGTGCAGAGCGAGGATCACGGCGCCGGCGCCGAGGAAGAGCAGCGCCTTGAAGAAGCCGTGGGTCAGCAGGTGGAACATCGCGGCCGCGTACCCGCCGCAGCCTGCCGCGAGGAACATGTATCCGAGCTGGCTGACGGTCGAGTAGGCGAGCACCTTCTTGATGTCGGTCTGCACGAGCGCGATCGTCGCGGCGAAGAGCGCCGTCGCGCCGCCCGTCCATGCGATGACGGCGCTCGCGCCGGGTGCTTCGGCGTAGAGGAAGCTCAGACGGCAGACCATGTAGACGCCCGCCGTCACCATGGTCGCGGCATGGATCAGGGCCGAGACCGGCGTCGGGCCCGCCATCGCGTCGGGCAGCCAAACGTAGAGGGGAATCTGCGCCGACTTGCCGACGGCACCGACGAAGAAGCAGAGCCCGATCAACGTTGCGAGCTTCCACTCCGGAGCGCCGGGCAGAAACGAGAGCCAGTCGGGAAGCCGAACCATCTTCTCCGCGATCAACGGGAAGACGGCCTCGATGTCCCTGAACACCACCGCTCCGACCGAGCGTCCCTCGGGCAGCGCACCGACGATCGACGTGAACAGCAGGAAGATCCCGACCAGGAAGGCGAAATCGCCGATGCGGTTCACGATGAACGCCTTCATCCCACAGACGGCATTCCAGCGGTCGGCGTACCAGAATCCGATCAGGAGGTACGAGCACAGGCCGACGCCTTCCCAGCCGAGGAACATCAGCACGAGGTTGTCGCCCAACACGAGGGTGAGCATCGAGAACGTGAAGAGGTTCAGGTAACAGAAGAAGCGCTGAAATCCCTTGTCTTCCCGATGATCGTCGTCCATGTAACCGATCGAGTAGACGTGGATGAGCAGACCCACGCCCGAGACGAGCAGGATCATGACTGCAGAGATGGGATCGAGAGCGAACGAGAGGTCGGCGCGTAGTTGCCCGGAGGTGATCCACGGCCCGACGGTGTCGATCAGCAGCCGCTCGTTTTCGGGAAGGCCGACGAGGCGCCAGACGGCGGCGAGCGAGACGAGGAAGGCGCCGAGGACGCTGCCGCACGAGATCGCGATCGTGACGCCGCGCGAGAGTGGACGCCGCAGGAGCCCGAGCATGGTGCCGCCGATCACCGCCGACGCGAGCGGCAGCAGCGGAATCCAGCGAAGCGCCGCGGTCTCGGTCACCACCGGAGCAGGCTCACGTCTTCGACGTTCACGGAGTCGCGGTTCCGGAACAGCGAGATCACGATTCCGAGCCCCACCGCCACCTCGGCCGCCGCCACGCTGATCACCATCAGCACGAAGACGTGACCGAGCGCGTCGCCGTGCGCGCGCGCGAAGCCGACGAACGAGAGGTTC
Organism: Deltaproteobacteria bacterium; assembly: GCA_020849175.1. GTDB lineage: Bacteria > Myxococcota_A > UBA9160 > UBA9160 > UBA9160 > MYXO. The sequence continues at coordinate 4,951 of JADLGR010000366.1, forward strand.
ACGGCGTTCAGCATCAGCTCGATCGACATGAGGATCACGACCAGATTGCGACGCGTGAGCGCGCCGATCGTTCCGATCGCGAAGAGTACGGCCGAGAGGCCGATCACGTGCTCGAGGGGAACCACCACGCTAGGAGAGCCTCCGCTTGGCGAGGACGACCGCTCCGACGATGGCCGCAAGCAGCAGGAACGACGTCACCTCGAAGGCGACGACGTAGGTGCGGTAGAGCGAGAGGCCGACGTCGCGGTACGATCCGAAGGTCGGCGAGATCTGTGCGATCGGAGGCAGGGCTCCGGGCAGCAGACCGAGAAAGCCCACCAGCGCCCAGACTCCGAGCGCGACACCAGCGAGCTTCGCGATTCGCGAGCGCGGAGGCGAGAAGGCGTCGCTCCGCAGGTTGAGCAGCATCACGACGAACAGGAACAGCACGAGGATGGCGCCCGCGTAGACCATGATCTGGAGCACGGCGACGAAGTGCGCTTCGAGGACGACGTAGATGCCGGCGAGCGAGATCATCGTCACGACGAGGCACATCGCCCCCGCGACCGTGTTGCGAAGGTTGAGCACCATTCCGAGCGCCGAGACCACCGCGAGCGCGGCGAACACGTAGAAGACGCCGGCCGGAAAGCTCACTTCGCCGTCTCCACGAGCAGCAGCACCGCACCCGTCACGAAGATGTTCACGAGCGAGAGCGGCAGCACGATCTTCCAGCACAGATCCATCACCTGGTCGTAGCGGAAGCGCGGCAGCGTCCAGCGGATCTGCATCTGGAGCCAGATGAGGACCACGACCTTGAGCAGGAAGGTCGCGACGTGCGCGACCATGCACAGCGCGGTCGCGAGGCCCGCCCCCATCGTGGGCTCGAGACTCCCGATGATCGTTTCCTGCGAGAGATACGGGATCGACCAGCCACCGAAGAAGATCGTCGCGAGCAGCGCGCCGATCACCACCACCTCGATGAACTCCGACATGTAGAACAGGCCGAAGCGCATGCCGGAGTATTCGAGGAAGTAGCCCGCCACGATCTCGGACTCGCCCTCGGGAAGGTCGAACGGCGCTCGCTTGTTCTCCGCCATGATGCAGGTGAGGAACATCACGAATCCGAGCGGCTGGACGAGGACGCCCCAGAACGGCAGCCGAAGCCACGAGAGCCAGCCCGGGAGCGTCTGCACGATGCCGAAGGTCTCGAGGAACCCGAAGATCCGGAACGTCGTGTCCTGCGCCACGACCATGTCGGTGAGCCTCAGGGTCTGGAAGACCATGAACACGCCGACGACGGCGAGGCCCATCGTGACTTCGTACGAGATCATCTGCGCCGACGCGCGCAGGCTTCCGAGCATCGCCCAGTTGTTGTTGCTCGCCCAGCCGGCGAGCACCGAGCCGTAGGTCGCGAGCGATCCGATGGCGAAGATGTAGAGCAGCCCCCAGTCGAGATCGGCGCCGACCAGCGTCGTCGGCGCGAAGCCCGGGAACTGATACGTGGCGCCGTACGGTATGACGGCGAAGGCGAGGATCGCCGGGAGCGCTGCGATGATCGGCGAGAGGGCGTGTAGGAAGCGGTGCGCTCCGGCCGGGACGAAGTCCTCCTTGCCGATCAGCTTGAGGACGTCGGCGAGCGGGTGGAGCAGCCCGAGGATCGTGATGCCGGCGATGTCGGCGCGGTTCGCACCGATCCGGTCCTGCATCACCGCGCTCTGCTTGCGCTCGACCCACGTGATGACGGGCGCGAAGGCGGCGACACCGACCAGCACGATGAAGAGCACCTTGAGGATGACGTCGAACGGCATCGTCACCCCGCCTCGCCCGCGACGGGAAGCCCTTGGTCGCCGACGCTCTCGAGATCGATGCCGCGGAAGGCCGGATTCGCGCCGGCGAGTGCGCGAGAGATCGCCCGCACGTCGTACTTGCCGTCGAAGCCCGCGAGGCCGAGAAGGGCGCCGAGGCGTGAGAGAACCTCACCGTCGGCCCACGCTTCGAAGCGCGGCTCGACGGTCGGCTGCGTGCGCTGCACACGCCCGGCGACGTTGGTGTAGGTGGCGTGCTTCTCGGCCGCGTGGCGCACCGGCAGCACGACGTGTGCGACGCGCTCGAGCTCGGAGCGGTGCGTGTCGAGCACGATCACGGTGTCGAGCTTCGCGAGCTCGTGTTCGCTCGCGATGGCTCCGGAACGCAGGAGGTCCCGACCGAGGACGACGAGGCCCGCAGTCGCCCCGCTCCGGATCCGCTCGACGACACCGCTGGCGTCGGGGAAGCCGAGAAGGCGCGCTCCCGCTCCGTTCGGCGCCTTCTCCGCCTTGATCAGCAAGTCGTCGGCCTCGCCGGTCGCAATCGCGACGCCGGATGCGCCGGCTCCGAGGGCGTCGAGAAAGCGCCGGAACACGAGCAGGTCTTCGTTGCTCGCGAATCCCGACGCGACGCCGGCGATCGCGCCCGCGCCCTTCGCCTGCACGAGGCGGCGCAGCCTCGCGGCCGCCTCTTCGATCGCACGCTCGTACGGCACCGCGTCGAGCGTCCCATCGGCGCCGCGCAGCATGGATCGCTCGAGTCGATCGGGCGCGCCGATCTCGGCGTACGTCATTCTCCCTGCGTCGCAGATCCAGGTCTGGTTCACCGCGTCGTTGCGGCGCGGCACGTAGCGGTAGACCAGGTTGTTCGCGACGCCGAGAAAGACGTTGCAGCCGTTCGCACAGCCGGTGCAGATCCCCTGCGGTTCCTCGAGGAACCAGACACGGATCTTGAACCGGAAGTCTTTCGTCGTCAGGGCGCCGACCGGGCAGATGTCGGCGATGTTCATCGAGTACGGGTTGTCGACCTTCGCGCCCGGGAAGGGCTCGACGACCGAGTGATCGCCGCGATTGAAGATGCCGAGCTCGCCGGTCTTCGGGACCTCGCGGCAGAAGCGTATGCAGCGCCGGCACAGAATGCATCGCTCCTGATCGAAGACGATCGTCGGACCGAGATCGACGCGCTTCTTGAGCGCGCGGCGCGGCTCCTCGGTTCGCGCGTGCGGGACCCCGTACTCGAACGCGTAGTCCTGCAACTTGCACTCGCCCGACTGATCGCAGATCGGGCAGTCGAGCGGATGGTTCACCAGCAGCAGCTCCATCACGCCCTCGCGCGCCTTCTTCACGCGATCGTTCTTCGTGTGGACGACCATGCCGTCCTTCACGGGCGTGTTGCAGCCGATCTGGAGCTTCGGAAACCCCTCGACTTCGACCTGACAGAGCCGGCACGAACCGTCGATCGTGAGCTTCGGGTGCCAGCAGTAGTGCGGGATGTCGACGCCGTTCATCAGCAGGCCGAGGTCATCGAGTGCCTGGAGGATGGTGCGGCCCTCGGCGACCTCGTACGTCACGCCGTCGATGATGAGCTTCGCCATCTACAGCTCGAAGCTCTCGGGAAAGGGGCACTTCGCGTGTTTCACGTGGAGCTCGAAGTCCTCGCGGAAGTGACGGAGCATGCCCTGCACCGGCCACGCCGCCGCATCGGCGAAGGCGCAGATCGTTGCGCCTTCCATCTTGCCGGCGATGTCGGCCAGGATCTCGATCTCCTGCATCGTTCCGGCTCCGCGCTCGATTCGCAGCATGAGCTTGTGGAGCCAGGCCGTTCCTTCGCGACACTGCGTACACTGGCCGCACGATTCGTCGCGGAAGAAGTACGCGATCACGCAGCTCGCCCGCACCATGCAGGTCGTGTCGTCCATCACCATGACACCGCCCGTCCCGAGCAGCGTCTTGCGCTCGCGCAAGAACTCGTTGGCCATGCGAACATCGAGCTGGTCGGCGGGCAGGATCGGCATCGAGACGCCGCCCGGAATCACGCCCTTGACCGCGCGCCCGCCGCGAACGCCGCCCGC
>JADLGR010000367.1 GCA_020849175.1 Deltaproteobacteria bacterium
GACCCTGCGTTGAGCCGCGAGGCCGTTCCCGCTAGCCTCCCACGCTCGCGGTGGGCGTAGCTCAGCTGGTTAGAGCGCCAGGTTGTGGCCCTGGAGGTCGCGGGTTCGATCCCCGTCGCTCACCCCAAACACCTTCGACGTCCTCGCGGTGACGCTCACGTCCGCGTGTCCGAGCTGCTACGAGACTTAGCCGAGCTGGACACCCGCGGTGAGGAGCCGTAACGCGAACGTGTCGCGCGAGTCCTCGAGCGCGCGCCGAAGCGTCAGGCCCGTGAGGAAGGCACTGCGACCGATGTCGCCGGATCTGCCCTCAGGTACTCGCCGCTGCGTCTCCGCCAAGCCAACCCTTCGCGCGGAGAGTCCGTAGAGCCACGTCAATCTGGCGCGCGGAGAACTGCCTCTTGCGCTCACCCCAGGCGTAGGTTCGTACGACCACGTCGTCGAGCGAAGCGGCTGCGCTGGAGCCGCTTACCCAGTGGACCGTCGCCAGCAGCTCCAGGCCGAAGGGCGACTCGAAGCCCTCGACCAGGTTCGCCACTCGCTCGAACCGCTGGCGAGTCTCGGGATGCTCCGATAGAAACTCCGTCGCGTCGCGAACTGCGCCAGGCACGAGCGCCAGCTCCTTGTCCGGCGCATCGCCCCCATCCGCGTACCCGGAGATCAGGTGGCCTTCGATCGCGTGCAGGACGTGCCGGAGATTCTCTGCATAGGGCCCGTATAGAGCAGGCTTGAAGCGGAGCTTCAGGGGCTCGCCGGCTTGCTGCATGAAGTACATGAGCTTGTGTACTTCGAGGAGTGTCACTGCTGGATCCATCAGCCCGGCGAGGTAGCGATCGATGAGCCCAACGAGGGCAGCGCGACCAGGGGTCATCGCAGGGACATCTCGCGACGCAGCCGCTGCGGAAGCATCCGCACCGCCGCTGGGCTCGAATACGACGACGCGCACATCCCGGAGCCGATTCAAGGCCGCTTCGATTCGCGGGCGAACCACTGCCCAGTCCAGGCCTCCCAGTCCGCTGCCGAGGGGCGGGATCGCAACCGAACGAATCCCCTTGGTCTCGATCTCGGAGACGAGAGCATCGAGGCCAGAATCGATGTCGCCGATTCGACTCTTGCCTCGCCAGTGCCGCTTCGTCGGGAAGTTGATGATGAAGCGGGGATTGGTGAGTCGCCCCGTCTCGAACACGAACATCCGGCCGGGTTGAACGTGATCGCGATCGCAGGCGGCCTTGTACGCCTCGAAGTTCGCCGGGAAGGACTTCTTGAACTGGAGCGCGACGCCTCGACCCATGATGCCGACGCAGTTGACGGTGTTGACCAGGGCCTCCACGTCCTCCGCAAGGATGTCGCCGGTCTTGTACTCGATCATGGCTACCTCGCGAGCCTAATAGTACCAATCAGATAGAACTGCGACTGTCGGCCGGTGACTCGCGGCACCGAGCGTCATCTGTACCCGCGTCTGCACCGCAGCGTTCCGAACGCCGACCCGAGTGACGTGCGTCCAAGGGAAGGACTCGTACACGAGGAACTCGGCCTGCTTCCCCTCCTTGATCTGGCGCGAGCGGAAGTCGGTTGCCGCCACCGCGTTCCAGTCGACTTGATCGAGATCGGCGAGATCGGCGCGGAATGGGGCGTAGCGCGCACCCGCATTCGAGAGGCTGAATGCCCACCGCCGGCGCTCGGCATCAGCCCACGCGACGGTGCTGTGAAGATCCGCCTCGAGATGAACGATCGGATCCTGCCCGCCGCGGTACGCCAGCTCCGCATGATTCGCGCGATGGATCACGTAGAGCATGATCGACCGCGGGCAGAAGTAGAAGGGAACGTAGTCGCCGACTCTCGTTCCAGGATGACAGTCGACCTCCAACTCCTCGACGCGGCGGCGCTTGATGCTGGACATGCCGATCGCTGCTGTGGGCCCGCCACGCGCGATCATCGCCGAATCGGACGCAATCGCCGCATCGGCGATGATCGACGGCAGATTGTCCACGTGCGTGATGTGATAGATCTTCGGCTGCGCCGGAGCGGCCGCCATCGTCAGCCTTCCGCAGGCTTCGCGTCGACATCCTCGGGCATCACGTCCTCGCGCCTCTGGCCGTCGTCATGTCCCGTCCGCCGCCGGCTCTCGCTGGATCGCCAGCCAACAGATCAGATCCACCTCTTCCGGGTCGATCGGCGGAAGCGGCTCGGGCGCGTGGAACGGCTCGGCGCCGATACGCTCGATCTCCTCGACCAGGGCGCGTGCCTTGAGGCCGGCTCGGTCGAAGTCGTCGCGGACCCAGACGGCGCGGAGCTGCGCTTCCTCGCGGCGTGACCAGGGCGCCTCGACGGCTTCGAGCGCGCGCTCGATACGATCCTGCTCCATGTCGGAGGCAGGGTTGTCGCGGAGGAACGCGGCGACCTCGCGGTTGAGACGGCGCACGCGCGGCTGGAGGTTCTTCGGGTCCGTCTCGAACATCCAGGAGTCGTAGATGTGATCGCGTGCGCGTCCCCATGCGGCGTAGGCGGACTCGGCCATCTCGGTCGAGACGACGGCGTGCGTGTCTTCGGTGCACTCGATCAGCCGGAGGCAGGTGCCGATCTCGCTCACGATCTCGGCATCTGCTTCGAGAGGAACGAAGCGCAGGTAGACGCGCTCGCCGACTGTCGCGCAGAAGAAGTGCCCCGTGCGGTCGCCCTTCACCATCCCGGAGCCGACGCGCCAAGGGAGGTTCGCGATGCGGTCGCCGTAGCGTTCGAGCGCGCGGCGCAGCTCCTGCCGGTACTCCTCGCCGGTCTGCGCAGCGCCCTCGGTGCCGCCGGACTCGAAGATCGACGCGTCTTCGCGGTGCAGCTTTTCGATCTCTTCGCGTGTCTCGGCGAAGCTCTGCTCGCCCGTTGCGCCCAGCTCGATCGGCGTGTCTTCGACGCCTACCGATGCGGCAGCCTGCGCGAGCTTGCGCCGGACGCGCCCTTCCAGGTTCAGCAGCGCGTCGAGCTGCTCGTCCGGGAAGAAGGTGCGGAGATAGATCTCGCGATGCGGGCTTCCGATGCGGTCCACGCGGCCGTGCCGCTGTACGAGCCGCATCGGGTTCCAGGGCAGGTCGTAGTTGATGATGTTGCGACACTGCTGGAGGTTCATGCCTTCCGCGAGAACGTCGGTCGCGAGGAGCATGTCGAAGCGATCTGCGTCATCGCCGGGGAGGGCGCCCGTAGTGAGCGGAGCGAAGCCGAAGATCGCTGCCTCGCGCTGAATCCCGGAGCGCACATCGGCACCACTCACGGACGCGAGGCGGCCGCGGTAGGCGGCAAGTCTCGCATCGGTCTCGATCGTCTCGCGCAGGAAGTCCTCGATCCAATCGACCGTGTCCTCGTAGTGCGAGAACACCAGGACCTTCCGCTTCTGGCGCTCGTCCTCGTCGTCCGTGGCTTCCTTGCGCGCGTCTTCCGCGATACGCGCCAGCTCCTCCACGAGAGCGCGGAGCTTCGGGTCACGGTCGGCGCGGACATGCTGCGCGTCGGCGCAGAACTCGCGGAGTAGCTCGAGATCGGACTGCACGTCGGCGCGCAGCGCGGCCACGTCGAAGAGCGCGCCGTCTTCGACCTTGTCGCTCGCCTCCAGAGCCTCGTCGATGTCGAAGTCTTCGTCGGCGGCTGAGAGTTCGCGGAAGAACTCCTTCCGGACCACCTTCCCTCGGTCGAGCGCCTCGAGGAAGGCCTCGTGCTCGCGGATCATCTTCGCGACGGTGAACCCGAAGGCGTGCGCCGAGGATTCGAAGCGCTTGAGAAGAGCCGACCGGAGGAGCCCCGTCAGCGCCGTGTCCTGACGATTGCCGTGGCCGCCGGCCGGATACCGATCGGGCTTGTAGCGCGCCATCGTGAGGCCGGGGTGCCCAGTCGCCGGCATGAGCGCGTCTTCGAGCCGATCGAAGAAGCCCGGGAGCACCTCGTCGAGGTCGTAGCCGATCGACGATGCGAGCGGCCGCGGGAAGCGGATCGGCACGAGCACGCCGCGAGGCCCGCGGATCATGTCGTTCTCGTAGTGCCGCTTCACGAAGCGGCGCGTTCGCTTGACCGTGGTGGCGTCGATGATCGGATAGAGAAGGTCCGGGTGCAGATCGAACGGGTCGACCCGCGTGGCGTCCTCGAAGCGCTCGCGGATCGAGAGCACGCCGCGATCGGCCAGTGCGGCGTCCTGCTTCATGAAGAAGCGGAGCAAGTGGTAGAGGTCCCAGAGCGAGTTGTTGACGGGCGTAGCCGAGAGCAGCAGCACGTCGCGCCGCTTGCCCGAGAGCAGCCGGCGCAGGATCGCGGCCCGGGTCGGCGCGTCCGGGTTCCGGTAGTTGTGCGCCTCGTCGATCACGACGAGCGCGTAGTCTTCGAGCGGGTTCCTGAGGTGGTGATGCTCGCTCTGCGGATCGAGCTGCTTGTCCTTCGCGAGCTCCTCGTAGGAAACGCACTCGATGTCGCCGAGGAAAAAGTCGTTGCGAAACTTCTCCCAGGTGGTGTCGCGCAGCGCCGCCGGACAGATCAGCAACACGCGCTGCCGGCGCTCGCGGTACTCGCGCATGATCTCGCCGGCCGTGTAGGTCTTCCCGAGCCCGACGCCGTCGGCAACCAGCACGCCGCCGAAGCGTTCGAGGATGCGACGCGCCCGCCAGACGCCGTGCTTCTGGAACGTGGTGATCGGGATGTGCCCCGTCTCGGCCTGCTCCTCGGCCAGCTCGCGGTGGTAGAGGTGCCAGAGCACCTTCAGGTAGATCAGGTACGGGTCGTAGTGCGCGAACAGCTCCTCGTAGATCGCGGCGAGATCGAACGGCACGGCTTCGTGCCACAGCTCGTCGAACCACTCCTCGACCCGCCCGACGAGCGGATCCTCGTGATGCCCGAGGTTCAGCTCCAGGTTCGAGTGCAGGCCGGCGCGCGTGAGATTCGAGGAGCCCGCCAGCACGCCGCGTTCGCCGCCGCGGACGATGAATGCCTTGGCGTGCAGGAAGTGGCGTTCGTAGCGGCGCACCTCGATGCGCCCGGAGTGCAGGAACTCGAGCAGCCGCCGCACCGCGCGGTCCGCCTCCGGGTCGAACGGGATCCGATTGCGGTCGCCCCGAAGCCCGCGCTCCAGGCCCGAGAGCGCCGCGTGCACGCGACGACTCGTCCACTCCGGCTCCGGCGGCTCATTGGGCATCCGCCGCGGTCGCTGCGCCTCGGGCGTGGGCTCGGCGCCCAGTAAGAGGCGCAAGCGCGGAACGTGCCGCGCCTCGTTGTAGATCAGCTCCAGGCCCTGCGGGTTGAAGTAGGCGCTCGCGATGCAGATCTCGGCGGGTGTCTTTTCTTCGTCTCTCAGGCTCTTCAACCAATCGAGCAGCGACCGCGCAAGCGTGTTGCCGTCGCGGTTGTCGACGAAGAGAGGTCGCATCTTAGGGCTCCATCATTATCAGCTTCCTGAGCTGCGGAGGGCACGCCGTTTCTGAGAAGTCCCGCAGGACCGCCTCCCGGTGCTTCTGGCGAAGACCGTATGCGTCAGCTGCGATCCGCTCGATCATCGCGAGTAGCTCGAAGTCGTCGCTCGCAGAGAACTCCGCCGATCGCTTCACCCGAACCCCTCCAGCAAGTTCATGCGTTCCCCGCCGCGCCAGCAGTTCCGATACTGCTGCCGCGACCCGCGATCGGTCGTCGGAGGTCCACGCTGGAAGCGGGAGATTGTTGACGATTGGGCTCGTTACGTGACGATCCACGAAACGTCTTGCCCACCAGTCGCAAAGGAAAGTGTTTAGGTATCCGAGGAGGGCGAGCTGATCTCGCGGTGATGCTGTCTCGCTACAAGCAATCCCGTGTACGTACCCCTTGTTGTGAAGCTCCCCGCTCTCCGCGAGCGCAGCCGCGATGATCGTGCGCGTATCGTCGTTGCGGGACGGGTGGCGAAAGACGATGAGCGGATGGCCGGGACCGAGTTCGGGTCCATCCTTCCCAAGCGCCACGCCAAGGTCGAGCGGAACCAACCGGCGCGGCGCAACGAATGTCTCGTACTTCGAATCGCGATCGATCAGGAAGCTACCCACGTGACGCGTCATGAGGACGCGCCATGCGCCACTGCTGGCCGATCGTGTTGCGAGCCTCCCGTGAGGCCCGCTGGAGCGAAAATCCCATCGGGCGTCGTGCCTGCCGCGGATCCAGCCGCCGCCGCTGCTGAGGCGTGGGGCATCTCGCAGCAGTTTGAAGACGCTGAGGTCGGCTGGATCCTCGAACCACGGGATCACATAGCCCTCGCTGAGCCGTTCGATTTCCTCTTGCGTGAAAGACATCGCGGTCGACAGATCGAGGCGACGGATATCTTCTTCGCTGGCGGAGGCCGGCCAAACGCGAACACCACGCTCGAGATCAACCCCGATTGGAGAGCGAGTCAACAGAACAACCATCGTGCTGTGGTGAACATCCTCGAATAGCCACCCACTCCTATTGCGTGCCTGACAGACCAGTGAGAAACGATCGCGGAACAGAAGCGGCCGCAGCTTGGTCCATCCACCCAGTACGAGAACATTTCGGGGGAGCACGTACCCGAGGTGGCCGTCGTCGGCGAGGAGCGCGACGGCTCGCTCGACGAAGAGCTTCGCGAAGTCGTAGTGCCCGCGCCCCGTGTAGTAGAAGAACGCTCGCACGTAATGCTGAAATCGCTCTCGCGAAGCTCGCTCACGCTCCTCGGCAACCGCATCTAGCGGACGCTCGCTTCGCAGCGTGTCGATCTCCTGAGGTCGCCTCGCGGCGGGCACAGCATTCAGCCCGGGAGCACGCGTGACCCAGAACTGTTGTGCCTCGAACATCACCTTGTCCCAGGGAGGGTTCCCGATGATGCAATCAAAGCCAGACCGCTTTCGGAGGAACACCTCCGGAAACGCCGTGAGCAGATGCAGCGCACCCAAGTCGCGCGCGGCGTCTCTAGCCGACGTCAAGTCGGGATTGCGGGACAGGCTCTCGGTGGAGACACCGGAGAGAGGTCGGGCTTGGCCCATTCCGATCGCAAGGAGCAAATCGAGAAGCTGGCTTAGCGGTGCGAGGGAGTCATGCGCCTCTTTGTGTGCTCGACCGGCTTCGCGGATGTCTTTCCAACTCGCGTCAGCGATCTTTGCGAGCCGCCGCAAAGGTCCGGTGGCCTCTCCGATCCACGCGAGAATCTGACCGCGGAAGATCGAGTAGCTCCTGCCACGTTCGGCCTCGGCGTCCGGGTCGAGGATTCGCAACGCATGATCGACGGTCGCGATTCCGACGAGGCTGTCGCCACAAACCAGGTTGTGATCCAGAAAGCTGAGAGGGAGCCCTGGCACGAACGTGTGAATCCATACGGCGAGTCTTGCAAGCTGGACGGCAACAGGATTGCGATCGACTCCGTAGATACAACGGCGCGCGATCAATCGTCGCAGGAGTTGTGTGTCTTCGATCTCCGTCTGCTCCGCCAGGGCACCTTGAGCCACCAAGGCGGCAGCTCGAAGGACTGCGAGTTCGTGGGCAACGCCCGGCAGTTTCCTTCTTGAGAGATACTCTGTTAGCCAACGCTCGATGTGGTCTACGGCGGAGACGAGAAAGTGGCCGGAACCCATGGCGATGTCAGCGACTCGTAGGTCGAAGAACGAATCTGATGCGGACTCCTCATCGAGCGCGTCGAGCCTATTGACATGATCGCGAAGCGCCGGCTCGAGTGAGTACTGCAGCAGGTGTTCAACAGCGAAGTGCTTGGTGAAGTACGAACCGCTCGCTTTCCGCGCGCCCGAAGCGTTGTGGAGGTAGATCTGTCCCTTGCGGACGAGCGGATCCTCTCCCTTAGAGGTTGGGCGATAAACACCGGTGGAATCGATCGAGAGGTCCATCTCTGCAATGGACAGCTCGCTTTCGAGGAGCCCCTCGTAGACGGTCCCGAACTCGCGGACACCGAGGCTTCGGAAGTCGACAGGCCCGAGCCCCTCCGCGCTCTCGACTAGGAGCAGGTCGCGCAGCGCGGGCCCGACCACGGTGTTGGGCAAGGTGATCGCCGCCAGCAGCGCACCGACGCGGGAGACTTCAGGATCCTCGGAGAAGAGCCCGCCGTTGTACGGCGGAACTCCCCATTCGCGGTTTCCGCGATCGACCGCGCGGAAGAGGCGCGTCACCTCGTCCCATAGTGAGTCTCCCTCGTCGAATGCGGCACCGGCCCGCGCCAGATCCAGCAGCTCGAGTGACTTCGTCTTCAGCGAGCGGCGCTGATAAAGCCCGTTCCATCGGTAGGGCAGGAGATCCTTGTCCTCGGCGTACGCCGCGAAGAGCAGCCGGAACAGGACCGTCATCGTCATCTCGTACGTGTCGGCGAGGTCCTGCGCCGTGGCCTTCTTGAGCCCTCGCGCGGCGACGATGCCCTCGGCGAGTCTCGGGATCACGGACTCGTAGATGCGCTCGCGCAGCCGCTCAGCGAGGTCGCCCGAGAATCGGCCGGACTCCTCGATCAGCTGGTCGAGGCTTCCGCCTTCGGCGAGCGCCTCGGCAGAGCAGAGAAGCCAGAGGTAGGCGGCGTCGACATCGCGGAGCAGGCCGGCATGGCACTCGACGTAGGTCTCGGTGCGGCCGCGCCGGCCGACGCCCACGCCCACGCGCGAGGGGTAGATACGGACCTTCGCACCGTGCTGGAGCACGACGTACGGCACGTTCTCGCGATCTGCGACTGCGAGCGCGTAGGTGATCGGTGAGAGGCTGGAGAACCGCTCGGCTTGCAGCTCGGGCGCCTCGTCGCGGTTCAGCAGCACTGCCACCGCGACCTTGCGGTCGCCGGCTCGGAGCAGCGAGACGACGCGGTCGTGCGCCTCGATCTTGAAGCCGAGGCCGGAGAGCAGATCGTGGCCGCGCTTCCCGATCACGCGGAGGGCCTTCGTCCGAGCGCCCTCCCAGTCGTCCCGAGAGCGCGCGCCGACGCGCAGCTCGTGGGTCGCGAGGAAGCCCTCGTTGCGGATGCCCGCGAGATCCGACTCGACGGCGGGCACGCTGTCGCGCAGCGCGCGGAGCGCTGCATGGCGGTCGGGTTGGTCGAGGGCTTCGCGGCAGATGCGCTCGACCTGGCCCGGGTCGAGGCCGACGTAGGCGGGCGCATCGTCGCCGGCGGGCCCGCAGAGCGCGGCCTTGTCGCCGTAGAGAGCGACGAGCAGCAGCGGAGCCGCGCGTCCGTCCTTGCGCTCCTTCCATGCGGAGCGGAGGGCGGGCAGCGGAGGCTCGCCATCGTGCGAGACGACGAGCACCTCGAGCGCCGAGGCGCCGGTGCCGAGGGCGAGGCCGATCGGGCGGAAGGGGCCGCCGCTCAGCCGGACCGGGCGCAGGGTCACGCCCGAGAGGAAGGTGGGTTTGTCGGCGCCGCCGCTCACGAATCGCTCCCCGACCAGGCAGGGGATCGGCCGGCGTCACGGTGCTCCGGCGAGTCGCCCCTGGGACCTTGGGGTCTCCACTCTACCCGAGCAGAGCAGTGAACCGAGCAGTCCGAGCTGGGACCAGCCTGGGGCCACGTCTCGCCACCGGATCCCGCTCCAGGCCATCCTTGGATGCGGTGTGAGGGAACGTCGTGCCTTGACGAGACTCTTCCTGTGAGCCGACCGCCGTGTGGCCCTGGAGGGCCGACTGGCGAGCTGGCGCGCAGGAGCCCGCCTGGCTGACCGGCCACCCGCCTTCTCACGGCGCGTCGGCGTCGCTCTCGATGCTCTGCTTCATGTCGCGCGCCGGAAGGGCGCCGGGGCAGTGGCCGACGACGACGGCGGGAACGCCTGCAACCGTGCAGCCGGGGTGC
>JADLGR010000368.1 GCA_020849175.1 Deltaproteobacteria bacterium
ACTACATCGAGACGGCGAGCAAGAACGGCCTGACGCTGCTCGGCTACGATCGCTGCATCCACGACCACGACCACGACCCTCGCTCGAGGCTGTCGCCGAACCATCTCGAGAGATGCTTCGGGACCTCATACCTCGGCGAGGTGCTCGCGAACGTCCGGCGGTTCAGGCCAGACGTGTGCATCGAAGATCTCCAAACGAGCCACGTCTTCCTCGTCTTCGAGAAGAGGGGAAAGCCAACGGGCCTCCACATCGATTCGGACTTCATCCGGAAATCCAGAGGTCCACTCGACGTCTACGGCTCGTACACGTCGATGGAGCGAGTTGCGCCGAGGCGGCAGCGCGGCCGCACGGTCGACGCGACGATCGATGCCGCGATCTCGTTCGCGCAGCGGAGGCTCCCCCGCCCGCTGAGGAAGGCGATCAAGCGCGTCGTTCCGTCGCGCCTCCTGTCGCGGTGAGAGTTGCAGCTCGAGCGGGCCGCTTCCGCAGCGGTGCTACGGGTTCGAAGGGCGCACTGCCGTCGTATCCCGGCACCGAGAGGACCCTCGCGTGACGCTGACGTACGGCGAGCGACTCAAGAACGCGCTGGCGAGAGAGCACGCGAAGTGCTTCGACCCCGCGACGAAGGCGCTCAGGCCGGAGTTCGCGCAGCACATCGACTGTCCGGTCTGCGATTCGCCGCGAAAGGAGCTGTTCTTCGAGAAGGACTGGTTCACGTTCTCGCGCTGCCTCGATTGCTCGATGGTGTACCTGGACCCGAGACTGAACGACCGAGCGACGTACGAGTTCTACAACGGTGAGTGGAACGCGATCTACAACGAGACGAAGTTCGACGACGTCGCCGAGCCCTCTCCGCTGGACGACCGGCTGAACGAGGAGAACCTTCGTGAGATCATCCGCTTTCGGCGCAGCGCCAGGGGCAATCTGCTCGAGATCGGAAGCGCGAAGGGGTTTTTTCTGCGAAAGGCAAGTGAGGCGGGCTTCACGGTTCATGGGCTCGAGCTCAACGAGCGGAACTGCGAGAGGACGCGCCGGGATCTGGGGCCGACCATCCTGAACACGGACCTGTCTTCTGCGAAGTTCGCCGCCGAGACGTTCGACGTCGTGTACATGCGCGACGTGTTCGAGCACGTTCCGAACCCGAAGACGATGCTGAAAGAAATCGCCCGGATCGCAAGGCCCGGCTGTGTGGTCTTCGTCGAGGTTCCGAACATCAGAGGGATCATCTACCGGCTGGTGGGGGCGCGACACGTCTGCGTCTTCGGATTCGAGCATCTCAACTACTGGTCTGCGGCGACGCTCGGACTGGTCCTGCGGAGGTGCGGCTTCGAGGTGAGAAGGACGACGTACCAGTCGCTCGATTTCAGCCTACGCGAGGTCCTGCGAGCGTACTTTACCCCGGCATTCACGACGCTTCATCCGCCGCCTACGCGAAAGGGCGTCGAGCGGATCTTTCGGATGCTGGATCGCCTCTGGAGTCGTGAGCCGCTCAACTCCTGGGACCGGAGGATGGCGCCCGCACTCGCGAACTGCCTTCGTGCGGGCAGCGTGGTGAGAGTTCTGGCCGAGAAGACATGATCTCGAGTGGTAGCGACGCGCCGGTAGGATCGAGCGCGGCGTCTTCTTCGCGGCCGTCGTCGCCGAAGGCCGGGGGCAAACGAGCGGTCCTGCTCGTGGTCCACACGAACACGTACTTCGTGAACCTGCTTCCGACGGCACGCCTGCTGAAGCGGTCGCGTGCCTACGAGCCGCTGTTCTTCTTCGCCTCGGTGTATCCGACGCTGGAGCGCGACCGCGAGATCTGCAAGAGGGACGAGATCCGGTTCGTCGGACCGGACAGCGCGGAGGGAAACCGCGCGGGTCTGGTGCACCTCGTTGCAAGGCGGCTGGCGGCCCGGGGCTGGAGGACTCCGCTGGAGCACGTCGATGCCTTGCGCGCCACGAAGGCTCGGATACGCCGCCTCGTCGCCGACGAGGGCGTCGTGCTGATGATCTTTCCCTCGGACAACCGCTACGACATCGCGGCGTACATCAGGGCGGGCCACGAGGCCGGCGTGTCGAGTGTGGTGGTCCCGGCGTTCATGGCCGCGAAGCGCGAGTGGGCGGAGGCCATGTCGGGCAATCCGGACTATCAGGCGCAGCGGTGGCCGAACCGGCTCGCTGTGGCTCTTCATCCACGCTGGGGCCACGAGCACGGCGGGACGACGCTGGTCGCGCTTCCCGGCGAACAGCTGCTCGCCCGCGAGTGGCTGGGACTCGCGCCGCCGCAGCCGTGGACGCTGCACAGCGGCTTTGCCGACGCGATCGCTCTCGAGAGCCTTGCGGTCCGCGCGTATTGCGTGCGAGAGGGGCTTCCTCCGGAGCAGCTCGTGGTGACGGGCTCGGCCGATCACGACCTCATGTCCGAGGCGCTCGCGGATCTTCCCCGGCGGCGCGCGGAGCTGCTCGAGCGTCTCGGCCTGCCGCCCGGACGACGGTTGCTCGTGACGGCGCTGCCTCCGGATCAGCTCTACGGCGTGGGGAGGAAGGAATGCGACTTCCAGGTGTACGCCGATTTGGTCGAGTTCTGGATGCGGTCTCTGGCGAGACCGAGCGGGTTCAATGTCGTCGTGAGCCTTCATCCTTCCGTCGTGCGCGAGGACTGGATACAGGTCGAGCGCTGGGGAGCGAAGATCGCCGACGACAAGATCTCGATGCTGATCCCGCTGTGCGATCTGTTCGTTGCGAGCATCTCGGCGACGATCCAGTGGGCTGTCGCGTGCGGCAAGCCGGTTCTCAACTACGACGTATACCGCTATCGATATCCGGACTACGCGCACCTCGAGGCCGTGATCGCGACGGAGGAGCAGACCGAGTTCGTCGCGACGCTGGATCGGCTCACCTCGGACGATCGCCTTCTCGAGGAAATGGCCTTCATCCAGCGCCGAGACGCACCCGCGTGGGGAGTGCTCGATGGCCGGGCGGGCGACCGCCTGCTGTGCCTGTTCGATCGGCTGACCGGCGCCGCCTAGATCTGGCGGAGTCACTCGACGCGGCGAGCAAGCAGGCCCTGGGCGCGTGAGGGGAGGCACGCAGTTCGCCCGCGAGAGCGTCTCAGGCCCATGCGAAGGTTCGGTCGACCGGGAGCGCGGCGTCGTCGAGGCGGATTGGAACGCCACCGCGGGCGTGCGAGACGTGAGCGGCCACGAGGACGGCGACGGCCAGTCGGCCGTCCTCTCCCGAGGGGTGGTTCTTACCCTCCACGAGGGCGCGCAGAACGGCCTGGGACGGTGCGATCACGTCCGCAGGAGCGATCGAGGTGCTGTCTTCCTCCCAGGGCATTCCGTAACGCGTGGTGGGGAGCTCGCGGTGCTCCGCTCTACGCGCGACGACGCGCATCTTTCCGGCCAGCTCGTCCACCCAGATCATTCCGGCCCGTGCTGCATACGTGACCTGCACGCCGTGCCCCTGATCGAAGCTCGCGTCGAGGAAGAAGCGTCTGCCGTCGGCGGTCACCGCGCGCACGACGCCGGCGCAGTCCTCGAACTGCGGTCCTCGCGGATTGGGGACTACCTCGGGCGAGAACCAGGCGCTCACCTCCACGGCCGATGCGCCGGTCATGTAGCGGAACATCTCGAAGTAGTGGGTTCCGTTCATCGCCAGACCAAAATTGCCCGCGACGACGTTGATGCTGCGTAAGCCACCGAGAGCCTCGGACTCGAGCAGATGCCTCGGGCGCGTGTACTGCTCCATGAAGCGCATCTGGTGATTGATCGCCAGAGAGACCCCATGGCGCCGGCACAGATCGATCATCTCGTCGCACCGCGCAAGAGAGGTGGCCATCGGCTTCTCGCAGAGCACGAAGCGCGCTCCGGCCTCGACTGCGTGTCGGGTGTATTCGCAGTGCGAGGGCGCGGTCGTTGCAATCACGACGCAATCGGGGCGCAGGTCGTGAAGCATCCGGACGGCATCGTCGTGAAGCAGAGTCTCCGGCAATCGGCCTTCTGAACTCGCCTGCGCGAGCGCCTCGCGACTCGCGTCCGCAATGCCGGCCATCTCCAGCCCGACCCTGCGTACGACGTCGACGTGCCGACGACCCATGCGGCCCGCGCCAATGATCACGGCTCGTCCGGGTGCGGCACTCACGCCGGCTCGATCCCGCGCAGTGCGGCCCAGCGCCGTCGAATCGCGGCCATGAGCCTGCCCGATCGGGTCTCGTTCCGAGCGCGCTTCCGAACGTGCTCGCGAAGCTGCGGCAGCCAGACCGGACGAGTCGACTCCACCCACGCGAGGAACTCGTCCCACGTGGTCTGCTCGAGCTCGACCAGCCGATCGACGTTCACGCGCACCCAGGCCTCCAGCAGCGGCTCGGGATCGAGGTACTTGACGATACCGCGTGCTTGCATCGTTGCGGCACGAACCGCCTCTGCCGGCGTCTCCTCGGCCTCGAGCACCACGCGCCTCAGCTTCCGCGCCCAGGGGCTTGGACGGTGGGCGAGCTGATGGTAGTGGAACGTGTCCTCGATCCGGCCCTCCCGAAACCCCGCCTTGTGGACGATGTCGGCGAGAACGAAGTCCTCCTGCCGGTAGACGTAGTCGTCGTCGATGCGCGAGATGCCGTTCTCGAACGCGGCCTTGCGCCCCATTTGGCTGCCGGCGTAGGGCCGGACCTCGTCGACGAGGGGATACTCGACCATGACGGTGAGCCGCTGCGGGCAGCCGAACCAGTCGTAGCTCGCCTGATGCGAGTGCATGACGTCGAACCATCCGGGAGGAAGGTAGACGTCGGAATGGACGTAGATGAACCACTCGGTGCGGACCGCCTCGATCAGCTTCCGCAGGCTGAAGCCCAGCGACACGAAGCTCGTATGATCGAAGATCTCGACACGCGGGAAGCCCTTCGCGATGTCGAGTGAATCGTCCTGGCAGCCACCGTCTCCGATCAGGAGGCGATGGATGGGGATCTCGCGATAGAGCGAGAGGAGGTTCGTCCGCCAGAGTTCGTTCGTGTGAAGGATCGGAATGATGACGTCGACCGCAGCGCTCGCATCCGCCGCGAAGCGGTCGACGAACGGTTGCTCCGAGAAGTACTCGCGAAAGATCGACCGCGGCTCTCCTGTCATGGATCCTTCATGACTCCGGGCGGCCGCGCGGGCTTGCTCGTCGTGCGGTGCTCTCGCCGCATGCGGAGTCTGGTGCGAGCGGGCGAACGACGCCAGCCGGAGGGTGCGCTCATTCGGCGACGATTTCGAGAGACGGGAGCGGGAAGACGAGCCGCCCGCCTTCGGCGAGATAGGCCTTCACGTGGGGCAACGTCAGGAAGAAGTCTCGGAAGTGGTAGGGACCGACCACGAGATAGGCCGGATCGTCCGCGAAGACGTCGCGCTCGGGCACGATGGGGATTCGAGTGCCGGGCGTCGTGTGGCCGAACTTGTCCGCGTTCACCTCGCCGATCTTGGGGAGAAGCTCCGGAGTGATCTCGCAGAACTGGAGTACGGCGTTGAACTTCGTGGAGGCCCCGAGGCCGTACACGGTCTGCCCCCTCGCCTTGATGTCGCCGAGGAGCGTGCGGAACTGCTGCTTGTGCAGCTTCGCGCTGCTCTCGAAGTGTCGATAGATGGCGAGCCCGTCGAGGCCGAGGATCTTCTCGAGCGTCTCGAGCTGACGAACCGAGGGGTGCGGCGCGCGATCGCGACGGTGCTCCGCCACCACGCGGAAGCTCCCGCCGTTGCAGTCGTTGAGCTCGACCTCGCGGACCGACAGCCCGGCTTCGCGCAGGATGCGACTGATCTGCGCGAGCGAGTAGTACTCCAGATGCTCCTGCACGGCGGTGTCGTACATGTTCTTGGCCAGCATGAGCAGCGAATAGCTCTGTTCGAAGACCCAGACGCCGTCCGGGTGCAGGATCCGTGCGATGTCCCGGGCGAAGGCCACGGGATCCTCGAGATCGTAGAAGCAGGCGATGGAGGTGATGATCCGAGCCTTGCCTGCCGGGTCGGACACGGCCTCGAGGAATCGCCCGGCGGAGAAGAACTCGGGGACGGCTGTGATGCGCGGGTCATAGTACTCCCGGAACTTCCGGATCGTGGGATCCATGCCCACGAACGCGATGCCGGGAGGAAGCAGATCCGGACGCCCGGATTGGATCTCGAGATACGAGTGGAGGAGCGTGCCGTCGTTGCTCCCGATGTCGAGAACCACGTCGCCGGACGACACGCGGGTCAGGCCGCAGCAGGCCTCCGCCAGTCCGCGCAGATGCTCCATCATCGAGCGGTTGAGACCCGATCGGTAGCCGTAGTTGTCCCCGTACATCTGCTCCAGTGACACGCTGTGCTTGATCTGCACGAGCCCGCACGCGCCCTCTCCGTGACACTTCACCAGCACGACAGGGGTCGACTCGACATTCTCTCCGGGTCGGGGGAAGACGCCGGTCAGCGCCTGAACTCCCAGATCGAGAATCGTCTCCAGCCGCGTGTTTCCGCACACCCTGCAGCGCTCGATCTCGCGATAGGACATGAGGTCACCCCCCTGGATCGCCGAACGCGGTGCTCTCCTCGCTTCCGGTCACGTCGCACGCGGATGTGAGGCGGCTCCCGCGAGAGCGAGGCTACAGCGATTGGTGGAGTGACGGAAGTGCCGGGAACCGCGTGGTACGGCCCGGCCGATGTGGCCGGTCAACGAGACTGTGGGTCCGGTGCCGGCGTGCTCGTCGCCGCCGGGAGCGCCGCGCTGGGGCCGCTCGGCACGCCCGGCTGACGACGAGCCGTCATCTCGTCGAAGAGTGCGAGAATTCGGCCAGCGGCTCCGCCATCCAGCCGACCCCAATCGGGTGCGGCCGCCTCCTGCTTCCGGGCGAGGCTCGCGAGGTGAGCGGGCTCGGAGAGCATCCGATGCGCTTCGCGCGCGAACGCCTCACGAGACTCGACGGTCACCACGCCCTCCACGCTCGAATAGTCGTCGTACCGGTAGCGATACACGTCGAAGTTGAGCACGGGCTTGCCGCAGGCGATGGCCCAGCGGATCGTTGCCGAGACGCTGGCGACGAAGAGATCGCAGGATGGGATGAGATCGATGACCGGCTCCGTCGCGATCCGGACCGCGGGCCCCTCGAACGGGCGCACGGAGTCGATCCGAGAGCGGGGGTGAAGGCTCAGCACGAGATTGCATGCACCGGCAGCCGCAAGGGTATCGATCCAGTCTCGAAGCAGATCCGTGTAAGAGCCGAAGTCGCACGTCTGAGCCCGGACGTCGAGCTGGTTGGGTGGGAGGGCGGTGAGAACGAGGGGGAGGAGCGGGTCGAGGCCAAGGCGCTCGCAGAGCTGCGCGCGCCGACCACGGGCCTCGGCCATGCCTCGCGCGAGGCGGTCGGCGCCTGGCGTACCTGTGAGGCGCAGACGGTCCGGAGGCAGCCCGGCTCGCGCGAAATAGCGCCAGACGGCGGCGCTCTCGATCAGGATCGCGTCGGCATCGCCGCTGTTGATCTGCCACGGCAGCGGGGGCGCGAGCCCGAGCCATTGGGTCGCGAGGACGCCCGCCGCGGGGAGGCGGAGCAGGCGGCGGCCTTCGTGCTCGTGGACCCAGC
>JADLGR010000369.1 GCA_020849175.1 Deltaproteobacteria bacterium
CAGGTCGCCGAGCGCCTGGCGCCGCGTCTGGTCTCGGCGGGAATCGAGGTGCTGACGCCGCGACGTGCGAGCGATGACCTCGCGGCCCTGCTCGAGCGGTTCCGTCAGGGCGGAGCGGTTCTGCTCGGCGCGCGTGCGTTCTGGCAGGGGATCGACGTTCCCGGGACGGACTTGCAGGCCGTCGTGATCGAGAAGCTCCCTTTCGACGTGCCGACCGAGCTGCTGCGGCGTCGCGAGCGCCGTCTCGAGCAGGAAGGCATTCGAGTCTTCGATCGCTTCACGCTCGGTCGCATGCTGCTGCACCTCAAGCAGATGATCGGGCGCCTCATCCGCAGCGAGTCGGATCGCGGCCTCGTCGTGATCGTCGAGGGTCGAACCACGAAGCGCTACTTCGGGAAGCTCCCGAATGCGCTGCCTCCCGGCTCTCACATCGAGGTGGCGAAGGCGTCCGATCTCGGGCGCCTGCTCCGCGAGGTGGGGATCGAGACGCGGGAGCCCTGAGTCTCCTACACCAGCGCGAGCACCGTCTCGAGCGCGGGCCAGAGGTCGTCTTCCGGGACGTTGAGCGCCGGGAACAGACGCATCACCCGTCCGGCCGTGACGTTGAGGATGACGCCGGCTTCGGCGGCGCGCAGCGAAAGAGTCGCCGCGCGCTCGGTGTCGGTGAGCGACATTCCGATCAGCAGGCCGCGACCGCGCACGTCGTCGGCGACGCCCGGACGATCGGCCGCGAACGCGCGAAGCCGCTCGATGACGCGCGCGCCGAGCTCCGTCGCCCGCTCCGGCAGCTTCTCCTCGGTGACGACGCGCAGCACGGCGCTCACTGCGGCGCACGCGAGCGGGTTTCCCGCGTACGTTCCGCCGTGGTCACCGAGCGAGACGGTGGCTGCCACCTCTTCGCTCGTCACGAAGGCGGCGACCGGGAAGCCTCCGCCGAGTCCCTTACCGAGCGTCATCACGTCCGGAACGACGCCGTCGTGCTCGCAGGCGAACAGGCGTCCCGTTCGTCCGATACCGGTCTGGATCTCGTCGAGGATCAGCAGCGTGCCGTGCTCGTGGCACAGCTCGCGGAGCCCCGCCAGATAGCCGGGCGGAGCGACGTTGACGCCGCCCTCGCCCTGGATCGGCTCGACGACGAATGCGGCCGTTCGCTCGTCGATCGCGGCGCGCGCGGCATCGAGATCACCGAACGGAACGAAGACGGGCTCGGGAAGCAGCGCGCGGTACGGATCGCGATGCTTCGCCTGTCCGAGAACGCAGAGAGCGCCAATCGTGCGTCCGTGGAACGAGTCGAACGTCGAGACGAACTTCGTTCGGCCGGTGGCGCGGTGCGCGACCTTGAGCGCGCCGTCCATGGCCTCGGCGCCGGAGCTCACGAAGAAGGAGCGCGTGAGCCCGGGCGGAAGGAGCGGCGTGAACTGCGCCAGCAGGTCGAGCTGCGCCTGCGTGTAGAAGAGATTCGTCGTCTGCATGAGGCGTCCAGCCTGTGCGCAGATCGCCTCGACGAGCGCCGGGTGGCTGTGGCCGATGCACGTGACGCCCCAGCCGCCCGTGAGATCGACGTATTCGCGGCCCTCCGCGTCGCGTACGCGCGCCCCGTGCCCCTCGACGAGCACGAGCGGCAGGCGCCGCACGACGGGGAGGAACTGCGCTGCTTCTTGCGCGCGCGCCGACACGACCGAGCGCTGGCTCTCGAGGGACATCAAGGCCTCCGCAGGGCAAGGTGCGAGAGTCGAGGCTCGGCCGCCCTGCGTCAAGCCGTTCGGGCGTGGTCCAGCGGACGCTCGGTATACTCGACGGCCCATGCCCGACTCCGACCTCCCGGCGGCGCGCGCTCCGCTCACCGACTCGTTCGGCAGACGGATCGAGAGCCTGCGCATCTCGGTCACGGACCGCTGTGACCTGCGCTGCGTCTACTGCATCCCCGAGGACATCGCGTGGCTGCCGCGCGCACAGCTCCTCTCGCTGGAAGAGATCGCGCGGCTCGCGCGGCTCGTGGTGTCGGCGGGTGTCAAGAAGATCCGCCTCACGGGCGGCGAGCCCCTGCTGCGGCGCGACCTCCCGCACCTCTTCGAGCTGCTGTCGGTCATCCCCGGGCTCGCGGATCTCGCACTCACGACCAACGGCACGCAGCTCGCGCGCCTTGCCGGCCCGCTCGCGGACGCGGGTCTTCGTCGCGTGAACGTGAGTCTCGACACGCTCGACCGCGCAACCTTCGAGAAGATGGCGCGTCGAGATGCGCTCGGTCGCGTGCTCGAGGGGATCGAGGCCGCCGTCGCCGCCGGACTGCGGCCGATTCGAATCAACAACGTTCCGATCCGAGGGCTGAACGACCACGAGGTCGTGGCGTTCGCCGGCCTCGCGCGCGAGCGCGGGTTCGAGGTGCGCTTCATCGAGTTCATGCCGCTCGAGCACGGGCGGCGCTGGGGCACGGACGTGCTGGTTCCCGGCAAGGAGCTTCGCGAGCGCATCGCGGCGCACTGGCCGATCGAGCCCGATCCCCACCTCGACCCGCACTCGCCGAGCCGCGACTGGCTCTTCGCCGACGGCGCACCCGGGCGCGTGGGGTTCATCGACTCCGTGACACAGCCCTTCTGCGGGGCCTGCAATCGCATTCGACTCACCGCCGACGGCAAGCTCCGCACCTGTTTGTTCTCGGTGCGCGAGCACGACCTGCGTGACCTGCTGCGATCGGGAGCAGACGACGAAGTCGTTCTCGAGCGGATTCGCGCCGTGGTCGCGACCAAGGAGCTCAAGCACCACGTGACCGACGGCCTGTACGTCAAGCCCGAGCGCACGATGTCGCGCATCGGCGGCTGACGCGACGATGGCGGCGACACGCGACGGCGACCGGATCCTGCTCGAAGGCATCCAGGTCCCGGCAGCGCTCGGCGTCCGGGCCGCCGAGCGGCGCATGCGCCGTCCGGTGCTCCTCGACCTCGAGATCGAGCGCGATCTGCGAGAGGCCGGCCGTACCGATCGGATCGGCCAGACGATCCACTACGGGCACATCTACGACGTCGTCGAGGACGTGGCCGCGAACATGGAGCACAAGCTCGTCGAGGCGCTCGGCGAGCGGATCGCCCGCGCCGTGCTCCTCAAGTTCGATGCCGATGCCGTCACGGTGACGGTCCGCAAGCCGAAACCGATCTCGGGTGTGCTCGAACATACCGGCATCCGGATCAGGCGGACGCGCGAAGACGTCGAATAGGGCGATCTCGCCCGGCGAAGCGCCGCGGCTGCAGGCGCGAGTGACGCCGCGAGCGAGCTTCGTGAGCACCGGCGCGCACCGAGACGTGCGAGGACGGCCCCCCCGGCTATGCTGCCTGCCGGCCCCGCCCCGACGCTGGCGGCTCTCACCCGGAGGACGCATGCCCGGACTGACTCCCGTCGAGCAGGAGGTGCTCGTCTACTCGTACTTCCGCGACGCGGAGCTGCACGGAGCGAATCTCCTGTTTCGACTCCTGCGCCACGTCGACGATCCGGAGTCGCAAATCTCCCTGACACAGCACCTCGCGGATGAGACGCGTCACGCGTGGCTCTGGACGCAGCGCATCCAGGAGCTCGGCGCGCATCCGGTGCAGGTCGACGATGGCTATCAGAAGCGAATCGGCAAGCTCGCCGGCATCCCGAGGAAGATCGTCGATCTGTTCGCGCTCACGGTCGTCGTCGAGCAGCGGGCGCTGCGCCGCTACCAGCAGCATCTGCGCCGCCCCGATCTCTCGGAGCGTACGCGTGAGGTGCTGGAGGCCGTGACGAAGGACGAGGCCTGGCACATCGACTGGATCCGGACCAAGGCGCGCGAGCTCGCCGCGAAGGCGGGCGATCTGGAGTGGGTGGACCGCGCGATGAAGACGTATCGCGCGATCGACGAGCAGGTGATGGCGGAGCTCGACGAGAAGGAGCGGGGGCTTGGCGGCTGACGCCACGACGCCGGGCGAACGCGGCGAACGCGCTGCACGTCGCCCGGTTTCGGCTCTGATCCGTGTGCGGGACCGCGTCCTGATCACCGGACTCGAAGCCGTCCGTGGCCTCGTCAGCTCGCTGCCGCGCGAGCGAGCGGTCGCGCTCGGTGCGACGCTCGGCCGTGCTTACGCGAGAGCGCACGGACCGCGCTCGGCAACGGCACGCATCAATCTCGCCATCGGCTATCCCGAGGCATCGACGAAGGAGCGCGAGGCGCTGCTCGTCGAGACCTACGCCAACTTCGGCCGCATGGTCGCCGAGACGGCGCTCCTGCACCGAACGACGCGCGAAGAGCTGCTCGAAATCGCGAGCATCGAGGGATTCGAGCACCTCGAGCAGGCGCGCAAGACGTCGCCGAGCGGCGGCGTGATCGTCCTCACCGCACACTTTGGCTCCTTCGAGCTGTTCGCTGCGATCATGGCCGCGCGCGGTGTGCCGCTGTCGATCGTCCACCGCACGGCGAACAACCCGCACCTCGACGACATGATCTCGGGCTGGCGTAGAGCCGGAGGGATCGAGCTGATCCGGCGCGGGGTCGCGGCACGCGCCGTGCTGAGATCTCTGCGCGCCGGGCGCTGCGTCGCGATGCCGCTCGATCAGAGCACGCGAGTGGAAGAGGGCGTCTTCGTCCCCTTCTTTGGACGTCCGGCCTGCACGCGGGACGGACCGGCGCGCCTCGCGATGCGACTCGGCGTTCCGGTGGTGCCGGCTTTCATGTTCCGCGAGGGAGAGAGCGCCCGGCACCGCATCCGCGTCTCGTCTCCTCTCGCGCTCGCCGCCGAGGGCGCCGACCGCACTGCGACCGACGCGGCCGTCGTCGAGAACGTGCGCCGAATGAGCGCGGCGATCGAAGCAGCGGTTCGCGAGGCGCCCACGCAGTGGATCTGGAGCCACCGCCGCTGGAAGGTGCAGCCCTCCGGGCTCGCGAAGCCCTACCCCGGAAAGGGAGATCGCCCGCTGCGCAGGCTGCGCAAGCGGCTCGGCCTGCGGCGCAAGTAGAGGCCTCGCGCGTCAAGCGGTGGCGGGGAGCTGCGTCAGGAAGTCGACGACCGCGCGTGTGAACAGATCGTTCCTGTCGCCCGCGACCATGTGACCCGCACCCGAGACGTCGGCGAAGCGTGCGTGCGGCACGAGATCGAGAAAGTGGCGCGCACCCTCCTCGCTGAGAAGGTCCGAGAGCCGGCCGCGAACGAGGAGCGTTGGCACCGCGAGCGCGCGCGCCGCCTCGTCGAGACGATTGGGCGTCTGGCCCGCGTGCGGGACGCCGACGCCCATCAGAAAACGCGGATCCCAGTGCCAGCGCCAGCGGCCGTCCGGTCCGAGCCGCAGGTTCTTCTCGAGACCCCGGGTGTCGCGCGGCCGCTCGCGGTGCGGCTGATACGCGGCGACCGCATCGGCGGCCTCTTCGAGGCTCGCGAAGCCCTCGGGACGGGCGAGCATGAAGGAGACGATTCGAAGGGCGCCGCTGCGTTCCATGCGCGGCGCGATGTCGACGAGGACGAGCGCGCGCACGTCGCTTCGAGGCTCCTCGCCCGCAGCGACGAGCGCCGTCATGCCGCCGAGCGAGGCGCCGACCAGCGTGGCCGGCCTTCCGAGGCCTCCGAGCACGGCGCGCAGGTCTTCGACGAAGGCGTCGAGGCGGTACGATCCGTCGGGCGACCAGTCGCTCTCGCCGTGCCCACGCAGATCGAGCGAGACCGCGTACCAGCCCCGCTCGGCGAGCTCTCGTGCGGTGTCTCCCCAGGCGTGGCGCGTCTGCCCGCCGCCGTGCAGGAACACCACGGCCTCGGCTTCGGGGTCTCCCCAGGCATCGGCGGCGAGCGTCATTCCGCCACCGGTCGTGATCCGCAGCGGGCGGTGGGCCGCGCCGGGCGGCCGGGCAGGGGTGGGGGCGGAGCCGGGCAAGGTCCCTCTCTCGATTCGTGCGAGGCCACAGGAGGAGCGTCGCCTCCTCGCGGATGCAGGGTAGCCGCCCCGGGGGCACTGCGGGGGTCTCTGCGACGCCGGCCAGGGTCGGCTACCCTCGAGCGCCCCGGATGTGCCGAGCCCCGCCACCGGTTGGCCCCCGGAGAGGAGACGAATGGCGCCGCCCGAGACGCCGGCCCGGCCGGCCGTCACGCTCGAGAACAGCTCGCTCGACGAGATGTCGAAGAACGAGCGGATCAAGGCCGAGAGCAAGGGGCTCTACTACGTCTCCGGAGGCAAGGGGGGGATCCACACCTTCCGCGACGAGATCGACGCGCTCGAGAGCGGAGCACGGCCGACGATCGGCGCCGAGGCCAAGGAGCTCTCGAAGTTCCACGGGATCTACAAGCAGCAGGGGCGCGGCGAGCGCGGCCGGCGAATCGCCGACGACTACTTCTTCATGGTCCGCCTCAAGTGCCCGGCCGGCGGCGCGATCCGTCCTGCGCAGTGGTTCGCACTCGACGACGCCGCCGATGCGTTCGGGGACGGAACGCTCCGCCTCACCTCGCGCCAGAGCGTTCAGTTCCACCACGTCTACGGGCCGAAGCTCGCGCCGCTCATCCGACATCTGTCGCGCGGCTACCGGCGGGACGGAACGCTGAGCGCGTGTGGAGACGTGAACCGTAACGTGATGACGTCGCCGCTCGACACGCTCGACCCGGACTGCGACGTGCGTGGCCAGGAGCTCGCCTACGACATTGCGCAGGAGCTCGCACCGCGCAGCTCGTCGTACTTCCAGGTCTGGCTCTCCGATGCAGAAGGCAACAAGCACGGCGTCGTGAGCCCGGAGGAGCCGCTCTACGGCAGCCAGTACCTGCCGCGCAAGTTCAAGATCGGGATCGCGCACCCGAAGGACAACTCGATCGACGTGCTGACGCAGGACGTCGGCTTCGTTCCGGTGGTGGGATCCGGGATCGTTCCTGGGAGCGTATGGGATCTGCACTCGGGCGGCGGTCTCGGCCTCACCCATCACAACGAGACGACTGCCCCGCTGCTCGGCCTGTACCTGGGACGCATCCCGCGTGAGCAGGTCGTCGAAGCCTCGCGCGCGATCGCCATCCTGCAGAAGGAGCACGGAGAGCGGAAGGACCGGCGACTTGCTCGCTGGAAGTACACGATCCGTCGACTCGGAGTCGAGGCGGTGAAGGCGTCGCTTCGCGCGCGCTTCGGAATCGATCTCGAGGACGCGGAGCAGCAGCCGTTCGCACCGATCGACCTCCTGCATGGCTGGCATCCGCAGCGTGGCGGCGGCGGCTACTACGGCCTGTCGATCGAGGGCGGCCGGATCGGTCCGGAGCTTCGCCGCGGGATCCGCGCCGCCGTCGCGGAGCTCGGTCTCACGGTTCGACTCACGCCGCAGCAGGATCTCGTGCTCTGCGACGTCGCCGACCGGCGTGCGCTCGAGACGCTCCTCGAGCGCCATGGCGTTGCGCTTCCCGAGTCGATTGGTCGCGTCCGCCGCAACTCGATGGCGTGCCCGGCCAAGCCCACGTGCGGCCTGGCGATGACCGAGGCCGAGCGCATCCTCCCGCAGTGGATCGATGAAATCGAGCAGGCTGGCCTCGGCGACGTCGACGTCGTGATCCGGATGACCGGCTGCCCGAACGGCTGCGCGCGTCCGCCCACGGCCGAGATCGGCATCTTCGGCTACGGCAAGAACGATCACGTGGTGCTGATCGGCGGCTCGCGGGAGTGCTCGCGTCTCGCGCACACGCTCTACGAGCGCATCCCCACAGAGCGGATGGCGCCGGTGCTCGTCGGCATCCTGCGCGCGATCCGAGACCACAACCCCGAGCGGCTCGCTGCCGGCGATTTCCTGCACCAGGCCGACCCCGCGCAGCTCCGCGCGTGGATCGGTATCGAGGACGGCGGCTAGTCCCCGGGTCCGCGTAGCCCGGTCGGGAGAACGGAGCGATCGGCGAGCTTCTTCTCGATCTCGCGTCGCCGCCGCTGCAAGTCACGGTGCGTCAGGGACGCGACGTCGGCGTCGAGACCCATCGAGCGCTTCACGCCGTCGAGATCGAGCGCGGCCCGGGCGGGGTCGATGCCGGCGTCGCGCTGGATGCGCTCGGCGTGGTTCTGCGCGAAGTAGGCGTAGATCTTCGCGATCTCACCGAACATGTCGAGATCGGGCGTTAGCTGCGCGATGGCGCCGTCGAAGAAGAGCATGTCCTTCACGTAGAGCATGAGGTGCTTGGGTAGCTTCGCGCCCTGCGCGAGCAGACCCTTGAGCACGTCCTGGATCTCGCGAACGAGCTCGCCCGCCGACATGCGCGTCGGGTCCTTCACCGGCTCGTGGACCTTCAGGAGCCGCATGACGACGTCGAGGTCGGCGTCGGGAGGCAGAGCGCCGAGGTCGCGAAAAGCCTCGAGCTGACCGCGGATGTCGTTCACGGCTCCGGTCACCATGAGACGCAGGAACGCGCGCCGCTGCATCTCGTTCATGCGGCCCGTCATGCCGTAGTCGAAGAGCGCAACGCGCCCGTCGGGCATCACGAAGAGATTTCCGCCATGGAGGTCGCCGTGGAAGACGCCGTAGATCATGGCGCCCTCGAGAAAGGAGATCAGCATCGAGCGGAGCATCGTGGCGATGTCGATGCCCGCCGCGCGCATGCCCTCGATGTCCTCGTACTGAAAGCCGTTCAGTCGCTCCATCACGAGCACGCGCCGCGTGACGAGCTCGGGATGCGGGCGCGGGACGACGATGATGGTCTGGCCGGCGTCGCGAAGCACGTGCGCGATGTCGAGCATGTTCTGTGCTTCGAGTCGGAAGTCGAGCTCTTCGACGACGGTCTCGGCGAAGAGCTCGACGAGCTGCGGCGGGTTGGCGAGGGCCGCGATGGGAAGCCTGCCGACGAGGTGCGGAGCGATGAACGCCATCGCCGCGATGTCGCGACGGACGAGTCGGCCGACCGCGGGGCGCTGCACCTTGACGACGACGTCCTCGCCGGTCACGAGTCTCGCGGCGTGCACCTGCGCGATCGACGCCGCGGCGAGGCAGCGCTCGTCGAAGTGCGAGAAGAACGCGTCGATCGGCCGCCCGAGATCTTCCTCGACCACGCGCCGGACAGCCGCAAACGGCTCGGGCCGCACCTGGTCGCGGAGCGTCTTGAACTCGCGCACCAGCTCGTCCGGGAAGATGCCCCGGCCCGATGAGACGATCTGGCCGAGCTTGATGTAAGCCGGCCCGAGGCGCTCGAAGGCGTGCCGAAGCCGACGCGAGAGACCGGTCCGCGAGATCTCGCCGCCGCGGCGACGCTCGCCCAGCCACCAGCCCGCGAGGGCGCCGCCGATCAGGACGGCCGCCTCGGTGAACCTGCCGACCGGTGGAATCCGGCGCGCTCGAACGAGCGCAGGAACGCTCTTCTGGCTCGCGGCCCGAAGCGCATCGACTCCCTCGCGCCAGCGAAGCCGCGCCGGATCGATCTGCCACGGCCCTGCGTCGCTGAACGCGCCGTACCGGGTGTCGTCCTCGCGATCCGAAGTGGCGGCGTCGGTCGTCATGGCCCGCCAAGCGTACCGCGCGGCGGGGAGGTGAGGGGGCTGGGGTATCATCGCCGGGTGACTCACCCCCGCCCCGAGGCCGCGCCTTCCGATGCCCGCACGCGCACGCTGCTGCGGGACGCTCTCGATACCGGGCGGCTCGGCCGCGACGAGGCGACCGAGCTCGCGGCGGCACTCGGTGACGCTTCGCTGCGAGGCGCCGTCCTGGCTGCCGCGCTCGATAGCAAGCGGCGCGGGAAGGGCGACGTCGTCACCTTCTCACGCAACGTCTTCATCCCCCTCACCAATCTGTGTCGCGATCGCTGCTCCTACTGCACGTTCGCGAAGCTTCCGGACGATCCCGCGGCAAAGACCTACGAGCTTGCCGAGGTCGCAGAGGTGGTCGGTGGTGCGAGGCGCGCGGGCTGCATCGAAGCGCTCTTCTGCCTGGGCGACAAACCGGAGGTCGCGTACCGAACGCACCGCGACTGGCTGCGTGCGCGTGGATTCACGTCGACGG
>JADLGR010000370.1 GCA_020849175.1 Deltaproteobacteria bacterium
GCGTAGGATGAGTGAGCTTCATCCGAGAGTTCACCACACACTGTTCTGCTGCAAACCGTGCTTTTCCGAACCCAGGTACCGACCATGATCCGTCTTTGTCCCGCGAGCCCACTCGACACACTGCCAGACGCAGCCTCGGAGGAGGAGCGGGACTAGGCACGATCCGTACGCCGAAGCGACAGCGCCTGACGTGGAGGCGAACGACCGGATGTGAGCATCCGCGGCATCCGCCGCGGTCCACCGAATCCCACTCGAAGGAGCGGGCATGCTCACGGTCATCGGGGTGCTTGTCGGAATCGCCGCCGGCGCGCTGGCCATGTGGGGCTGGCTTCGTGCTGCGAGCGCATCCCGGCTTGGCGCAGCCGAGGAGCGGCGCCGCTCGGTGATCGCGGATGCCGAGCGCGAGGCCGAGGCGACCCGGCGGGAGGCACAGATCGAGGCGCGTGAGCAAGCTGTCCGACTTCGCAGCGAGATCGAGTCCGAGGTGCAGGACAGGCGGCTCCAGATCGCCAAGGTCGAGGAGCGGATCGTCCAGCGCGAGAGCGAGATCGGCGCGAAGCTCGTCGAGCTGGAGCGACGGGAACAGGGGATTGCCGACAGAGAGACGCACCTGAAGCAGCTGCAGGACGAGATGAAGGGGGCACGGGATCAGGCGCTCCACGAGCTCGAACGCGCCTCCGGGTTGACGCTCGGAGAGGCGAAGCAGCAGCTGCTCGAACGCAGCGAGGATCTCGTTCGCCACGAGCTTGCCCGCAGCGTCCGCCAGTTGGAAGAGGAGGCACGCACCGACGCCCGCCGCCGCGCCCGTGCACTCGTCGCCGATGCTCTGCAGCGCGTCGCTGCGAGCCACACCGCGGAGACGCCGGTCAGTGTGGTGGAGCTTGCCTCCGACGACATGAAGGGCCGCATCATCGGTCGTGAGGGGCGCAACATCCGGGCTCTCGAGCACCTCACCGGCGTCGACTTCATCATCGACGACACGCCACATGCGGTCGTTCTCTCGTCGTTCGACGGGCTTCGGCGCGAGATCGCCAAGATGACGCTCGAGAAGCTCATCGAAGACGGCCGCATCCATCCCGCGCGGATCGAGGAGATGTACTACCAGTCCAAGGCGGAGCTCGACGAGCATGTCCGCCAGGCCGGTGAGCAGGCGGTGTTCGAGGCCAACTGCGGGGAGATGCACGAGGAGCTCGTCAAGATCCTCGGTCGACTCCGCTACCGCACGAGCTACGGGCAGAACGTGCTCAAGCACACCCTCGAGGTGGTCCATCTAGCCGGGTTGATGGCCGCTGAGCTCGGGGCGTCGGTCAAGACGGCGAAGCGTGCGGCGCTCCTCCACGATCTCGGCAAGGCCATGACTCACGAGGTCGAGGGCTCTCACGCAGCCGTGTCCGCCCAGCTCGCCAAGCGCTTCGGAGAAGCGGAGGGGGTCGTCCACGCTGTCGAGGCGCACCACTACGAGGTGCAGCCGCAGACCGTGGAGGCAGTTCTGCTGATCGCTGCCGACGCGATCTCGGCCTCCCGGCCCGGAGCACGCGGCGAAAGCCTCGAGCACTACATCAAGCGGCTCGAGGCGCTCGAGGAGATCGCTGCGGCCAAGCGTGGCGTCGCGAAGGCGTATGCACTGCAGGCGGGACGGGAGATCCGTGTGATCGTGGAGCCGGCCGAGGTCGACGACGACGGCGCCGTGCTGCTCTCCCACGAGATAGCCCGCGAGATCGAGGACTCGCTCGAGTATCCCGGCCAGGTGAAGGTGATCGTCATCAGGGAGTCGCGCGCCGTCGAGGTGGCACGCTAGTGGTGCGAGTCGCTTCGGCCAGACTCGATGTGTCCAGTTACGATTGATCGTCGTAGACAGTGTCGAGGAACGTCGACACGACCGACGCGAACACTGCAGGCAGCTGATCGGGAAGTGGCACTCTCCCGTCAGGGATCTCCACGACCGTTGCGTGGGGGAGTCTCCTCGATAGAGGCCCCAGTGACGGGTACGAGTGCGGATCTCCCGGCGCGGCTATCAACAACACAGGGCAACGAATCAGCGCCAGACGCGGCTCCATGACGTAGCGTGCGACAACCCAGTGCCCCTCGGATGCGCGTGGTCCGGCCTTGATCGCGTCGACGATGAAACGCTCGAGAAGATCGATGTCCCCCTCTGGGTAATCCGGCTGGCGCAGCCGCCATAGTTCGAGGAGGTGGCTTCCATCTGGCACCCGGTCCACGTCGTCCACCGGAAAACGCTTCGGCGGGCCACCCGATCGCAGTTCGTGGTTCCGGGGGCGGATGAACGGAGCCGACGAGAGGACCGCACCCGTTATTCGATCCGGATGAGCCGCGCTCAGCTCTATCGCGATGGCAGCGCCGGTGTGATGGCCAACGACCGCAGCGCGTTCGACTTCGAGGACGTTGAGCAAGGCGATAGCGGCATCGGCCCAGTTCTCGATAGAATCCGCGCCAGCTGCGAGCGGCGGTTTCACAGAGTCTCCAAATCCGATCGTGTCCATGGCGATGGCGCGATAACGCGCTCCGAGAAGTGGCAACACGTCGCGGTATTCATCCCAGGAGCGTGGAGTCTGATGCAGAAGGAGAACGGGAGGCCCAGAGCCAGCGATGGCGCAATGGATTTCACCTTGCGGCAGAGTCACGAAGAGTCGCTCGATGTTCATAGATACCGGCCTTTGCGAGGCGGGGAGAGCGACGGCGACGGCCAACTGTCGCCTCCGGGTCTGCGTGCTGGAAGATCGATGGGCCGATCTTGCTCGATCTCGGCTTGGATCACCTCGAGCACGACGGGTGCTATCCGACTCGAGTCACTCAATCACCGTACCATCCGACTCTCTCCTGCCCAGTACTCCTCCCTGATCTCTCGTTTCAGCACCTTGCCTATCGAGTTCCGGGGAAGGGCCGTCTCTGAGAGCTCAACCGACTTTGGCACCTTGTATGGCGCAAGACGGCCACGGCAATAC
>JADLGR010000371.1 GCA_020849175.1 Deltaproteobacteria bacterium
GCGTCGAGCCGGCGCCGAGGCCGCGCTCGCCCCGATGGCCATCACGCCGCGCGCAGGGTGCTCGCCGGCGAGACGCCCATCACCGAGTCGGCGTGCATCGCCATCAACCAGCCGGCGCGCGCACACTTGACCGGGCGTCAGGGGTCGAGTCGAAGGAGCATGCGTCGCGGGCGGGTCCTGCGGCGTGGTCGGCGGGGCGACGGCGTGGATGGTCGTGAAGCAGCTGGCTCTGGACGCCTCCTGGGGCGTTCGAGGGTCGGATGTCGGAGCACCATTCGATGCGGCAGATCCGTGAAGTCTTGCGATTGAAACACGCGTGCGGCCGATCGCACCGCGAGGTCTCGGCGTCGGTCGGGATCTCGAAGGGCTCGGTGCACGACTACCTCGCGCGGGCGGAGAAGGCGGGGTTGACGTGGGCGGAGGCGGAGACGTTGAGCGACAGCGAGGTCGAGCGCCGGCTCTTTCGCGCGATCGACCGAAACGAACCGGCGAAGCGCGCGGCGATCGACTTCGAGTGGGTCGGCCGCGAGCTGCGGCGCGACGGCGTGACGTTGCAGCTGCTGTGGGAGGAGTACTGCGAGGCGGTCAAGAAGGCAGGCGGCGCGACGCGCGCGTACTGCTACAGCCAGTTCTGCGATCTGTACGGCAGCTACCGCGAGAAGCTGCCGCTGGTAATGCGGCAGGTGCATCGCGCGGGCGAGAAGGCCTTCGCCGACTACTCGGGGAAGAAGCCGTACATCGTCGACCCCGAAACCGGGGTGGTGAGCGAGGTCGAGCTCTTCGTGATGGTGCTCGGAGCGAGCAACTACACCTATGCCGAGGCGACCCGCAGCCAGCAGCTTGCCGACTTCGTCGGCTCGCACGTGCGGGCATTTTCCTACTTCGGGTGCGTACCTCAGGTGGTGGTGCCCGATCAGCTTCGCAGCGCCGTGAGCGGTCCGCATCGCTACGACCCCGAGATCAACCCGACCTACGCGGAGCTCGCGCAGCACTACGGCTTCGCGCCGATCCCGGCGAGGCCGCGTAAGCCTCGCGACAAGGCGAAGGTCGAGGTCGGCGTGCAGATCGCCCAGCGTTGGATCCTCGCGCGGCTGCGTAACCGGACCTTCTTCGGCCTCGACGAGCTCAACGTCGCGATCGCCGAGCTGCTCGAGGAGTTGAACACCCGTGGTTTCATCAAGCTCGAGGGCTGTCGGCGCTCGCTCTTCGAGACGATCGACCGGCCGGCGATGAAAGCATTGCCGGCGTCACCGTACGCGCTCGCCGACTGGAAGGTCGCGAAGGTGAACATCGACTACCACTTCGACTACGACGGGCGCTTCTACAGCGTGCACCACACGCTCGTCGGAGAGCAGATCGAGGTCCGCGCGACGGCATCGACGGTCGAGGCGATCCTCGACCGGAAGCGCATCGCGTCGCATCGGCGCAACTGGGGTCCCAAGGGGAGCGCGACGACGCTCGAGGAGCATCGGCCGAAGTCGCACCGCGACTACGGCAAGTGGCCGCCCTCACGCATCGTGTCGTGGGCGGCGAGCGTCGGGACGTGCACCGCGCAGGTCGCCGCATCGATCCTCGAGACGCGTCCGCATCCCGAGCAGGGCTTCCGCGCGTGCCTGGCCCTCATTCGCCAGAGCAAGAAGTACGGGCAGGCGCGCACCGGGGCGGCGTGTGCGCGCGCGATCGCGATCGGAAGCCCGACGCGCAAGAGCGTGGAGATGATCCTCAAGCGCGGGCTCGACCGCTTGCCGCTCGGCGAGCCGTCGGAGCCGACGCAGCCCTCGTTGCCGATCCACGCGAACGTGCGTGGCGGCGACTACTTCGACACCGAGCCCCGGCACAAGAAGACGACTCCGTCCGGCGACGACACCGGAACCGTGCACTGAATGCAACACGAGATGAAGACGGAAGGAGGAGACCTTGATTCATGAAGAAACGATCCAGAAGCTCATCAACCTCAAGCTCCACGCGATGGCGGCGTCGCTCCGCGAGCTCGCTGCGTCGCCGCCCGGGCACGCGATCTCATTCGCGGAGACGATCGGCATGATCGTCGATCGCGAATGGACGGCACGCGACAACCGCAAGCTCGCCCGGCGGCTCAAGGAGGCGCGTCTCCCGATCGGGGGCGCCTGCATCGAGGACGTCGTCTGCGAGCCCGCCCGTGGGCTCGACAAGGCGAACATCCGGGCACTCGGCGGCTGCAACTGGGTGCGCCAGAAGCAGAACGTGATCGCCGTGGGCATGACGGGAACGGGCAAGAGCTTCCTCGCGAACGCGCTCGCCCAGGCCGCGTGTCGTCAGGGCTTCGGCGCGGTCTGCACGAGAGTGCCACGCTTCGTCCACGAGCTCGCGGTTGCGCGCGGCGACGGCTCGTACACCGCGCTTCTCGCGCGACTCGCCAAGCTCGACGTGATCGTGCTCGACGACTTCCTCGTGACACCGCTCAAAGACACCGAGCGACGCGACTTGCTCGAGGTCCTCGAGGACCGATACGGCAGATCGTCGACGGTGATCACCACGCAGCTGCCCACGAAAAGTTGGCACGAAGCCCTCGCCGATCCCACCATCGCCGACGCGATCTGCGATCGCGTCGTGCACAACGCGCACGTCGTCACACTGCGCGGACCGTCGATGAGGGAGAAGAAAGGACTCGGAACCGAGCAGACCTGAACCAGAACATCCACCCGTCGCTTCGCTCGATGGCACAGCGAGGCACATCAGAGCGTCGCTTCGCTCCGACCGTGCCCAGCTGGCGCCGGAACGCGTGGTCAAGTGACGCCGGAACGGGTGGTCAGGTTGGCCGGAATGCGCACAAGCTCGGCGGCGCGTCTGGCGTCGGGGTTTATCGTATCGCGGCCGCGCCGCGACGGCATCTGCTGCAAGAGCGGCGAGCCGTGCTCGCCTCCGAATCGGTCGGCCCAGCAGGACGACCGCACTGCGCCCGTCGGGTCGGAGACCCGACTTGTGGCGTTGCCGCGAGACCCCGCGAGCAAGGAGCTACGCGACGCCGCAAGCGGTAGGTCGACCTGGCAATCGCCACAAGTCGGGGCTCTGGATCGATGTCCTCATCGCATCAGAGACCCGACGGGCGCAGTAATTTCAGGGGCTTGAGGGGATGCTCCCCGTTGAGCAGCGTAGCTGCTGCCGTAACGGTGGCGGTACACGCGCTGGTACACCGCGTCGTTCACGCGCGATCGAAGAGGCAGCGCGGACAATAGGTCATGTAGACCGTCTTCACAGATCTCGAGGCGGGCTTCCTGTCGGTGTGGTCCTTCGAGCACTTGGAGCAGTACGCCGTGATCTTGTCGCCCTTGTCGACGCTGCCGCCACCGCTGATCTCCGCGCCGCACTCGTCGCACGTGTAGCCGTAGACGGTCTGCGCGGTGGTCACCAGATCCACATCCTTGTGAATCGAGCACTTGGCCATCGCGTCGATGCTACCGGCTCGGCTCGCGTTGGTACAGGCGTCGGTACGTCGTCGCTACGTCGGTGCAGCGGCGGGCATCGGCAACCCGCTTCGGGTCGCCACGACGATGTCCGCCTCGAAGGTCTCCGCCCACTTGGCGTTCTGGCGAAGGACGAGCTGCTGCCTTCGAGTCGCAACGCTCTCCCACGCGCTTCCCGTGAACGCATCGGCCGCCTGGTCGAGCCATTCTTGTTCGCTCGCGGGCCCGCCGGAGAAGTCGTTCAGGCAGGACACGATTGCGACGCCGCCGGGCTTCAAGACGCGGGCGAGCTCCGCGACGACGGCTCGCGGCCGCTCGACTCGGTCGAGCAGGCCGAAGCCACAGGCGCACGTGAACGACGCCGTCTCCGCGGGCACGTCGTGCGCGTCGCCGAGACGTACCGTCAGCTTGGGAGCGGGTCCGGGGAGCCGGAGGATCGCGCGCATCCTCTGGCGCGCGGTCACCGGAACGGAGACCTCTCGACGTACACCGGAGGCGACGAGGCGGATCTCGTTCACGAGCTCGGGGGACTGCTCGACGGCGATGACCTCGTGCACGGGCTCGGACCGCGCGACGTCATACGCGACACGGCCCGTGCCGGCGCCGATGTCGAGCACGCGCACCGGAGCCTCATCGCGCGCGACCCCGGCGATGCTCTCCACGGCCAGCGAGACGAGCATCGCGTAATACGCCTCGGCGGCGTCGAGCGCAGCGAAGCGTGTCGCCCCAGCCTTCTCCTCGTAGGAGCCGAGGAGCTCCATGCGCGCGCCGAAAGCCGCGACCCGCATGACGTCGATGACCTCGGGCGAGCGGTACTTCGAGATCGCGTCCGCCATCGCGAACGGCTTGGGCGCAAGCATCCGTCGTTCGGGCATCATGGCGGCTCCTTCGAGCTGCTTCATCCGCGCGGAGTCCACTTGTCCCCGTTGAAGTCGAGGCCGAACGGTCCCTTGTCCGTCGGCGCGATGTTCGCGGTGAACGCCGCCGCAGTGATCTTGTCGCCGACGGCGCCGAACTTCCCCGAGTCCTCGTGGCCGCACGTGCGCATGGTCGCGTCGACGGGCTCGAAGTCGACCGAGTCTCCCTTGTCCTTGCCGCGGAAGACCGCGACGGCGACAGGCCACTGCCGTCCCATGCCCCACGCTTCCCACGGGCGCGCGGAGACGAAGAACCAGCCGAGGAACTTGTCCCCGGACCGAAGCACGGCGAACTCGCCGCTGATTCGTCCGATCTTCACTGAGAACGGCGCCTTGCCGCGGTACCATCCGTCGGCGAGCTTCGACGTGCTGGCCACGCGTACGGAGACGACGCGAAACGCCGGCTTCGCACCTGCGGGAGTAGTCTGGCTCGTGTCCTTCGAACCGCCCGCGGGGATGTCCCACTCTTCGGTGGCGCCCTTCTCCAGCGTCACCCGAACAGTCACCGCCGTCTTGTTCTTGTTGTCGACGCGGGCGGTGTAGGGAAGCGGGTCGACCTCGCTCGATCGGGTTCCCTGCTTGATCGTCGTCTTCGTATTCGCGAGGAGTGCGTCGAGGGCCGCGCGTCGCTCGAGGATGATCAAGTCCGCCAGCGCGTACGACAGCTCCGACGTGGGGTTAGCCTCCAGGAACGCCAGCGCCGCGGCGGAGTCGCGCGGCGCTGCCGCGAGGAGCGGCTTCCCAGCCTTCGCTTCATCGCCCACGGCGCGGAACTGCATCGAGCCGCTCCACTGGCACTTGGTGAACGTCAGCGTCGCCGTTCCTCCGGCGACGGCGATCTGCGGCTCGCCGGTCGGCTTGCACGCCGATGTCGCGTTGACTCGGGCCGTCGTCTTCGGCCCCACGATCGCGTACGACGGTCCACCGCCGTAGCGCGCGTCGACGAGGAGCGTGGCTTCCGACGGGTTCTTGACGTCGAACGCGAGCTGCACCTTCGCGGGGCACTTGCCGACCCACTTCTTGCCGATGATCTGCTTGTGCTTGATGACGAACGACTGCGTCATCATGCCGCTGCCGGCGTTGCAATCGACCGACCCCGTAGGCGTTTCACTCGCGAGCTTCACGAGATCGCCGCTCGGGTTGTCGTTCAACTGGAAGCGCGCCTCGCACGCGTACGGGCTCGTCGGGTACTTCGCGAGGAACTCGAGGTAGAGCGGGACCGTGTTCTTGTCGCGATACAGCTTCCAGCGCGCGGTTTCCTCGGCGCTGATCGGCGGCGGAGGTGCCGTCACCGGGGCATCGGCCGTAGCGCCGCCCGCGGGCGCCGTGACGCAGCGAAACCCGACGG
The DNA here is from genome assembly GCA_020849175.1 of Deltaproteobacteria bacterium. GTDB lineage: Bacteria > Myxococcota_A > UBA9160 > UBA9160 > UBA9160 > MYXO. Next base: position 5,709 of record JADLGR010000371.1, read on the forward strand.
TCCAGAGCTTGTCTTTCGGATCCTCGCCCCGACTCGACGACGCCTCGAGCCATCGCGCTGGCGCGACGTCCATCGATCCGGCTGAGTAGCTGCCGCCGCGGACGACGCGGCCGCCGCTGCCGACGACCGTCTTCTCGCCCTCCTTGAAGACGTTGCTCGTCCACTCCGCGACATTGCCGGCGAGGTCGTGCACGCCCCACGGGTCGTCCCCCGCGGGGAAGCTGCCGACGGCGCACGTGGTCTTCTTGTTGCCCCAGCAGACCTGCGGGCCAGGAGCGGCGCTCCCCCACGGGTACTTCGACGCGCGCTCGCCCCCGCGCGCCGCCCACTCCCACTCCTCTTCCGTCGGGAGCCTCGCGCCGACAGCTTCGCAGTATGCCTTCGCCTGCGACCAGTCGACGCAGTTGATCGGGTGGTTCTCCTTTCCGGCGACGCCCCGGTTGCACGACTCACCGGTCATCGCCGACAGCCCGCTCTGCTCGGTGCCGGCCTCCGTGCACTTGCCCGCCTTCACGCACGCGTCGTACGCCGCGACCGTGACCTCTGTCTTGTCCATGCAGAAGGGCTGCACGACGGCGCTTCGAGCGTCGCCGCCGACGGACGACAGGTTGCCGCCGGGAATCTGCGCCATCCCCTCGCAGCCGGACCTCGGTTTGAAGGGGACGGCGCTCTTCGCTGACGCGCCCGCTGGCGTCGCGGGATCCGCGCGGTTCGCTGGAGGGAAGCACCCTCCGACGAGGAGCACGACGAACGCGCAAGCCGCTGCTGCGGCACGCGTCGAAAGAACTCTTTCCATTTCGAAGCCTCCAGATTCCGCGAACTGGTCGCGGGGGTGATATATTACCCGACCGCCCGGGCGCATCAAGAGGCGCGGTGCTGTGCGTGGCGCACAGCAAGGTCGACGAACGAACGAAGGCGATTCTGAAGAAGCTCGGAGCCAAAATCCGCGCGGCAAGGCAGGCCGCGGGCCTCTCGCAGCAGCAGCTCGCCGAGGCGATCTCCATGGACCGCGAGAACTACGCGAAGATCGAGCGGGCGAGCATCAACGTGACGATCGACACGCTGGTCCGCATCGCGCACGGGATCGGCGTCCGTCTCGAGGTCGACTTCGTCGCGCCCCCTTCGCGCCGATCCTCGGGGGGCGAGTGACGTCGGCCAACCGGCCGACGAGCTGGTCCCCTACCTCGTCCAGAAGACGTGGACCTTTCCCTCGGCTTCGATCGCGAACACGTCGCCGCCGAGCTCGAGGTCGTTCGCGTACTGCTCGAAGTCGATGTACGTGCGCCATCTCTCGGGGATCTCCGCAAGCTGGCCGCTGTCTTCGAGAAACTCGCTCGCCCAATCGGCAAGCGAGTCGCCACAGCCAGCGTACTGGTCTTCGAGGACGCCGCGTGCCTCGTCGACGTCGTAGCTCTGGTTGACGAGCTTCGCGCCGAGCTCCCCGTGCTCGGCGATGAACGCGGCGACTTTCACGACGGTCTCGGGGTGCTCGTACTCGTCGAGCTCGTAGCCGTGGAAGTTCTCGTAGTCGTGGATCGCGTACTCCTCCGCGACGTATTCGCCGCGCGAGCATCGTTCGAGGAGCGCGCGAATCGCCTGCTGGAGATCCTCGACGGTCGTGTCAGGTGTGAGCTCGATCCATTCGCCGCGAAGCTCGGCCGCGTTGTAGGCGGCCAGGTCCGCGACGTAGATGCGCGGAGCCGGTCGCTCCTTCTCGTTCATCCAGTTGAAGGTGAGGGAATAGTGTTCCCAATCCGGGAACGGGTGGGTACCGACATACCGATGTACCGAGTCTGGTACCTACCGGTGCTTCCAGACGCGCTCGAGCTGCTCCTCAATGGGCAGCTCGTGAAAGGTCGCGAATGCGGTTTCGAGAACGTCGACGATGTTCACGCGCCTTCGTCCGGCGGCTCGGGAACGCTTCGTCAGGACGTATGCGGTCTCGAGGACGCAGTCCCAGAGGCCGACGTCGAGCGTGAGGCTCGTGTTGTGATTGCGACCGTCGAACTCCAACGGCGGCTTCCCGTCGGTAGCCCACGCGGGCTCGCGTGTCTCGGCCTCCTGGCGAACTCGTCGCGTGCTGCGGGCGATCGCCGCGAGGCCGGCTTCGTTGTGTGTCATGAGAGTGAGGGTTAGTGAGTCAAAGTGATGCGGAATGGTGCGGTCGTTCGTGGTGCGGTGGATCACGCCGCGCGGGCGCGCCTGTCGTCGAGCCGCTCGAGGATTTCCTTCGCCAGCGCCCGGTAGTCCTCGGCCGCGCGGGAGCCCGGCACGGCCAGTACGGGCCGATGCTCCCGCGTCGCGTGCTTGCAGTGCTCATCGATGCGGATGCGGCGCCGGAAGAAGACGTCGTCTCCGCCCGCGAACGATGCTTCGAGCCGCGCACGGTTCTCGCGGTTCTCGATGACCTCTCGGCGGTCGAACTTCGTGATGAGCACGCCGAGAACCTGGCTCGGCGCGCCGGCGTAGTCCTCGTGGAGGTCGGTGATGCCGTTGCCCAGCCGGTTCATCCCGTCGACCGAGAATGCGTCGAGGTCCGTCGGGATGATGACGTAGTCGCACGCACGCATTGCGTTCAGGGTGAGGATTCCGAGCCCAGGAGCGCAGTCGATCAAGACGAAATCGTACGCCCCGATCCCGACAAGCGCCTTCCAGAGCGCGTCGACGGGTTGATTCCTCAGGAGGAGGAGCCTCTCGACTTCCTCCAGCTTCGGCGTCGAAAGCACGACATCGAGCAGCGGGAACGGCGAGGGACGGACCGCGGTGCGCACGCGACCGTGCTTCTCCATCAGGACGGCGGCGATGCTTTCCTGGGGTTCGACTCGAAGCCCGAGGTGTGACGCCACGTGAGACTGAGCATCCATGTCGAGCAGGAGAACTCGGCGTCCGAGCTCCGCGAGGGCCGCGGCCGTGTTGACGGCCGACGTGGTCTTGCCCACGCCGCCTTTGCTGTTCAGGAATGCAATGCAAACAGTGCTCATCGATAAACACGATACGCTCGTACCGACAACGGTACAAACCGAATTGGGTATGTACCGAACTCATTGATCACAATGTCAAGTCGAAGTGGCGACGCCGCGTTGACCGGGCCTCGCGCAGTCGGCAGTATTGAGCAGGTACAATCAATACTCCATAATCCATCCATCTATGATTACATCGACTGCGGCCGCGGAAGTCGGCGCCCCGGATGACGACAAGAGTCTCATCATCTTTCAAGATAACGAGGCGCCTGCCGACGAGCTCGCCTTCGACGAGATGAACCTTGTCGAGCTCCCGTTCGCGCTGCTGACGCGCGACACCCGCGGCGTCTTCGAGATCCCGTTGTCGGCGGACGGCAAGAGTCGCCTCGCTGTGCGCGCGCCGGCTGGTTGATGGCGATGCACGCCGACTCGGTGATGGGCGTCTCGCCGGCGAACACCCTGCGCGCGGCGTGATGGCCATCGGGGCGAGCGCGGCCTCGGCGCCAGCTCGACGCC